>NZ_JBIUCH010000004.1:0-359967 GCF_044548625.1 Micromonospora sp. NPDC051925 | reverse complement strand
ATGGCCGACACCGGTAACCGCTACGCTCCCCATCGAGGACCCTGCCCACTGATGATCTTTGTCTGGAAACTCAGATCATGGACAGGGTCCTCCCCATATCGCTAGACCTAGACCACTACGAATCCCCCCGATGGTCAAAACACGAGGAATGGGGCTGCCCCGATCGGGGCAGCCCCATTCGTGCGACCGTGGTCCAGCACCGTCTCGCCGGCGGTGTCGGACCGACGGCCGGTCCCAGGCCGGCTCGTTGTCAGTTGGCGACGAGCCGCCAGCGGTTGTCGGTGCTGCCGTTGTCGGAGTCCTGCACGGCCTGCGCGCCCCAGGCGGTCGAGGCGTTGAGGATGCCGAGCAGCTTCCCGCTGTTGACGTTGCGGATCTTGTAGGTGCCGTCCCCCTGGTTCAGGAGGGTCCACCGGTGGTCGGCGGTGCCGTTGTCGGACCACTGCAACACGACGGCGTTGTCGGCGGTGGACATGTTCTGCACACCGAGGACCTTGCCGCTGTTGACGTTGCGGAACCGGACGGCGTCGCCGTCGGTCACGATGACCCAGTTGTGGTCGGCCGTCCCGCTGTCGCCCCACTGCACGGCGAGCCCGCCGTCGGCGGTGGACATGTCCTTGATACCGAGGACCAGACCGGTGCCGACGTTGACGAGTCGGTGGCTGCTGGCACTGGAACCGCCGCTGGTGTTCCAGTAGACCGTGTAGTTGAAGCCCTGGGCGTCGTGGAACGGCCCGAGGTTGACCGTGGACCCGTTCGCGGTGGCGGTGAACGCCAGCGAGCTGGTGCTGGTCCGGGTGATCGACGAGACGTTGAGCGACGGCAGGGAGCTCAACGACGTGTTGCCGTAGTTGCCGCACAGCACCGCCGGGCCGTACGTGACCGCGCCGACGTTGGCGTTGTCGTTGGCCGCCTGCACGACCACCCGCATCGGCAGCCGTACGGTGATGGTGTCGCCGGCCGCCCAGGTGCGGGTGACGGTGGCGTAGCTGCCGGGCGTGGTGGACACGCTCTGCGTCGCCCCGTTGACGGCGATCGTCGCGTCGTTGGCCCAGGACGGAATCCGCACCCGGATGCTCCACGAGCCGCTCATCGTGCCGGACAGGGTCAGCGTGCTGGTGTCGCTGACCGGGTAGGTGGTGCTCTGGGTGACCGTGATCCCGCGCTGCGACCAGGTCAGCACCGACGGCACGAACAGGTTCACGGTCAGCGTCGTGTCGTTGTAGAAGTAGATGGAGTCCATCAGCTTCGTGTTCGTCTCGATGCCGGTGCCCTGGCAGCACCAGAACGAGTTGTAGTCGGTGCTCCAGGTGCCGCCGCCCCAGGCCGGGCCGACCCCCCGGCGTCCACCCGGCTGGAGCGGGGTGAAGTAGGTGATGTGGCCGTGGCTGTCGGCCGGGTTCTGCGCGCCGATGAGGTGGTTGAGCAGAGCGCGCTCGTAGTAGTCGAAGTAGGCGGCCCGGTTCGGGTCGAGCAGCCACAGCTCCCGGGTCAGCTTGAGCATGTTGTAGGTGTTGCAGTGCTCGCAGGTGTCGTTGTTGAGATAGCCGGCGATCGCGTTGGGCGGCCGGAAGTGCTCGGCCTGGCTGTTGCCGCCGATGGCGTAGGTGTGCTGCCCGACGATCATGTTCCACGAGTTGCTGGCGATGTCGCGGTAGCGGGTGGTGCCGGTCTGCTTGTACTCCTTCGCCGCGCCGACCAACTTGGGCAGCATGGTGTTGGCGTGCTTGCCGTTGAGGGTGTCGGAGTTCGCAGCGAGCGGGTCGTAGACCGAGGCGTGGTCGAACCGCTGGGCGACGGTGAGCCAGCGCGCGTCACCGGTGTACTGGTAGAGCTGGGCCAGCACCTCGTTCATGCCGCCGAACTCGGTGTTCAGGACCGTCTGCATCTGGTTGTAGTTCAGCCGCCCGGTGCGCCACTCGACCCAGCCGGCGAACCGCAGCAGGACGTCGCGGGCCTGGGTGTTGCCGATGTACCGCCAGACGTCGAGCAGTCCGGCCAGGGTCTTGTGGATGCAGTAGTACGACACGGCGACGGGCGTGCCCGCTTCGACCGCGCTGATGTCGGACTCGGGGAAGCCGGACAGGTAACCGGTGTTGAACCCGGCGGCACTGTTGTTCGCCTGACACTTGGCCAGCTCAGCGACCATGTAGTTGGCCTTGTCCCGGCACGTGGTGTCGCCCAGCACGGCGTAGGCGTGCGCCCAGGCGGTGAGGAAGTGCCCCTGCATGTGGGTGCGGAAGGGGAAGTTCGGGGCGTCCCAGCCGCCGTTCGTCGCGGCCCCGTTGGTCGAGAGCCGGTGGTTGGCCCGGAAGTTGTAGAGCATCCGGTCCACGTCGACGAAGCGCAGGTAGTTCAGGGTGCGGTTCTGGTTGTCCTGGAAGCGGCCGGCGGTCAGCCGTACCTGACCGAGGTCGAACGGGTATGCCGAGACGCCGATGTCCGCCCGCGCCGGGGGGACCACCGCCGCGGCGGCCGGCAGTTGGCCGAGGATGGTGCCGCCGGCGGCGGAGACGAGGGCGGTGGCGCCGGCGGCCTGCAGCAGCTGACGTCGGCTGAGGGACGGGGATGACATGGAACCTCCATGGGACTGCGGCTCGGACCAGGGCCCGGCCGGGGGGACTCGTTCTGGGCGGTGGACGGTGGTGGGGTGATGGCCCGCCCCGGTGGGGTGGGGCGGACGATCACGATCGTCAGGCGGGCGTACAGGTCAGGTTGGTCGGCGGTTGGTTGCTGCCGGTGGTGGCGCTGATGTAGCCGACGGTGGTGGTCGCACCTGCGGCGAGCTGCCCGTTGTAGCTGGCGTTGGTGACGGTCACCTGGTTGCCCTGCTGGCTGTAGGTGCCGTTCCAGGTCTGCGACACCGTCTGTCCGCTGGGGAAGGTGAAGTTCACCCGCCAGCCGGTGACCGGGACGGACCCGTTGGTGATGGTCAGCCGGCCCTCGAAGCCGCCCTGCCAGCTGTTGACCACCTCGTTGGTGACCCCACAGGACAGCCCGCCGGGGCCGGTCGGGGTCGGCGTCGGCGTCGGCGTCGAGGTGGGGGTCGGGGTCACGGTCGGGGTGGGGGTCGGCGTGGGGGTGGGCGTTGCGGTCGGCGTGGGCGTGGGCGTCGGGCCGGATGCGTTCTGGAACTGCCACCAGTTGACGTTGAACAGGTTGCCGCTGCCGCCGGTGAACCGCAGGTACAGGTCGTGGGTGCCGGTCGCGCCGGAGACCCCGCAGGAAACGGTCTGCCAGGTCTGCCAGCCGCCGGTGCCCGGCACGGCACAGGCGGCCACCCGGGTGCCGGTGGCGCTGTCCAGGCGGGCCTCGATGGTGCCGCCGCTGGTCGCCGAGGCCACCCGGGCGCTGAAGGACGACGCGCCGGTGCCGAAGGCCACCCCCTTCACCTTGATGTAGTCGCCGTTCTCGATGAAGCCGACGTTCATCCCGCCCTCGCTGGACACCTCCGTCTCGATGCCGGAGCCCCAGGCGATGGTCTCGGCCTCCTGGCGCACGTACGGGTTCAGCGTGCCGACCTGCGGCGCGCCGGTGGTGGTCATGTTGATCGTGGGGATGGTGCCGTTGCTGTTGTAGGTGAACTTCTCCACGGCGACCGATCGGGTGTAGCCACCGCCGCCGGGCAGCGCCCCGTTGTGGTAGAAGAAGTACGAGCCGCCGTTGAAGTCGATGACCCCGGCATGGTTGGTGAAGCTGCCGCCCTGCCGGGGCATGATGGTGCCGCGGTAGGTCCACGGCCCGGTCGGGCCGGTGGCCGTCGAGTAGCCGATGAACTCCGAGCAGCACTCCGCCGCGAACACGTTGTAGTACGTGCCGTTGCGCTTGTAGACCCAGGGGCCTTCCTCGTACAGGGTCGGCCGGTTCGCGTTGCCGTTACGGGTGCCGAACCCGGCGGTGGTGAGGGGGATCTTGGTGGCGCTGCCGGAGTACGAGATCATGTCGGTGTTCAGCTTCACGTACCACAGGTTCGGGTTGCCCCAGTAGAGGTACGCCTGCCCGTCGTCGTCGATGAAGACGGTCGGGTCGATCTCGCCGTTGGCCACCAGGGGTCGGCCGATGGCGTCGCGGAACGGGCCGGTCGGGCTGTCGCCCACCGCCACCCCGATGGCCATCGAGTTGGTCGACTTGGCGGTCACCGGCACGTACCAGTAGAACTTGCCGTTGCGGGCGATGACCTGGCCGGCCCAGGCGTCCGACTTGGCCCAGCTGAAGGTGCCGATGTTGAGCGGTGAGCCGTGGTCGGTCCAGTTGACCATGTCGGCGGACGACCAGACCCGCCAGTCCTTCATCGTGAAGTAGGTGGAGGCGTCCTCGTCGTGGCCGGTGTAGAGGTACACCCGGCCGTTGTAGACGATCGGGGCCGGATCGGCGGTGTAGATGTGCTGGACGATGGGGTTGTCGGCCTTCGCCGTGCCGACCGGGAGCAGCGTCGAGACCAGGAGCAGGGCCACGAGCCAGGCGGCCGAGCGCCGCAGTCGGGTCAGTGGTGGCAGTGCGGGTTTCACGGGTTACCTCCCAGGGTGGGGAATGCTCACCTGAACGATCACGATCGGTCGGGGCGGAGGCCGCCCGTGGTCGACCGGTCCTCTCCTCGAGCTGCGGAGAGTCCTCGGGCCGCCCTACGGGCTGGCGCAGCTGAGCGTGGGGCTGGAGGCGGTTCCGGCGCCGATGAAGCCGAACGTGGTGGAGCCGGATGCCGGCAGCGACCCGTTGTAGTCGACGTTGCGCACCGACGCGGCGCTGCCGCTGGTGGTGAGGGCGCCGCTCCAGACCTGGCTGATCGTCTGGCCGCTGCCCAGGGTCCACCGGACGGTCCAACCGTTGATCGCCGCGTTGCCCGCCTTCAGGGTGACCTCGCCCTGCCAGCCGCCGGACCACGAGCTGACGGTGCGGTAGGTGGTGGCCGCCGCTGACGTTGACTGCGAGTGTGGCGAGAGCTCTTTCGCCCACCGGTGCCGGGCGGCGCGGACGGGGTGCGGGGTGGGGTGGTGGTTCCGGCCTAGAGCCGGTGGCGTGACCTCGGGCAGAGGCATGCGGTGCTCCCGTGGTGGTGGTGCGGATCGGAGGTGGTCGGGCTGGTGCGGCGGGTGGTGCCGCGCCGTCCGGAACGTCCGCCGGGCCCGGTCAGGCGTCGTTCCGGTCGTGCCTCGTCCGCAAGCGTGGTGTGGGCGGTGCGCGGCGGTCGTTCAGCGGTCGGCGGGTGTTCGCAGACCAGGCCCGGGTCGGTGAGGGACGGTGTCCGCCGTGACTCCAGGGTGGAGTCTCCGGTCGGCCCGGCCCGGCGGCGTGCCACGTCCCACGGGGGTGCCCGGAGGTGACCAGCCGGCGGTTGCCGTGCACCGCTTCACCAGCGGGTGCGGCGGGTGAAGCGTGGAAGCGTGCCCTTCGCTTCTGCGGCCGACGGTAGCTTGTTATCGTTAACAGCCGCAAGCCATAGACGTTCGTTGGTTGAATCCGCGCGATCGGCCCGAGATGACCAGTCTTCTCCGGACCTGCCCCGGGTCGCCCGGGGTCGGTCACCACCCTGCGGGGCGGGTTCGTCCGTCAGCGCACCAGTCGTGCGGTGTCCGGTCCGCTCCGGCGGACCAGCCATGCCTCGGTGATGTGGGTGACCATGGCCTCGGCGGCGCCGTCCGGATCGTGGGCCGCGATGCGCTCGTAGATGCGCCGGTGCCCACGGTTCGAGGCCACGCACAGCGCCCGTTCGGAGCGGCCCATGTACCGGGCGGTGTTCACCACCTGGCTCTCCAGGGCCCGCACCACGCCGCGGGCGATCCGATTGCCGGACGCCTGCATGATCACGTCGTGGAACGCCCGGTCGTGTTCGTGGTAGGTGACCTGGTCGTCGACCAGTTCGTCCATCCGGTCGACCAGGGCCCGCAGCCGGTCGATGGTCTCCTGGTCGGCCAGCCGGGCGGCGACGTTGGCCATGTCGGACTCCAGCACCCGCCGGGTGGCCACGAGGTCGTCGAGGATGGTCAGGCTGTCGTCCTCGGCGATGGTCGCGGCGAGGACGAGTTCGTCGAGCATGTCCCACATCGACGGTGGGGTGACGATGGTGCCGCTGCCCTGCCGGACCTGCACCAGCCCCTTCTCCTGAAGGATCTTCACGGCCTCCCGGACGACCGTGCGGCTCACCGCGAACACCTCGCAGAGCGCCGGCTCGGGCGGCAGCGGCGTGCCCGGCGGGTGGACCCCGCGGACGATGCGCTCCACCAGCTCCGCGGTGACCGCCGTGGCGAGGTTGGCCGGTCGTCGTGCCCAGGTGGGGGGCGCTGAAGTGTTCAGGATGGTCTCCCGTGCTGCTGCCGTCATGTCCCCTCCAGTGGCCCCCGCGCGACGTGCCACGACTACCGCAGAATTCTACGTCCCCCTGTTGACGTCATACGTCATACGAGTTACTTTCCCGTCAATTCTTGCATCGACGGGGGCCGGTCCGCCGGCATTCGGATAGTCGAAGGTGAGCAGCGATGAAGCAGCGAGCAGTGTGGTCGGCCGTACTCGTCGCGGCGTTGGCGCTGACCGGCTGCGGGAGCGCCACAGGGACGCGCTCCTCGCCCGGCGGCTCGGACGGGAAGCTGGTGGTCTGGGACTGGAAGTCCGGTGAGCCCTCCGCCGCCCGCTATGTCCAGCAGGCCAAGGCCGATTTCGCCAAGAAACACCCCAACGTCACCGTCGAGTTCGTCGCCCAGCCGTTCGACCAGTACTACACCCTGCTCGGCACGGCGATCCAGTCCGGCAAGGGACCGGACGTCGTCCTGTTCAACGGCGGCGGCCGGATCCGGGACCGGTCCGACGCGCTGCTGCCGCTGGACGAGTACGTGGCCGAGGACCGGCAGCGGCTGGCCGGTTGGGACGCGTTCACCAAGGACGGCAAGACCTACGCCGGGCCGGTGACCCTGCAGGGCTACCCGATCTACTACAACCGGACCCTCTACGAGAAGGCCGGCCTCGACCCGGCGAGCCCGGCCACCACCTGGCCCGAGTTCGTGGCCGACTGCGCCGCCATCGGCAGGCAGACCGGCGCGAAGTGTTTCGCCCTGGGCAACAAGGAGGGCGTCGGGATCCAGTTCTTCCTGTCCGCCTTCGGGTCGGGCATCCTCACCCCGCAGGAGTACGACGCCTGGATCGCCGGCAAGCGGGACTGGACCTCGCCCAACGTCAAGCGGATCTTCGCGCTCTGGAAGGAGACCCAGGACGCGAAGCTGAACAACGACGGGGCCAACTCGACGGCGATGTTCAACGACGCCTTCGCGATCTTCCAGTCGGCCAAGGCCGCCCACGTCATCGGGCTGATGTCGGACGTCGGGCACTGGAAGGACTTCAATGAGTTCCTGACGGCCGAGAAGCTCGGCGTGATGCGCGCACCGGTCGTCGTCCCCGGCGCCACCCCGGTCCTGCCCTACGACGGCGGCATCGGCTACGCGGTCACCAAGTGGACGAAGGACCCGAAGGTGGCCGGCGACCTGGTGCGGTCGCTGACCTCGACCGCGGCGCTGAAGGCCTTCTACGCCGAGGCCGGCGCGATCGCCGCCGACACCACCATCGACGTGTCGTCGGGCGGCCCGGCCGTGGCCGCCATCGTCGCCGACCTCAAGACCGGCAAGCCCGCCCTGCACGTGGCGCTCTCCTCGAAGAGCCTGGACCTGATGGGCCGGCTCTCCCAGCAACTGCTGAGCGGCTCGACCACCGTCGACGAGGTCGTGAAGCAGATGGCCGCCTCCGACCAGGCCGGTTGACCCGTGCCGATCGGAAGGTCGATGCCGTCGGTCCGGCCGGCCCCGACCGGACGGACCGACGGGGGGCCGCCCCGACAGCCCGTCCCCGGTGCCGCCGCTCGCCCCGGCCAGGGCGGCCGGCGCGCGGAACGACTCGCCCCCTACGTGCTCCTGGCCCCGTCCCTGTTGATCCTCGCGGGGCTGCGCCTGTGGCCGCTGCTGCTCGGGATCAACTTCTCCTTCACCGGCGACGGCGACCGCAACGGCATGATGGTCGGCCTCGACAACTACCTGGAGCTGCTCGAGGATCCGCTGTTCCGGGGCGCGCTGCGCAACGTCGGGCTGCTCGTGGTGCTGCTGCCGGTGGCGGTGGCTATTCCGGGCCTGCTCGCGACCCTCATCTACCTGCGGGTGCCCGGCCACCGGGTCTACCGCAGCGTCTACTTCTTCCCGGCCGTGCTCTCCCCGGTCATCGTCGGCGCCATCTTCAATCTCCTGCTCGCCTTCGACGGCCCACTCAACGCCGTGCTCGGCGGGATCGGCGTCGGGCCGGTGGACTGGCTCGGCGATCCGGACGTGGCGATGTTCGTGGTGGTCGGGGTGCACGTCTGGGCGACCTTCGGGATGGCGTTGGTGGTGTTCCTCGCCGGCTTCGCCACCCTGGACGCCTCGCTGCTGGACGCCGCCCGGGTGGACGGCGCGTCCCTGCCCCAGACCATCCGGCACGTGATCGTCCCCAGCCTCTCCCGCACCATCCAGTTCGTCTTCGTGACCACGATGATCGGGATGCTGACCTCCATGTTCGGCCTGCTGTACGTGATGACCAGCGGAGGCCCGGAGGGCTCGACGTACCTGCCGGAGTACTACATCTGGTTCCAGCAGGGACAGCTGAACCGGCCCGCGCTCGCGTCGGCCGCCTCGACGGTGCTCTTCCTCATCATGCTCGTGGTGGGGCTGCTCCAGATCAGTCTGCTCCGGCGGGCGGTGAGGGAGGCGTGATGTCCCGTGTCCGGCCGAGCCGGTGGCTGCTCGCCGTGCCGATGGCTCTCCTGGCCCTGGCGACCGTCTACCCCCTGGTCTTCACCGCCAACGTCGCGATGAAGACCCGCCGCGACTACATCCTCGACCGCTTCTCGCTGGCGGACGCCCTGCACTGGGAGAACATCACCCGGGCCTGGAGCAGCGTCGGGATGGCCCGCTACATGGTCAACTCGGTGGTCGTGGTGACGGTCTCGGTGGTCCTGCTGTTGCTGTTCGGGTCCATGGCGGGCTTCGCGCTGAGTCAACTGCGCTTCCGTGGCTCGTCGGTGCTGTTCCTGTGTTGCCTCGCGGCTCTCTTCGTGCCGTTCCAGGTGATCATGGTGCCGCTGGCCCGGGTCATGGGGGACACCGGTCTCGTCGACACCTACCCGGGGCTCGTCCTCGCCTACGTCGCGCAGTTCCTGCCCTTCACGATCTTCCTGATGACCAGCTACTACAAGACCATCCCGCCCGAGATCATCGACGCGGCCCGGATCGACGGCAACAACGTCTACGGCGTCTATCGGCGGATCATGCTGCCGCTGGGCACCCCGGCGCTGTTGTCGGTCGGCATCCTCAACGCTCTGTTCTGCTGGAACGACGTGCTGATCTCGCTGCTGTTGATGCCCTCGGCCGACCATCGCACCCTGATGGTCGGGGTGACCTCGCTGCGGGGGCAGTACTCCGACGACATCCCCACCTTCGCCTCGGGGGTGCTGATCGCCGCGATACCCGTCCTGGTGATCTACCTCTTCCTCCAGCGTCAGATCGCCGACGGTGTCGCCGCCGGCGCAACGAAGGGCTGACATGCGGATCACCGGATACCGGACCCTCACCACCGTCCAGGAGTGGGGTCGGCCCGTCGGCGACGCCAACGGCGTCTTCGCCGACGGGGTGACCTCGGTGCCGATCGTCGTGGTCGAGACCGACGAGGGCATCACCGGGGTCGGCCTCGGACCGCACGGGGACATCGAGCGGATCTTCGCGGCCATCGACGGCGAGGACCCCCGCGCCGTGACCACCCTCTACGACCGGATGCTGCGGCAGACCTTCAAGGCGGGCCACGCGGGCACGGTGTTCGGGACCATCGGGGCGCTCGACACCGCGCTGTGGGACATCAAGGCCCAGGCGGCCGGGCAACCGCTTTGGCGGCTGCTCGGCGGACGCGACCGGCGGGTGCCCGCCTACGCGTCCGGCCTGGACATCGGCCTGGACGACGACGAACTCGCCGCCACCTACGAGGTCTACGCCCGGCACGGGCTGCGGGCCGCCAAGCTCAAGGGTGGCCTCGACATCGAGCGCGACCTGCACCGGCTGCACCTGGTACGGGACGTGTTGACCGAGGCCGGGCACGGGCAGCGGCCCGGCCTGATGCTCGACGTGAACGAGGCATGGACCCGCAAGCAGGCCGTCCGGCACGTCTGCGAACTGGAACGCGCCCTGGACCTCGCCTGGATCGAGGAGCCCGTCCGACGGTGGGACGCCGAGGGACTGGCGGTCGTCGGCCGGGGGATCCAGGCGTCGGTGGCCACCGGTGAGAACCTCACCGGCCTCGAACAGTACCGGCCGCTGATCGCCGCGGCGGCGGTCGACGTGGTGCAGATGGCCGCGGTGTGGGGCGTCACCCACTTCCTGCGGGTGTCCGCCCTGGCACACGCCTACGACCTGCCGGTCAGCCCGATCGGCAACAGCCCCGTCGGGCTGCTGCACGCCGCCACGTCGGTGCCGAACCACATGGTCAGTGAGTTGCAGGACCTGCACCCTCCGCGCGGGGTCACCCTCGACCTGCACGTCGAGGACGGCGCGTTCGTCCTCGGGGACTCGCCGGGGCTGGGCGTCACCGTCGCCGAGGAGGAGATCCGGGGGGCCCAGCGGAGGCCGGACGTGCCGACGCCCGACGGTCCCAACGTACGGCCGGAACGGGCCGGACGTCGACTGCTGGCGGTGGCCGACCGTGCCCCCGTCGGGCCACGACCGCACGTGACGCCGCTGCCCGGCACCCCGGCGCACACCCACGACGGCGTTCCGTCCGCCGCCCGGCACTGATCCCGATCGTCGATACGGAGGATGTATGAAGGCCGTCGTCTACCGCAGCGCGCGACAGCTGGAGGTCGAGCCGCGTACCCCTGCGCCGCCGGGGCCCGGTGAGCTGCGGATCGCGGTGGCCTACACCGGGATCTGTGGCACCGACCTGCACGTCTACCACGGAGACATGGATGCCCGGGTGGGCCGCGCAGCGGTGATGGGGCACGAGATGTCCGGGCGGGTCGCCGAGGTCGGCGCGGGCGTCACCGGATACGCCGTGGGCCAGGCCGTCACGGTGATGCCGACCCGGTTCTGCGGTCGGTGCGCCGCCTGCCGGCGCGGGAACTCGCACATCTGCCACGCGATGAACTTCCTCGGCATCGACTCGCCCGGGGCGATGCAGTCCTCGTGGACCGTCCCGGCCGACCTGGTGGTGCCCCTGCCCGACGAACTGCCCCTCGACCAGGCCGCCCTCGTCGAACCGGTAGCGGTCGCCGTGCACGACGTCCGGCGGGGGAGGGTGACCGACGCCGACCAGGTCGTCGTGGTCGGCGGCGGGCCGGTCGGCGTGCTCATCGCCACCGTCGCCCGGCAGCGCGGCGCGCGGGTCCTGCTCGTCGAACCGGACCCGTTCCGCCGGTCGGTGGCCACCGAGGTCGGCCTCGACGCCGTCGACCCGGCCGGCACCGACGTGGTGGCGCTGGTCGACGGGCGGACCGACGGCGCGGGCGCGGACGTGGCCTTCGAGGTGTCCGGCTCCGCCGCCGGCGTCGGCACCGCCGTCGACGTGCTGACCACCCGGGGTCGGCTGGTCATGGTGGCGATCCATCCGCAGCCCCGACCGGTGAACCTGCACCGGGTCTTCTGGCGCGAACTGGAGCTGCTCGGTGCCCGGCTCTACCAGCGCGAGGACATGGTGGAAGCGGTCCGGCTGGTCGCCTCCGGCGCGGTCCCGGCCGGACAACTCATCTCCCGGGTGGTGCCCGCCGATGCGGCGACCTCGGCCTTCACCGCCCTGGAGGAGGGCAGCGGCGTGATGAAGGTGCTGCTCGACTGGCAGGAGGTGCAGCGATGAACGCCCTGTTCGACCTGTCCGGCCGGACCGCCGTGGTGACCGGGGCCCGCCGGGGCATCGGACTGGCGATGGCCGAGGCGCTGGCCGTCGCCGGTGCCGACATCGTCGGCGTCTCGGCCCGGTTGGAGGCCACCGGTAGCGAGGTGGAGCGTCGGGTACGGGCCGCCGGCCGCCGGTTCACCGCCCTGCGGGTCGACCTGGCCGACCGCGCCGCGGTGCGCCGCCTCGCCGCGGACCTTGAGGATCTCGGCCCGATCGACATCCTGGTCAACAACGGCGGCACCATCGCCCGCGCCCCGGCGGCGGAGCACCCCGACGAGATGTGGGACCACGTCATCGAGGTGAACCTGACCAGCCAGTTCGTGCTGAGCCGGGAGATCGGCCGGGCAATGGTGAGCCGGGGACGCGGAAAGATCATCTTCACCGCCTCGCTGCTCAGCTTCCAGGGCGGCATCAACGTCCCCGGCTACAGCGCCTCGAAGTCCGGCGTGGCCGGGCTCACCAAGGCGCTGGCCAACGAGTGGGCGGCGCACGGGGTCACCGTCAACGCCATCGCCCCCGGCTACATCGCCACCGACAACACCCAGGCCCTGCGTGACGACCCGGAGCGTGACCGCGCCATCCTCGCCCGGATTCCGGCCGGCCGGTGGGGCCGGGCCGACGACCTCGCCGGCGTCACGGTGTTCCTGGCCGCACCGGCGTCGGACTACGTCAACGGCGTCGTCCTGCCCGTCGACGGCGGGTGGCTGGGCCGATGACCGAGCCATCCGGACGGTTCGACATCGTCGACGCCCACCACCACCTCTGGGTGCGGGCCCGACACCCGCAGCCCTGGATCGACCCGACGACCATGGCGGCGATCGACGCCGACTTCACCCCGGTCGATCTCGACCGGGCGGCCCGCGACGCCGGGGTGACCCAGACCGTCGTGGTGCAGTCCAACTCCACCGAGGCCGAGACGGTGGAGCTGCTGGGTGTCGCCGCCGACAGCACGCTCGTGCGGGGTGTCGTCGGCTGGGCCGATCCCACCGCGGACGACGTCGCCGACCGGCTGGCCCGGCTGCGGGCGGCGCGCGGCGGCCACCTGCTGGTCGGGGTCCGGTACTCCGTCCAGGACGAGCCCGACCCGACGTTCCTCGAGCGCCCGGACGTACGGCGGGGGATCGCGGCGGTCGGTGCCGCCGGCCTCGCCTTCGACCTGTTGGTCCGGCAGCACCAACTGGGTGCGGCCAGCCGGGTGGCCCGCGACCTGCCCGAGGTGCGGTTCGTCCTGGACCACCTCGGCAAGCCCGCACTCGGTCGGGCGGAACTCGGCGACTGGGTGCGTGACCTGCGCGCCCTCGCCGCCTCGGCCAACACGACGGCGAAACTCTCCGGTCTGGTGACCGAGGTGGACCGGTCGCCGTGGACGTCGGCGGACCTCCAGCCGGCCGTCGACCACGCCCTCGACGCGTTCGGGCCGGACCGGTTGATGTTCGGCTCCGACTGGCCGGTGTGTCTGCTCGCCAGCTCATACGACCGCTGGGTCGGCACCCTGGACGGGCTGCTGGGCGGCCTCGGCGAGGACGACCGGGCGGCGATCTGGCGGCACACCGCGCGGCGGGTGTACCGGCTGGGGGCGTCGTGAGGGGGCGGGCCCTGCCGCGGCGGCCGGCGGTCCACCTCACCGAGCTGGGGTTCGGCGCGGCCCAGGGCGGCAACCTCTACCGGGCGACCACGGACGAGGAGTTCGCCACCGCTGTCGACACCGCCTGGGAGGCCGGCCTGCGGTACTACGACACCGCACCGCACTACGGGCTCGGGCTGTCCGAGCGGCGGCTCGGCGCGGCCCTGCGTACCCGGCCGCGCGACGAGTACGTCGTGTCGACGAAGGTCGGCCGGCTGCTCGTACCGTCGCCACAGGGCGCGCACCGGCGCGACCCGGAGGGGTTCGACGTCGCCGCGCGCCACCGGCGGGTCTGGGATTTCAGCCGGGACGGGGTGCTCCGCTCGCTGGAGTCCAGCCTGGAGCGCACCGGCCTGGACCGGGTGGACATCGTCTACCTGCACGACCCAGACGAGCACTGGGAGCAGGCCGCGACCGAGGCGGTGCCCGCCCTGGTGGAGCTGCGTGACCAGGGCGTGGTGCGGGCCATCGGTGCCGGCATGAACCAGTCCCACCTGCTCACCCGGTTCGTCCAGGAGACCGACGTCGACGTGGTGATGTGTGCCGGTCGGTACACCCTGCTCGAACAGGGCGCGCTGGCCGACCTGTTGCCCGCCGCCGAGAGCCGGGGCGTCGGCGTGGTGATCGCCGGTGTCTACAACTCCGGCCTGCTGTCCCGGGACCAGCCACCGGCCGACGCCACCTACAACTATCAGCAGGCCCCACCGGAGCTGATCGCGCGGGCGCGGCGGATCGCCGCGGTCTGTGAGTCGTACGGCGTCACCCTGCCGCAGGCGGCGCTCGCCTTCGTCCGGTCCCATCCCGCGGTCGTCTCGACGGTCGTCGGTCTGCGCAGCGGCGCGCAGGTGGCGCAGACCCTGACCCGGTCGGCCGCCGACGTCCCGGCCGAGCTGTGGCCCGCGCTGCGGACGGCCGGTCTGCTCGGTCCGGCCGCCGATCAGGAGCAGCGATGAGGTGGCCGGACCGGCCGCCGGTCGGGGCGGTGCCGCAGACCCCCCGAGGTGCGGTCGGCCGACCGATCGCCAGAGCAACCCGTCCGTGCCGACCACAGCACGCATCGGCGCGCACGGGTGACGCCCGCCCGAGTGGACCGTGATCCGGTCCAGCGGGGTGGGGGCGTCCCACCACACCCCACCACGATAGGAGCCCCACCCGTGTCCGTCCCGTCCTTCCCCAGGGGGCGCAGGCAGGTGCTGGCCGGCCTGGCCGCCACGGCGGTCGCCGCCGCGGTCGCCGTGGTCGCCTCGGCCACCCCCGCCCTCGCCGCCACCACCACGCTCTACGCCGCGCCCTCCGGCAGCGGCACCGCCTGTTCCGCCAGCCAGCCGTGTTCGCTCACCGAGGCGCAGAACGCGGTCCGGTCCCGTAACGCCGCGATGTCCGGCGACATAGTCGTCGAGCTGGCCGACGGCGTCTACCGGCTCGCCGCACCGTTCCGGCTGACCGCCGCCGACTCCGGCACCAACGGCTACACCGTGACGTGGCGGGCCGCCGCGTCCGCCCGCCCGGTGATCAGCGGGGCCAGGGCGGTCACCGGCTGGTCGCTCGTCGACTCCGCGAAGAACATCTGGCGGGCCAACGTCCCCGCCGGCCTCGACAGCCGACAGCTCTACGTCAACGGGGCGGTCGCCACCCGGGCGCGGACCGCCGTGAACCGGGCCGACTTCACCTTCACCACCACCGGCCTGCGGTTCAGCAACGGCGCGCTGAGCTACCTGAACAACCTGGGCAACCAGAACCGGGTCGAGGTGGAGAGCGTCGGTTCGTTCACCGACCGGTACTCGCCGGTGCAGAGCATCAGCGGCAACTTCCTCACCATGGTGCAGCCGGCCTGGAACAACAACACGTTCGGCTTCGACACCCTGTCCAAGCCGCACCGGGCCGGTCCGTTCTACCTGGCCAACGCGTACGAGTTCCTCGACGCGCCGGGGGAGTGGTACCTGAACCCGGGTAGTGGGCAGCTCAACTACATCCCGCTGGCCGGGCAGAACATGAGCAGCGTCAGCGTGGAGCTGCCGCAGTTGCAGTCCCTGGTGAACGTCGGCGGCAGCTACGACGCGCCGGCGCACCACATCTCGTTCAGCGGGATCACCTTCACCGGCACCAGCTGGCTCGGCCCCAGCGGCAGCAACGGCTTCGCCGACCAGCAGACCGGCGCGCACATCACCGGCACCTGGGCCCGTCCGGCGGACGCCCTGACCTCCTGCCAGGAGGGCTGCCCGCTGTTCGAGGCGACCCGGCCGAGCTGGAACCAGATGCCGGCCGCCGTGCAGGTGTCCGCCGCCAACACCATCACCTTCAGCGACTCCCAGTTCGTCAACCTCGGGCAGACCGCCATCGGCATCGGCAACGACGCCAACGCCCACGCCAGCGGGGTGGGCCTGGGGGCCAGCAACATCACCGTCACCCGCTCCGAGATCGCCCGCAACTCGGCCGGCGGCATCGTCGTCGGCGGGGTGCGCGCCGACGCCCACCACCCGAGCGACCAGCGGATGGTCAACCGGAACATCACCATCAGCAACAACCTGGTGCACGACCTGGGCCTGGAGTACCGGGGCGTGGTGTCGATCCTGACCACGTACGTCAACACCTCACTGGTGTCGCACAACGAGGTCTACAACATGCCGTACACCGGGCTGTCGGTCGGTTACGGCTGGGGTGCCAACGACGCCGGCGGCAGTCAGCACTACGCCGACCGGGGGCTGTACAACTACCAGCCCCGGTACTCGACGGCCACCACGGCGGCCAACAACCAGGTCATCGGCAACTACGTGCACGACGTCATGCAGCAGATGACCGACGGCGGGTGCATCTACACGCTGTCGGCCAACCCGGGCGGGACCATCAACGAGAACTACTGCCTGCGGACCAACGGCTGGTTCGGGCTGTACTTCGACGAGGGCTCCCGGTACTACACCGCCCGCAACAACGTGTTCTCCTCCACCGGCACCTGGGCCACCGCCAACTACTGGTTCGCCGAGAACATGGGCAACTTCACCGTCACCAACAACTGGTCGACCAACAACAGCACCAACGTGACCAACGGCGACCGGGGCAACGTCGTCAACAACAACACGACGGTCAGCAACAACAGCTGGCCCTCGGGCGCCCAGACCGTGATGGCCAACGCCGGTGTGCAGGGCAGCACCAACCCGCCGGCGCAGGGCGTGCAGATCGTCGGGGGTCAGTCCGGCCGGTGTGCCGAGATCGGCGGCTCCAGCACGACCAACGGCACCCAGGCCCAGCTCTGGGACTGCAACGGGGCCACCAACCAGCGGTGGACCCAGACCACCAGCCGGCAGCTCATGGTCTACGGCACCAAGTGCCTGGACGCCTCCGGCCAGGGCACCGGCAACGGCACCCAGGTGGTGATCTGGGACTGCAACGGGCAGGCCAACCAGCAGTGGAACGTCAACGCCAACGGCACGATCACCGGCGCGCAGTCCGGGCTGTGCCTGGACGCGAACGGCGCCGCGACGGCCAACGGCACGAAGCTGATCCTCTGGGCCTGCAACGGCGGCACCAACCAGCAGTGGAGCCTGCGCAGCTGACCCCGGGTGCGCCCGCGCGCGGTCGCCAGTCGGTGTGCGGGGTCGGGCCTTCCGTCCGGCCCTGCGCACCGATCCCGGCGGCGGCGCGGGTCGGTGGCGGCGGCCGGATCGGCCTCGACCAGGATCGCTGGTCCAGCGGTTCCGCCGGTGGGCGGATACCGCTGGACCAGCGACACCGAGTCGACCAGGTGGGCCCGAGCGCTCGATCACGCTGCTCCTGCCCGGGGGCCGGGCTACCGCTGGGGCCGGTCGGTCCCCACCGCGTCGGGCCTGGCACGGCGGCAGCGGGCCAGCTCCGCGCGCAGCTCGCGGCGCAGTGCCCGGTCCAGGCCGGGCTGGGTGAGCGCGTCGGCGAAGTCACGGGCGGCCTCGTCCCACCGGCCGAGCCGGGCCAGCGCCGTGCCCCGGTTGTAGCGGGGCACCGGGGCCGTCGACAGGGCCACCGCCCGGTCCAGGTCGGCCACGGCGGCGGCCACCTCGCCCCGGTCGAACCGTACGGCGGCCCGGTTCGTCCACGCCTCGACCAGCTCCGGATCGCCGGCCAACGCCCGGGTGAACAGCTCGTCGGCCTCGGTCGGGCCGCCGCGCTCCGAGCGGACCAGCCCGAGGGTGCACAGCAGCGCCGGCTCGTGCGGGGCCGACGCCAGCCCGGCCCGCGCGCACTGCTCGGCAGTGTCGAGCGCACCTCGGCCCAGATGCAGGTTGACCAGGGCGATCCGGGCGTCGAGGTGCCCGGCGTCGATGGCGAGCACCCGTTCCAGGTCGGCGCGGGCCCGCCTGGTGCGGCCCCGCTCCTGCTGGAGCACCGCCCGGTTGTAGTACGCCTCCGGCAGGTGCGGCCCGAGGCGGATCGCGCTGCCGTGGTCGCGGATCGCGGCCCGGTTCCGCCCGGCCGCCCGGTGCAGGGCGGCCCGGTCCACGTAGTACTCGCAGTTGTCGGGGTCGTGGGCGATCACGGTGTCGAGTTCGGCCAGGGCGCGGGCCGGATCGCCCAGCGCCAGGTACACCTGCGCCCGGTTGTGCCGGAGCCGGGCCAGGTCCTGGGGGCGTTCGCCGGGGGCGAGCACCGCCGTCAGCCGGGCCAGCCCGTCGTCGATCAGACGCAGCGCCCGTTCGGGCTCGCCCGCCCGGCTGTCCAGCAGGGCCAGACCCTGCTCGTAGAAGACGGTGGACAGCACCCGCTGCCGGGGGTCGGCCACCGCGTCGGCGAGCCGGAGCGCCTGCTCCAGCCAGCGCCTCGCCGCTGCCGGGTCCTGGTCGGCCGCCGGCAGGTGCCGGGCGTACAGCATGGCGGTGGCGTACGCGGCCGACATGGTGATCTTCGGGTCGTCGGTGGCGGCCCGCGCCTCGTGGTAGAGGTCGAGTGCCTCGGCGGCGCGGTCCAGCGCCGCCAGGGCGGTGGCCAGGCCGGTGGTGAACGCCCACCAGTGCCGCAGGTCGCCGTCCGGGGTGACCAGGGCGCGTCCGCGCCGGGCGGTACGGGCCGCGTGGTGGTAGAAGCCCCGGGCCAGGCTGTCGCCCAGGGTGGCACGCACGGCGTCCGGGGTCGGATCGGCCGCCGCCGGCCGGGGCGGGCCGTCGTCACGCAGCTCCAGGCGCACCGGGTACGGCCCGAGCCGGCCGGTCAGCGAGTCCAGCAGCTCGCGGGTGGTCTCGTCGGTGTGGGCGACGTGCGAGAACCGGAGGGTGACCGGGCGTCGGAGGGTGCCCGCCCAGGCCACCACGAACTCGGTCGCGCCGTAGGCCAGGGCGGCGGTGCGCCGGGCGGGATGGAACCGGATCGGGGCCTCGTCCGCGGCGGTGCGCGCGGTCGGGTCCGGCGGGGGCGCGACGGCCTGCAACTCGACCTGGTGGCGGGCAGCCAGCCGGGGACGCTCGGCGGCGATCCGGCGGAGGAGTTCCGCGACCCCGGCGTACGGCCCGTGGTCGCGGTGGCAGTCGTACTGCGGCGGCTCGCCGGTCACGGTCGGACCGGTGACCCCGAGGGCGGACGCCCGGGGGCGTCCGCCGGGTCGGCAGTTACCAGCACCACTCGATCCAGAGCCGGCGGGCGCCGGACACCAGACGCAGCGCGCTCGTGCGACGGACGGTCATCTTCTTCATGAGCACCTCCGGTTCATCCACACTGGATTTTCTCAGAGGGTAATCCCGATCAAGGGAAATGCGAAGAGGGCTGGTGACTGTGGACGGTCCGTAGGGGCGGGGTGGCGTCGGTCGGCTGCGGGCGGCACTGCGCGACGGCGGCACCGCTGCGCCGGCCCGACCGCCGCATTGACAGGCGTCGGTCTATTGGTAAGGATTGTTGCCTGAAAGCGCTCTCACAGCGATCCGATCCGTCATGGAGGGGGCAGAATGCTCCGTCAACTGGGTGCCGTCCTCGGGGCCGTAACCCTGGTCGCCGCGCTCGCCACCGCCCCCGGCGGCGTTGCGTCGGCCGCCCCGCCGACCGCCACCGACCCGTCATCCACCATCCCCGCCGGCCAGCAGGCCGCCCTGCGCCGCGACCTCGGCCTGACCGACGACCAGCTCCGCCGCCGGTCGGCCGTCGAGGCGGGCGCGCCGTCGATCGAGCGGCGGCTGAGCGCCGAACTGGGCGCCGCCTACGGCGGATCGTGGATCGCCGCCGACGGGAGCACCCTCGTGGTGGGGGTGACCACGTCCACCCGTGCCGACCGGGTCCGCAGCGCCGGGGCCCGCCCCCAGGTGGTCCGGTGGAGCCTGGCCGACCTGGGCCGGAACAAGGCGACCCTCGACCGTCGGGCCGCGCACGCCGGCTCGGCCGTGCAGTCCTGGTACGTGGACCCGGCGAGCAACAGCGTGGTGATCCGGGCCGCCGACGCCGCATCGGCCCGGAAGTTCGCCCAGGCCGCCGGCCTCGCCGACGGCGCGGTCCGTCCGGTGTCGGGCGCGCAGCCGTACCGCCCGGTGTACGACATCCGTGGCGGCGACCAGTACGTCATCAACAACAGCGTGCTGTGCTCGGTCGGGTTCGCGGTCGCCGGCGGCTTCGTCACCGCCGGGCACTGCGGCGGGGTGGGCAGCATGACCAGCGGCAGTGGCGTCGCCCAGGGCACCTTCCGGGGCTCCTCCTTCCCGGGCAACGACTACGCCTGGGTGCAGACCAACTCCTCCTGGGTGGCGACGCCGACGGTGAACACCTACAACGGCGGCACGAGCGCGGTGGCCGGCTCGGCGGAGGCGGCCGTCGGCAGCTCGGTCTGCCGGTCCGGCCGGACCACCGGCTGGCGGTGCGGCACGATCACCGCCCGGGACGTGACGGTCAACTACTCCGGCTCCCTGGTCTACGGGCTGGTCGCCAGCAGCGCCTGCGCGCAGCCCGGCGACTCCGGCGGCTCGTTCGTCTCCGGTGACCAGGCGCAGGGCGTCACCTCCGGTGCCGGTGGCGACTGCAACTCCGGCGGCACCACCGTCTACCAGCCGGTCAACGAGATCCTCGGTGCCTACGGCCTCGCCCTCGCCACCACCGGAGGCGGCGGTGCCAGCCAGATCATCGGCTATGCCGGCAAGTGCATCGACGTACCGAACTCCAACGGCGTCGACGGCCAGTACCTGCAACTGTGGGGCTGCAACGGCAGCAACGCGCAGCGCTGGACCTTCGGCGGCGACGGCACCGTCCGGGCCCTCGGCCTGTGCATGGACGTGGCCTGGGGCTCGACCGCGAACGGAGCGGTCGTCCAGTTGGCCAGGTGCAGTGGCAACCCGGCCCAGCAGTTCGTGCTCAGCGCCGCCGGTGACCTGGTCAACCCGCAGGCCAACAAGTGTGTCGACGTGCAGGACTGGAACAGCGCCGACGGGGCCCGGTTGATCATCTGGGAGTGCACCGGCGGGGCGAACCAGAAGTGGCGGCGCGGCTGAGCGACGCTCCTCCCGGGTCGGTCGACCGGTGCGCCGACCGACCCGGGGGCCTGCCGCTCCGGCTCAGCGCACGGCCACCTCGAACAGCGAGTAGCCGTAGCTGCCGTTGCGGCTGGTGCCGTAGATCCGCACGAAACGGGCCGGGAGCTGCCGGACGGGGATCGCGACGACGCCACCCCGGCCCGAGGTGGTGCGGTGGACCGTGGTCCAGGTCGTGCCGTCGACCGACAGCTCCACCCGGTACGCCACCGCGTACGCGTGCTCCCAGGCGAGCCGGACCTGGCTGACCTGCCACCGGTCACCGAGGTCGATGCGTAGCCACTGGGGGTCGTCGAAGGCGCTGCCCCAGCGGGTCTGCGGGTCGCCGTCGACCGCGTTCGCCGCCGCCAGCCAGTCCGCCTCCGCGCTGGAGGTGTCGACGGGACGGCGCAGCGCCAGATTGACGCCGGTGGGGTTGGTCCGGGCCTTCGGTGGGGTCGTGGCCGACGGCCGGGTGGTGCGTGACGTCGTCGGTCGCCCGGTGGCGCTCGGCGCCGGGGTGGATGCGGCCACCGGGCGGGGCGAACTCGTGGCTTCCGGTGTGATCGGGGTGGCCGGCACCGTCAGCGGCAGGGCCGGGTCGTCCGCCTGCCCGGTGGTGCCACCGGCGGCGTCGCCTGTCCGTTCCGCGCGGTCGCGGCCGACCCAGAGCGCCGCCCCGGCGACCAGGGCCGTCAGGGCGACGCCGGCCGCGATCAGCCGGGACCGGCCCGGTCGGCCCGCCGCGGTCGCCCGGCCACCCGCCGGACCGGTCCCGGCTGGCCTGCCCGTACCGGCTGGCTGGTCGCCGTCCGGCGGGTGCGTGCCGGCCGGATCGGGGGCCTCCGGGCGGTCGCCCGCCCGAAGATCCGGTGCCGGCGCGGGGAACGCCTCGGCGGCGGGAAAGGGCGGGTCGACGACGGAACGCGTCGCGCCGCCGGCCCGGTCGCCGGGGCGGAACCGCGGCTGGATGACCTGACGTGGGCCGGCCAGCAGGGAGTGGCGGCGGGGCGTGAGGCCCGCCGACGGGGCGGCGACCGGTGTGGTTGCCGGCCCGCCGCCGGGGTCGCCGGCCGCCGGGGCGTCGGCTGGGGACGCGCCGGCCGACGTCCGCTGTGGATCGGCCGAGGATGTGGGCATGGCCGACAGTATCGACGATCGGTGAACCGGGCCGTCGGTCCGGTGCGCCACTAGGATCGGTACGGAGGTGGCGAGGCATGAGACTCGGACTGCACTACTGGAACTACTCGACTCCGGCCGACCCGGCGGCGATCGCACCGACCCTGATCGAGACGGCCACCGTCGCGGAGGAGGCCGGCGTCGCGTCGTTCACCGTCATGGACCACTACTTCCAGATGGAGGCCATGGCCCCGGCCGAGGAGCCGATGCTGGAGGCGTACACGACGCTGGGGTTCGTCGCGGCGCGGACCACGCGGATGACGTTGGGCGTGCTGGTCACCGGGGTGATGTACCGCTACCCGGGGCTGCTCGCCAAGATCGTGACGACCCTGGACGTGCTCTCCGGCGGCCGGGCCCGGCTCGGCATCGGGGCGTCCTGGTACGAGCGTGAACAGCACGGCCTCGGGGTGCCGGTGGTGCCGATGGCCGAACGGTTCGTGCGGCTGGAGGAGACGCTGCGGATCTGCAAGCAGATGTGGAGCGACGACAACGGGCCGTTCGACGGCCGGCACTACCGGCTGACCGAGACGCTCAACTCGCCGCAACCGCTGCAACGGCCCCACCCGCCCATCATGATCGGCGGTAGCGGCGAGAAGAAGACCCTGCTGCTGGTGGCCCGGTACGCCGACGCCTGCAACCTGTTCGGCAGCAGCCCCGCCGAGGTGGCGCACAAGCTGGACGTGCTGCGCGGGCACTGCGCCGCCGAGGGCCGGGACTACGACGCCATCGACAAGACGGCCATCGTCAGGCGGCCACCCCTGACCGACGTCGCCGCGTTCGTCGCCGAGGTGGCCGAGTACGCCGCGCTGGGGGTGACCGAGGTGCAGGTCGTCCCGGACCGGCACCCGGTGGAGTTCACCCGGCGGATCGCCGACGAGGTGCTGCCGAAGCTGGCCGACCTCGGCTGACCCGCCCGCCGGTAGCCGGCGGGCGGGCGGCGATCTGGTCACTGGGAAAGGTGGGCGACCTCGTCGGCGGTGAGTCGTAGGTTGGCGGGGGCCGCGCTGCGCGCCGCCGGGGTCGCCGGCGGGTTGGCCGGTCGCCGCAGGTGCCAGTCGGTGACCGCCTGGTAGGCGGCGACCACCGACAGCAGTCGATCCTCGCCGTACGGCAGGCCGCCGAGGATGGTGCCGATCGGCAGGCCCGCGCCGGTGAACCCGATCGGGAAGCCGATCTCCGGCAGGCCGAGGATGTCGAACGGCACCGGGCCGGTCTGCACCACCACGTCGCAGGCGTCGAAGAGCTGGTCCAGGACCCGCTCCATCAGCAGCAGCTTGGCCCGCTGGCCGGTGATGAACTCGCCGCCACCCAGCAGCGCGCCCTGCAACCAACCGGTCACCGACACCCCGAAACCCCGCAGGTCGGTACGCAGGTAGGGCATGAAGGGCTCGCTGCGCTCCGGCAGCCGTACGTTGTTGAACGCGGTGCCGGTGAGCAGCTCCCACTCTTCGGGCAGCGGCACGTCGACCACCGTCGCGCCGGTGATCCCGGCCAGCTTCGCCAGGTACGCCTGCCGGGCCAGCGCGGTCTCCGAGGTGCCGGCGGTGAAGCCGGGCAGCACCCCGATCCGGGTCTTCCACCGCAGCTTCAGCTTGCCGCCCTGGTACGTCGGGGTGGCCGCGTCGATCAGCTTCGGCACCTCGGGAAGGCCCTGGGTACGCGGGTCGGTCGGGTCCTCGCCGGCCATCGCCGTGAGCATGATGGCGGCGTCCTTGGCGTCGCGGGCGAGCGGGCCGGGATGGTCGCGGGTGTAGCTGAGCGGGATGATCCCGTGCAGCGAGACCCGGCCCATGGTCGGCTTGAGGCCGGTGAGGTTCTGCGCGTTGGACGGCGCGGTGATCGAGCCACCGGTCTGGGTGCCGGTGCCGGAGGTGGCGAGCCGTCCCGCCACCGCGGTGGCCGTACCGGTGGACGAGCCGCCCGGATCGGTGCTCGCGTTGGTGGGGGTCCAGGCGTTGACCGTGGTGACCACCCCGCTCGGGGTGGTGGCCCGGGTGGTGGCCAGCGGACCCATCTGGGTCTTGCCCAGCACGATCGCCCCGCCGCCGGTGACCAGCCGGGTCACCGCGGTGGCGTCGTACGGTGGCCGGAAGTCGGCGAACAGGTACGAGCTGGCGGTGGTCGGCACGCCTGCGGTGTAGTAGTTGTCCTTGATGGCCAGCGGGATGCCGTGCAGCGCGCCCCGGTGCGGCTTCTTCGCCATCGCGCGGGCCGCCTTGACCGCCGCGTCGGCGAGTACCAGGTTGAACGCCTGGTAGGTCGGCTCGTACGTGGAGATCCGGGCCAGGTACGCCTCGACCAGCTTCTCCGGGGTGAGCTTGCCGGCCCGGATCAGCCAGGCCGCCTCGGCGACGGTCAGCTCGGTCGGGTCGGCCACCGCCTCCGGACGCGGCTTGACGTAGGCGTTCGGCACCGCCAGCGCGGCGTTGTAGCGGCCGGCCGGGACGGCGGATGTTCGGCCGCTGCCGGCCGCCGAGGCCACCGCGGGCAGCCCGACGACGCCGCCGACCGCCGAGGCGGTGGCCAGCGCGGCGGTGCGGGCGAGGAAGGCGCGACGGTCGACGCCGCGATCGGCAGGTGCTGTGCTCATCACTTCCGCCATTCCGTGCTGATCGAGGGGTAGAGCATCGGCGCGGGCTGCTGGGACAGCGCCTTGGCCACGGCCGGGTCGGTGCCGGCCGGCGCGGGCGGCTGGTACGCGGCGAGTGTGCCCACCGTGCTGCGGACGAAGGAGCGCAACGAGGCCAGGACGGAGTCCCGGCCGGGGGAGCCGGTCTGCGGGTCGGCGGTGGTGCCGGGTGGGAGTTGGTCGAGGTCGATGCCGAGGGACGCGAGCCGGGCGCGGATGAGGACGTCCAGTTCGGCATCGGTCGGTGGGGTGGGTGCCATGACGCTCCTTGAGGGGTGGGAGACGATGACCCACTGTCGAGCCGGATCGTGTCACGGACGTGACAAGTTGATCTCGGCATCGTGAAGCCACGCAGGTCAATGCCCCTGCGCACGGTGACGGCGTACCGGCGAACCGGTCGCCAACGCGTGGGCACGTCGGGCCCACGCGGCCGGTCCCATCGACCCTCCTCACCCCGTTGCCGGCGTCGTCGACAGGGTGCGTGGGCTCTGTGCCTTGTCCCCGAGGGGAATCGTGTGCGTGCCGCTGCGGCTCGCGGCCTTCCGTTGTCTGGCTGCCGGCCGGTTGGTCACCATGCATCGGCGCCCTTGACAATGCCCTAACCCTGCGGTGCCCATCCCAGGCATCACCCACGTATCCGCTTGAGGATCTCCTCCACCTTGGATGAGGGATGAGTGGCAGCGACGCGTGGCCCACGACGAATTGCCGGCTTGGGCGAATTTCATCGGCGGCGCATCGCGGTCTTGGAACGACCCGTTGACGTTGGCGGATTGCGCTTCGATCGATTCTTCGGAGGACCTGGGGAAAGGGTTCGGATGGGCGGCTGTGTGACGTGCCCATCGAGGTGAATGGTGGTGTCGGGCTCGCTCTGCGGATTGTTCGGGTATCCGTGTCGGGGGTGGGCGGAAACGCATTGTCGGCGGCGATGGCGGTTGCCACTTGAATCGTCCGAAATCATCTGGTAATATTGCCGATCCTGAATGGAGTTGTTTCTTCCTCCTTCGATCCCCTTGTCCGTAGAGAGATGCACCCCCCGCGCACCTGTCGATGTTAACGTTCACACCCCCACCGTCCGTCCTGAAGGAGTACCCCATGAATGTCCCGGGTGACAGCCCTGCCCCGGCTACCCGCCGCCCTGCCCGCCGGCGGCGATGGTTACCAGCGGCCCTCGCGGTCCTCACCGCCCTGGGCGGTGGCATCGTCGTCGCGGCCACCACGACGGAGGCGGCTGCGGCCACGATCGATACCAACGCCTCGTATGTGCTGGTCAATCGGAACAGCGGCAAGGCGCTGGACGTGTACAACCTGGCCACCACCGATGGTGCCCGGATCACCCAGTGGACCCGTAACGACGGCAGCCAGCAGCAGTGGCAGTTCGTCGACTCCGGCGGCGGCTACTACCGGCTGAAGTCGAGGCTGTCCGGCAAGGTCCTCGACGTCTCTGGCAAGTCGACCGCCGACGGCGGGCCGATCGTGCAGTGGACCGACAACAACGGCACCAACCAGCAGTTCAGCATCCAGGACATCGACGGCTATATTCAGCTGATCAACCGCAACAGCGGCAAGGCCGTCGAGGTGCAGGGCGCGTCCACCGCCGACGGCGGCAACGTCGTGCAGTACGCCGACTGGAACGGGACGAACCAGCAGTGGCAGTTGGTCCGGGTCGGTGGCACCACCCCGACCCCGACCACCACGCCGCCGAACGGCAGTTGCACCCTGCCGTCGTCGTACCGGTGGTCGTCGACGGGTTCGCTGGCCACCCCGAAGTCGGGTTGGGTGTCGCTGAAGGACTTCACCGTCGCGCCGTACAACGGCAAGCAGCTCGTGTACGCCACCACGCACGACTTCGGGTCGTCGTGGGGGTCGATGAACTTCGGGCTGTTCACGAACTGGTCGGAGATGGCGTCGGCGAGCCAGAACGGGATGTCCTCCGGCACGGTGGCGCCGTCGCTGTTCTACTTCGCGCCGAAGAACATCTGGGTGCTCACCTACCAGTGGGGCGCGACCGCGTTCTCCTACCGCACGTCGTCCGACCCGACCAACCCGAACGGCTGGTCCGCGGCGCAGCCGCTGTTCTCGGGGAGCATCACCGGTTCCAACACCGGTCCGATCGACCAGACGGTGATCGGTGACGGCACGAACATGTACCTGTTCTTCGCCGGTGACAACGGCAAGATCTACCGGGCCAGCATGCCGATCGGGAACTTCCCGGGCAACTTCGGGTCGAGCTACACGACCATCATGAGCGACACCACGAACAACCTGTTCGAGGCGCCGCAGGTCTACAAGGTCCAGGGCCAGAACCAGTACCTCATGATCGTCGAGGCGATCGGCGCGAACGGCCGCTACTTCCGGTCGTTCACCGCCACCAGCCTGGGCGGCTCCTGGACCCCGCAGGCCGCCACCGAGAGCAACCCCTTCGCCGGCAAGGCCAACAGCGGCGCCACCTGGACCAACGACATCAGCCACGGCGAACTGCTGCGCACCAGCGCCGACCAGACCATGACCATCGACCCGTGCAACCTGCAACTGCTCTACCAGGGCCGCTCGCCCAGCTCCGACGGCGTCGACTACGGCCTCCTGCCCTACCGACCCGGCCTGCTGACCCGGCAACGCTGACGGCGTGATCCGGGCCGGCCCGGGATGTTGCTGACCCTCGCGGGACGGCATGACCCGAGGCCGGCCCGGGTCGTGCACCGACCGGTCCCGCATCTCCCGAGCCACCTGTCGGCAGGGGCCCGCTTCGTGGGCCCCTGCCGACCCCCACCACCCCAGGGGAGCCGTGAGATGACCGTCCCACACCTGGTGGGTCTACTCGACGGCGGACATGCCGAGCGGCAACCGGGAGACTGCGCCGAGGTTGCCGACAAGCTGCCCAGCGGGTGGCCGGGCGAGACAGCAGACGTCGATTCAGCTGGTCGTGCAGCGTTCCCGCCGGCCACCAGCGGCAGAACTCGGCCCCGACCGGCCGGTTGTCGACCACCGGCGGTACCGGCCGGTCGGGGCGCTGTGCAGTTGCCGGCGGTAGCCGTCCGGGAGGGCCGGCCCGCTGCCCGATGAGCGGCACCCGGCCGACAGCTCCTATCGTCTGCCGGCGGCCCGGCCGCCCGGCCTCACTTCAGGTGCCGGGCGAAGAACCGGTTCGCGGCGTCCCCCTCGAACCGGGGGACGCCGGTGTGCCCGCCCATGTTGGCGTGCAGCGTCTTCTCCGTGGAGCCGAAGGCATCGAACAGGTCCAGGGCCAACTGCCGGTCGTTTCCCTCGTCGTCCCACTGGAGCAGGACGTGCAGCGGAATGGTGACCTGCCGGGCCTCCTCGAACATGGTGCGGGGTACGAAGCTCCCGGCGAACAGCAGGGCGGCCGAGATACGCGGCTCGACCACCGCCAGCCGTACGCCGATGGCGATCACCCCTCCCGAGAACCCGACCGGGCCGCCGATCTCGGGCAGCGAGAGGAGGGCGTCCAGGGCGGCCCGCCATTCCGGGACAGCCTTCTCGACCAGTGGGAGGACGAGCCGGTCGACGATCCCGTCCTCGACCGGCCCGCCGGCTGCCAGCGCCCGGCGCAGGTCGGCGCGGGCCTCCTCGGCGGCGGCGGAACGGGGCCGGACGCCGCTCCCGGGTAGTTCGATGGTGGCCGCGGCGAAGCCCTCCGCCACGGCCTGCCGGGCCCGTTCCACCAGTCGGGGGTACATCTGGTGCAGGCTGCCGGGGTGGCCGAGCAGGATCAGCGGTGCCGGTGCGGATCCGGGCGTCCACAGGATGCCGGGGATCTCGCCGAGAGAGAACTCGCGTTCGAGGACGCTGTCGTCGAGGTGCTTCTCAGTGGTGAACTGCATGGTCGTGCCCTTCGGGAGTGCTTTCGAACGGCGCTCCCGGACGACCTATCGCCCGACCATGACCCCGGCAGGGAGCACCCATGTCGACACGTTCACGGGTACCACCTCCTCGGTCTCTCGCACGGCCACCGGCAAGCTAGCAGCGGTCGCCGTGATCCGCCAAGCGTGTTTCCGCGCAGGCTCCGTACTCGCCGGACCGGAGGTGCGACGGTCCTGCTGGGCGGGAGGCGACACCGCCTTGCTTCCGTCCGGCGTCAGCGCCAGTTCAGGCGTACCTCTCCGCGGTGCAGCCGGATGCCGCGGCGGCATCGGTGACGCGGTTCGCCTGCTCACCGGCCGGTCGATGCTTGACCCCTGCCGAGGGCGGAAACTACACTCCGGGTCCGTTAACGTTAACAGAGATAGTGGTCGATCAGACTCGTTGACGACGGGGGCTTGGGCAATCCCCGTGGCGACGTAGCAGACCGGTGCGACCGGGCCGACGGCACCGAGAAGGCGTGTATCACCACCAACAGCCTGGAGGACGAAGCATGACGCAGGATCAGAATGGACCGGTGGGCGGCGAGCGGAAACTGCTGAGCCGGAGAACCGTCCTGACGACGATGGGGGCCGTGCCGGTCGCGGCGGTCGCGGCGGTCATGGGGGCCACCGAAGCCTCGGCTGCGCCGGCGAGCATCAATCCGTCGGCATCGCGGCAGACGATCAAGGGCTTCGGCGCGATGGCCCACGCGGCCTGGATCGGCGACCTGACGGCTGCCCAGCGGGACACGGCGTTCGGCACCGGTGAGGGTCGGCTGGGGTTCTCCCTGCTGAGAATCCCCGTCAACGAGAACCAGTCGGACTGGAGCCGGGATCTGGCGACGGCGAAGCGCGCGGTCGAACTCGGGGCGACCGTCTTCGCGTCACCGTGGAACCCCCCGGCCAGCATGATCGAGACCTTCACCCGCGGCAGCCAGACCAACGCGAAGCGGCTCCGGTACAGCTCGTACGCCGCATACGCCCAGCACCTGAACGACTTCACCGCGTACATGCGCAACAACGGGGTGAACCTGTACAGCATCTCGGTGCAGAACGAGCCCGACTACGCGTCGGAGTGGACCTGGTGGACCTCCACCGAGATGGTCCGGTTCCTGAAGGAGAACGCCGGCTCGATCAGCACCCGGGTGATGGCACCCGAGTCCTTCCAGTACGTGAAGTCCATGTCGGACCCGATCCTCAACGACGCCGCGGCGCTCGCCAATGTGGACATCATCGGGGCGCACCTCTACGGCACGTCGTACTCGAACTTCCCCTACCCCCTGTTCAAGCAGAAGGGTGCGGGCAAGGAACTCTGGATGACCGAGGTCTACTACCCCAACAGCAACACGAACTCGGGGGATGCCTGGCCCGAGGCGCTCGACGTGGGGGAGCACATCCACCGCGCCATGGTGGACGCCGAGTTCCAGGCGTACGTCTGGTGGTACCTGCGGCGCAGCTACGGCCCGATGCGGGAGGACGGCCAGATCAGCAAGCGCGGCGCCATGATGGCGCACTTCGCCAGGTTCGTCCGTCCGGGATACGTGCGGATCGACGCGACGGCGAACCCGGCGTCGAACGTCTACGTCTCGGCGTACCGGGGCGGCAACACCGTGGTCATCGTCGCTGTCAACAAGAACACCTCGTCGGTGAGCCAGCAGTTCACCCTGTCGGGCTCCACCGGGTCCAGCAGCGTCTCGAACTGGCTGACCGACGGGAGCCGGACCGTCGCGCCCCAGGGCGCGCTCACCATGGCGAACGGTTCCCTCACCGTCAACCTTCCCGCGCGCAGCGTGATGACCTTCGTGACCAGTGTGAGCGGCACCTCGACGCCCAGCCCGACGCCCAGCCCGACGGTCACCCCCACGCCCACTCCTACTCCCACGCCCACCTCCACGCCCGGCGGTGGCACGGGCCCCCGGGTCGCCTACACGGTGAGCAGTTGGGATGCCGGCTTCACGGCAAGCATCAGCATCACCAACACCGGCACCTCGACGATCGACGGCTGGACTCTGGCCTTCACCCTGCCGTCGGGCCAGACCATCACCTCGGGCTGGAACGCCACCTACTCGCCCTCCAGCGGCCAGGTGAGCGCCCGCAACGTCAGCTACAACGGCACGATCGCCCCCGGGTCCACCGTCGACATCGGCTTCCAGGCCACCCACACCGGTAACACCGCCAAACCGACCGCCTTCACCCTCAACGGCATCCCCTGCACCGTGGCCTGACCGGCCGACGAAACAACGACCGCAGGCCCGACGAGCGGTGCACGAACGGGTATGGCCCCTCCGGCGACGGAGGGGCCGCACTCGTCTCCGCCGGGCGGAAGCCCGACCAGGCCGGCGCGACCGTGCTGCCGCCATGGTGACGGCCATCGACCGGGAGTTGGAGGCGCGGGCGATGGGGATTCCGACGACGCCGGAGGAGCAGCTGAAGGTGTTCGGCGCGCAGTTGTACGACGCCATCGGGTCCGCCTACCCGGCGACGCGGCGCACCGAGCCGCGGATCGCCACGCGCATCTGGGCTGCACTGGGGGATGCCCGGACCGTGCTGAGCGTGGGGGCCGGCACCGGTTCCTACGAGCCGCCCGACCGCGAGGTCACGGCGGTGGAGCCGTCGGCGGTCATGCGGGCGCAGCGTCCGGTGGGCGCGCCGCCGTGCGTGGCCGCCGCTGCGGAGCGTCTGCCGTTCGAGGACGGGTCCTTCGACGCCGCGATGGCGGTGAGCACCGTCCATCACTGGCCGGACCCGGTCGCCGGGCTGCGGGAGATGCGGCGGGTGGCCCGTCGCGTGGTGGTGTTCACCTACGACGCCGACGGCACCGGCTGGCGGGAGCGGTTCTAACTCACCCGCGACTACCTGCCCGAGTTCGCGGATCTTCTGGTCGGCTGGCCGTCCCTGGCCGACCTGACCCGCGCGATCGGGGGACGCGCCGAGCCGGTGGATGTCCCGTGGGACTGCGCTGACGGCTTCTTCGAGGCGTACTGGCGTCGGCCCGAGGCATACCTGGACGAACGCGTACGCCGAGCGGTGTCGGTGTGGACCAGAGTCGGGCCGCAGGCCGAGCAGCGGGCGGTCAGCATGCTCCGCGCGGACCTCGCCTCGGGCCGGTGGGCCGAGCGTAACCGCGGCCTCGTCGCCCTCGACGCCGCGGAGCTGGCCTCCGCCTGCTCGTGGCCTGAGGCAGCGGGTCGTAGGCCGCGCGGTCTGCCCGCACCCCGCCCGTCCGATCACCGGCCAGCGGCTAACCTGCCGGCATGGTGAGCGCCGAACTGGATGAGTTGATCGTCGCGGACGCGGACGCGCTGCGCGGGTGGCTGTCGGCCCACCACGCCACCTCGCCCGGTGTCTGGCTCGCCCTGACCAGGAAGGGCGGCACCGTCACGACGCTGACCTGGCAGCAGGCGGTCGACGAGGGCCTGTGCTTCGGCTGGATCGACGGGCAGGCCCGGAAGCGGGATCAGGAGACCTCCTGGGTCAGGTTCACCCCGCGCCGGCCGCGCAGTTCCTGGTCGCAACGCAACGTCGCCCACGTGGCCCGGTTGGAGGAGCAGGGGCGGATGCAGCCGGCGGGCCGCGCCGCCGTGGAAGCAGCGAAGGCGGACGGGCGGTGGACGGCCGCCTACGCCCCGGCGTCGGAAGTCGAGGCGCCGGCCGACCTCCTCGCTGCCGTCGCCGCCGACCCCGCTGCCCAGGCCATGTTCGACGTGCTCACCAAGACCAACCGGTTCGCGCTCATCCACCGCCTCAACGCCGTCAAGCGGGCGCAGACCCGGGAGCGGAGGATCGGCGAGTTCGTCGCCATGCTGGCCCGCCACGAGACGATCCACCCGCAGAAGGCGAAGCCTCCGCACTCGCCGTGACCCGCCTCCCCGGGCCATGGTCGCCGCCACGACGCTTCCTGACCCCTCGAGGAGCCGTACCGAGGCGAGGTCACCGAGACCGTGCCGCTCACCAGGCCGGCAAGGGGTCACGGCCCGGTGGCTCAGGTGGCGGGTCGCAGGTCGGCGAGGAGCCTCTCCACCCTGGCCCGGATCTCGTCGCGGATCGGGCGGACCGCCTCGATACCCTGGCCGGCCGGGTCGTCGAGCTTCCAGTCCTCGTAGCGTTTGCCGGGGAAGACCGGGCAGGCGTCCCCGCAGCCCATGGTGACGATGACGTCGGAGGACTGCGCTGTGGCGTACTCCAGCAGGGTGGGGGTCTGGTTGGTGAGGTCGATGCCGACCTCGCGCATGGCCTGCACGGCGGCGGGGTTGACGGTGTCGACGGGCGCGGAGCCGGCGGAGCGGACCTCGACGGTGTCACCGGCGAGGTGGCGCAGCCAGCCGGCGGCCATCTGGGAGCGGCCGGCGTTGTGCACGCAGACGAACAGGACGCTGGGTTTCGTGGTCATGGTGGTTCCTTTCAGGGCGGCGAGGCGGGCCGGGCGGATCAGGAGCGGGGCGCGGTGGCGGGGAAGAGGCGGCGGCGGGCCCAGAGGGAGACGTAGACCAACCCGACCAGGACGGGCACCTCGATGAGCGGGCCGACGACTCCGGCGAGGGCCTGGCCGGAGGCGACGCCGAAGGTGCCGATCGCGACGGCGATGGCCAGTTCGAAGTTGTTGCCCGCGGCGGTGAAGGCCAGCGTGGTGGTGCGCTCGTAGCCGAGGCCGATGGCCCAGCCGAGCAGGTAGGACCCGGCCCACATCAGGGCGAAGTAGACCAGCAGCGGCAGGGCGATCCGGACCACGTCCAGGGGCCGGCCGGTGATGGCGTCACCCTGGAGGGCGAACAGGATCACGATGGTGAACAGCAGGCCGTAGAGGGCGGCGGGGCCGATCCTGGGCAGCAGTCGGGACTCGTACCAGTCGCGGCCCCGGGCGCGTTCGCCGAGGCGGCGGGTGAGGTAGCCGGCGAGCAGCGGGACGCCCAGGAAGATCAGCACGTTGCGGGCGATGTCCCAGCCGGAGACGGCCAGTTCGGTGCCGGGAAGGCCCAGCCAGCCGGGGAGCACGGCCAGGTAGAACCAGCCGAGCAGGCCGAAGGCGAGGACCTGGAAGACGGAGTTGAGGGCGACCAGTACGGCGGCGGCCTCCCGGTCACCGCAGGCGAGGTCGTTCCAGATGATCACCATGGCGATGCACCGGGCCAGGCCGACGATGATCAGACCGGTGCGGTACGCGGGCTGGTCGGCCAGGAAGACCCAGGCGAGGGCGAACATCACCGCCGGGCCGACGAGCCAGTTGAGGGCCAGCGAGGAGACCAGCAGCCGTCGGTCGCCGGTGACCGTGTCGAGCCGGTCGTAGCGGACCTTGGCCAGCACCGGATACATCATGATCAGCAGGCCGAGGGCGATGGGCAGCGAGATGCCGCCGATCGTCACCGCGTCGAGCGCGCTGTTCAGCCCGGGGATCAGACGGCCCAGCAGCAGCCCGGCGACCATCGCCAGGCCGATCCAGAGCGGCAGGAACCGGTCGAGGCGGGACAGCCGTCCGACCACGGCGGGGGCGGTCCGTCGGTGGGGGAGGAGAGCGCTCATCGGTCCTCCCGCCGGGCAACGGCGGACGCGACGACGCGGCGAAGGCGTAGGCAGGCGGACGCGACGGCGCGGCGACGGTGTAGGCGGGGGCCGGCGCTCACGGGCATTCCCGTGGCGGGGCGGCCGGCGCGACGGCGAGCAGGGCGGCGAGCTGGCGCAGGATGGCCGGCCGGGCCCGGTAGTAGACCCAGGTGCCGCGCCGTTCGGCGTCGACCAGCCCCGCCTGGCGCAGCGTCCGGAGGTGGTGCGAGATCGTCGGCCCGGTCAGGTCGAAGGCCGGGGTCAGATCGCAGACGCAGATCTCACCGCCCTCGGCCGAGGCGATCATCGACATCAGCTGCAGGCGCACCGGATCGCCGAGGGCCTTGAAAGCCGGGGCGAGCACCGCTGCGGTCTCGGCCGGCACCCGCCGCTCGGCCAGGGGCGGGCAGCACGGCGGGTCGGCGGTCAGCGTGGCGGGGAGGGGCCCCGCTTGTTTAGACATGCCTCTAGGTTGACATCTATCTAATCAGCGTGCAACCGTCTGATTCGACGGATGTCGAGACGGGCCCACCCGGCCCCGCCGCGCCGTCCCGGACCGTCCCGCCCACGAACGGAGCCCACTGATGGCAGACATCACCGTCCGCGCCCTGCGCGCCGTTGACGCCGACCGGGTGCTGGCCATCTACCAGGCCGGCCTCGACGCCGGCGACGCCAGCTTCGAGACCACCGCTCCCGACTGGGCGGCCTTCGACGCCGCCCGGCTGCCCGAGCACCGCTTCGTCGCGGTCGACGGCGACGACGCCGCGATCGGCTGGATCGCGGTCGTGCCGACCTCGGCCCGCGCGGTCTACGCCGGGGTGGTGGAGCACTCCGTCTACGTCGACCCGGCCGCCCGGCGGCGCGGAGTGGCCCGGCTGCTGCTCGACACGCTGATCGCCTCGACCGAGGCGGCTGGCGTCTGGACCATCCAGTCCGGTGTGTTCCCGGAGAACGCCGCCAGCCTCGCCCTGCACCAGCGGGCCGGGTTCCGGGTGATCGGCGTCCGCGAACGGGTGGGCCGGCACCACGGGCAGTGGCGCGACGTCGTCCTGCTCGAACGCCGCAGCCCCACCGTCGACTGACCCACCACACCGAGGAACTACCTGATGAATGCCCTGGACAACCTGCCGGTCGTGGTGACCGGCGCCGACCCGGTCGGCCTCGCCGCCGCCGCGCACCTGGCCGAACGCGGCCTGCCCTTCACCGTCCTCGAGGCCGGCGACAGCGCGGGCGCGGCGGTCCGACAGCGGGGACACGTAAGGCTCTTCTCCCGTGGCGGTACGACATCGACCCTCTCCGCCCGCCGGTTGCTCGACGACGCCGGTTGGGTCGCCCCGGACCTTGAAAGGCTGCCCACCGGGGCGGAGTTCGCCGTCGACTATCTCCAGCCGCTCGTGCCCCGCACGGCGTGGACGAACTCGCCCACCCGGAGGCCGGCTACTACGCCGTCGGGATGAAGAGCTACGGCCGGGCGCCGACGTTCCTGACGGCCACTGGCTACGAGCAGGTCCGCTCGGTCGTCGCCGCCCTCGCCGGGGACTGGGCCGCCGCCCGCGACGCGCAACTCGACCTGCCCGAGACAGGGGTGTGCAACAGCAACCCCGACGTCTCGGTCGACGGTGACGACTGGTGCGGCGTCCCGGCCGTCGAGCCGGCCGGCGAGGGCTCGCCACCGGCCTCGCCGGTGGGCTGCTGGCCCCGTTGAGCCTGGTTCCCGTCGACGCCGCGCCCACCGAGGGCTGCTGCTCCGGCTGACCGCGTCACCGGCCCAGTGCCCGCCGACTCCCGGTCGGCGGGCACCGTCCGTGGTGGTCGACGGTCGCGGCAGGCACCGGTTCCGGAGGCGAAACAGCGGTTCCGGTACGCGCAGCGGCAAAGTGTCAGGTAGGCGACGCTGTCCGCGTGGCCCCCCGGAACGGCCGGATCGGCGCTCTTTCAGATGCACTCTGAGCTGGGAGAACTGGTAGGAACGGGTCGAGACTCGACTTCCTACCGACGGCGGGGAGCGGGTCGATATCCGCCGGTCACCTTTGCGGTACGGGGGCATCAGGCACGCGGTCCAGAGCCGAACGGCTGCCTCGTCCCTCTCTCCGTGGGTGACCCACCGCCCCCGATGAGGGAGAACACTTCATGTCCCTGGCGCACCGTCTCCACCCACGGGCGGCCTTCGTCGCCGCACTGCTGCTGCTCGTCAGCCTGCTCGTCGCCCCCACCTCCGCCTCGGCGCGTGACCCCGGCCGGTCCGCCCCACGGGCCTCGGCGTCCACACTCCACCGCCCGCTGCCGGCCACGCCGGCCGCCACCGTGGCGACCCGGCCGAAGCCCCCGGCGGCCCCGGCCGCCCCCACCGCCACCCGCTTCGGTACCACGGCCACGGTCATCTGGAAGGCACCGGCCTCGCCGGACACCGCCATCACCGGGTACGTGGTGACCGCCTACCGCGACGGGACGAAGACCCGGTCGGTCTCCTTCGACGGCGCGAAGACCAGCCGGAAGGTCTCCGGCCTGACGACGAAGGGCAGCTACACCTTCACCGTGGCGGCGAAGAACGCCGCCGGGAGCAGCCCGGCCAGCCCACGCTCGAAGGCGGCGAAGCTGCTCGCCCTGCCGGGGGCCCCGACCATCATCGCGGTCACCGCGGACACCGCCTCGGCCGTGCTGAGCTGGACCCCCGGCCCGGACGGCGGCTCGCCGATCACCGGCTACCAGGTCACCCCGTACGTGGCCGGGGTGCCGCAGGCCACCCAGACGTTCGGCCCGGCCACCACCAACACGGTGACCGGCCTGATCCCGACCACCACGTACACCTTCACCGTGGCGGCCCGTACCGCCGTCGGGACAGGCCCGCAGTCCGCGCCGTCGGCGGCGGTGACCGCGAACGTGTCGCCGACGCTGTTGTTCGACGCGCCGACCGCGGCCACCGTCGGGATCGCCTACACCGCGACCCTGAACGTCACCCACGGCGTGCCGCCGTTCACCTGGTCGGTGGCCTCCGGCGCGCTGCCACCGGGGCTGATCCTCAACCCCACCAGCAACGGCATCTCCGGGGTGCCTACCACCGCGGGCCAGTACCCGGTGGTGATCCGGGTGGTCGACGCGTCTGCCAGGTCCGGCACCCGGCTGATCGTGTTGACCGTCAACCAGGCGCCCGTCCTGAACTTCCCGGCGCCGCCGCTGGCCGAGATCGACGCGATCTACGCCGACCTGCTCACCGTCGTCGGCGGCACCGCGCCGTTCGTCTGGGGGCTTGCCGACGGCGCGATGCCACCGGGGCTGACCCTCGACCCGGCCACCGGCCTGATCTCCGGCCGGCCGACCGTCGTCGGGGCCTACCCGTCCACCATCCGGGTCACCGACGCCAACGGCTTCATCGCCACCAAGGCGATCCGCCTGGTGGTGCAGCCCAAGAGCGTGGTCACCCTGACCGCCTCCACCAACGCCACCACCTTCGGCACCCCGGTGCACTTCGAGGTGGTCATCGGGCCGGGCCAAGCCGACGGGACCGTGACGTTGATCGACGAGGAGCCCAACGGGGTGGAGGCCCGGCTCGGGACGTTCCCGGTGGCGCTGAACCGGTCCTCCTTCGACCTGCAGTTGCCGGCCTTCGGTTTCAACCAGTTCCGGGTGCAGTACGACGGGGTCAATCCCAACGCCGAGGCGGTGTCGAACAAGGTCGCGATCGAGGTCTCCGCCGCGTCGGGGCAACTGGAGATCAGCCAGTTCGCCCAGTCCGGTCTCACCGGTCTCAGCGACCAGTACGTCACGGTCACCAACACCACCCAGCTCAACCTGCCGATCGCAGGGTTCCGGATCGAGGCCCCCGGCGGGGTGGTCGTGGTCATCCCGGGCAGCGCGCGGCTACTTCCACCGCGCCGCGGATTCCTGGTGGTCGGCCCCACCTACTCGTTGCCCAACATCCAGCCCGATCTGGTCGTGTCGGGCCTCGGCCAGGGCGGCCTGCGGCTGGTCGCGCCGGACACCGCACACACCGTCACCGACGCGGCCGGCTCCACGCCGGGCTTCTCCGAGGGCACCCCGCTGCCGGCCTTCGGCAGCCCACCGTTCGTGCCCAACGCGTGGGTGCGGCTGCTCGTCGGCGGGAAACCACAGGACACCAACGACAACGCGACGGACTTCCGGCTGGTGGCGACCGTGCTCGGCCCGCTCAACGGGGTGCCGTCGGCATTGGGCACCCCATCGCCACAGAACAGCCTGGGCACCTACCAGCAGAACACCGCCATGCAGTCGACACTGCTCGACCCGGGCGTCGCCCAGGGCGTCGCGCCCAACCGGGTCCGGGTCGAGGGCAGCCCGGGAACGTTGATCATCCGGCGCACCATCACCAACCGGTCCAGCACGCCGATCACCCAGGCCCGGGTCCGGATCACCAGCCTCAGTCAGGAGAACGGGGCACCGCTGCCCGGCGGGTCGTCCCCGGCCATCCACTCCCACATGCGGCTGGTCAACCCGGTCAACCCGACCAGCTCGATCACCATCAGCACCGGTCAGACGCTGCTGGTGCGGAACCTGTCGATGGACGCGCCGGCCACCAACCCGCCCGGCGGCGGGCTGGCCACCACCCTGACCATCCCGTTCGACCTGGGCGGGCTGCGGCCGGGTGGGCAGGTGCACATCGCCCTCACCTTCGCCGTCGACACGCCGGGCACGTTCTGGATCGCGTACGACATCGACGCGCTCGGCACCGGTGACACCCCGACCATCGCGGGCACCGGCAAGGCGGCCAAGAAGGCCAAGGCGGCCACCTCGGCGAAGCAGCGGGCGCTCGACGCCCGCCGGTTGGCCGAGTCCAGGAAGTTGAGCCTGATCACCGGCACCGTGCGCTGAGGCACTGTCGCATCGGGGGGGGGGGGGGGGGGGGGGCCCCCCCCCCCCCCCCCCCCCCACCGCTGCGCCGACGACGGTCGTTGACCAGGACATGAACGGGGGAGCGATGGGGGCGACCGGGCGGTCCGTCTACGGGCTGTGTGTACACGGGTTGGACGAGGTCGAGGAACTTCCCCCGTCCGAGGCCCACCCGGATCGTCCGGCGGTACGCGTCCGGCAGACCACCGCCGCGCCGCCGCTGCCGGTGCCGATCGACCTCGACGGCGGGGTACGGGTGCTCGCCGACGGGCGGACCCTCGCCGTGGACCGGCGACGGGGCACCGCCACCTTCCACGGCCCGTTGCTCGCCCCCGACGTGCTCGCCCACCCCTACCTCGCCCCGGTGGCGACCGTCTTCAACAGGTGGGCCGGCCGGGAGACCTTCCACAGTGGCGCGTTCGTCCACGCCGGGCGGGCCTGGGCGGTGGTCGGCCCGCGTACCGCCGGCAAGAGCAGCCTGCTCGCCGCCCTGGCCGCCCGGGATGTGCCGGTGCTCGCCGACGACATCCTGGTCGTCGACCACACCGAGGTCTACGCCGGCCCACGCTGCATCGACCTGCGGCACCCCGTGCCGGGGCCGGTGCTGTCCACCCGGATGGTCCGGGCCGGCGACCGGCTGCGGGTGGCCCTGCCCCCGATCGCCGACCGGACCCCGCTGGGCGGCTGGCTCTTCCTCGGCTGGGGTCGGACACCGACGATGACCCCGGTGCCCCCGTCGACGCTGCTGACCCGGCTCGCCGGGTGCCGGTCCTGGCACCGGTTGCCCACCGATCCGACCGTACTGCTGGGTATGGCCGCCCTGCCGGCGTGGGACCTCACCCGGCCGCGCGACTGGGCCGCACTCGGGCCGACCCTGGTGCTGGTCGAGCGGACCCTCACCGCCGCGCGGGCCGTGGCGGCGTCCCGGTGACCGCGTCGCAGGCCACCAGCGCGGCCGTCCGGCACCTTGCCCTCGACGCGGTCGCCGTGGCGACCTGTGCCCGGCTGGCCGATCGGGGGGTGCCAGCCGTCCTGCTCAAGGGGGCCGGGCTGGCCCGTCGACTCGGCACCGAGGGCTGCCGGGTCTACTCCGACGTCGACCTGCTGGTCGCCCCGGACACCTTCGACCACGCCGAGCAGATCCTCGCCGGAGCGGGCTTCCGCAGCGCGGTGGCGCAGGGCTGCCCCGATCCCCGCCTGCTCTGGTACGAACGCCCCTGGCACGCGCCCGGTCCGCTTCCGCTCGTCGTCGACCTGCACCGGGGCTTCCATGGAGTGGCTGACCCGCAGGCGTTCTGGACCCTGCTGTCCGCGTCGGCAGAGCGGCTGTCGCTGGCGGGCGGCACGGTCGCCGTCCCGGCTGCCGGTGCGACGGCCCTGCTGGTCGCGTTGCACGCCGCGATGCCCGGCCGCTCCGACCGGCCGTATGCCGACCTGTTGCGCGCGCTGGAGGTCTTCCCGGTCGGGGTGTGGCAGGCTGCGACGGTGCTCGCCGAGCAGACCGCAGCGGTGCCGATGTTCGGCTTCGGGCTGCGGTTGGCACCGGGCGGTGCGGAACTGGCCGACCGCCTCGGCCTGCCCTGGCGGACGAGCCGGACGCAGTGGATCGCCGTGCGCCGGGTCTCCGGACCCGCGTACGTGCTTGCCCGGCTTGCCGAGTCGCCCAGCGGCCGGGAACGGTGGCGGCAGTTGCTGCCGTACCTCCTTCCATCGCCCGCCGCGATGCGGCACGACAGTCGGCTGGCCCGGCGCGGTCCGGTGGGTCTGCTGGCCGCGTACCTGGTGCGTCTTGCCCGGCACGTCGTCGCGTTGCCCCGGGCAGTGGGGGAACTGCGGACGGCGACGTGGTTGGTCCGGCGGTCCGGCCGTGGCTGACCGGCCTCGGTCGATCCCGAGTGCCGTGGCGTGGACGCTGCGCCGGGGTGGGCTGCCGGCGGTCCGGACGGCCCTCTGGGCGGGCCGGTCGGTGCGCCAGGTCCGCCGGCAGCTTGCCCGGCGCGGGATGGTCGACCTTCGGCTGCCGGCCCCGCCCCCCGACGCCGCCGCGCACCGGGCGGTGATCCTCGGCGTGCTGCGCCGCACGGAGGCCAACTGCCTGGAACGCTCCCTGGTGTTGCAACGCTGGTACGGCGGCCAGTTGATCGCCCGGACGGTGGTGATCGGGGTGACTGCTCCCAGTGTCGGCTTCCACGCCCACGCCTGGCTCGACGGAGACACGAACGCCGAGCGGGAGGCCATGGTGGAGATCCTCCGTCGACCTGCCCCGCCGGCCTGGCTGGGCGAGGGGCACTGACGGCCGGTCAGGACCCCAGCAGCAGGCCGTGTCGGCGCAGATCGTCGAGGAAGGCCGTCACGTCGGCGGTCGCCTGGTCCCGATCGACGGTGGCGTCGTCGACCAGCGTCGTTACCAGGTCGTGCTGGGTCGCGCCATCGACCAGGCGGTGCCACAGCAACGTCCCGGCGCGGTCCAGTCCGAAGTAGACGGACCGATCGGTGTCCAGCACGACCACCTCGTCGCCGGCCTGCCGCCAGGCCACGCGGGTCGGGTCCACCCGGTGCACCATCTGCTGCCCCTTCACGAGATCGCCTCCGCGTCAGATCCGTATCGGTGTGCCCGGTCGTGGGCTGCGGGTCCTCTCGGTGCGGGCCGGGTCGGCGTGAGCTGCGACGAGAACCGCAGTGGTGACGGCGCGGTCGCCAGCCAGAGCTGCTGCACCAGGGCCGCCGTGCCGCTCGGGATCGGCCAGCGGGACCAGGTGTCGCGGAGTGCGTCCACGTCGACCAGATCCGGGTCCGCGCCGGTGCCGTCCCAGGATCGGACGAACTCCCGGGTCGGCGTGCGCAGGAAGACGTCACGGAAGTGGGCCTTGCCCCGGGGGGCGGTGACCTCGGCCGGCAGGGCGTCGCCGACGATCTCGGCGAGCAGACCGCCCCGGGAGGTTCGACGGCGCTGCCCGGCCAGCGCGGTCAGCCCGTCCAGGAAGGCGGGGTCGAGCAGCGGGTGGACCGGGATGACGTCGTGGTCCTCGGCGACGGCGGTGAAGGCCGACCGGGTCACCACCAGATCCCGCCGGCGGACATGCCAGGCGATGCGGGGGCCGAGCAGGCGCGGTTCGGCCCGCTGCTCCGCCCGCAGTGCCCGGCGTACCTGGCGGGCCAGCTCCGCCGGCAGCCAGGGGAACAACCGCCTCGGTCGGTGTCGTCGTGGAAGCTCACGGGCGAGGGCTCGGGCCCGTGCCAGGCGGACCCGGGTCGATCGGGACGGTGGCCGACGCCAACCCGACAGCACCTGGTCACCGCCCAGACCGGTGAGCAGGCTGCCACCGCCGGCCAGCTCCATCACCGGCAGATGCAGGTGCAGGTTCACCGGATGCCGTACCCCGTACCGGTGCAGGAAACGGCCGGCGACCGGGCCGACCAGGTCCAGGTCGTCGCCGGCCCGGAGGATTTCCCACGTTTCGCCCACGCCGAGCGCCGTAACCACCCGGTCCTGCCAGGCGGACTCGTCGGCCCGGGGCGCATCGGTGAACCGCCAGGTGATCGGGACGGGGGCGGGCAGCCCCTCCCGCCTGGCCACCCGGACGGCCACCGCGAGGACCAGCGAGGAGTCCAGGCCACCGGAGAAGCTCACCACGCAGGGCGGGCGGCGCAGCGCGGGTAGCACCGCTCGTTCCAGCGCGGCGAGCGGATCCGGCACGACCGGGGGGACGGCACGCAGTGTGGGCGGGTCCACCCCCAGCATGGTGCCGGACGCGATGTCGAACGGGGTCGGGCGGAGCATGGGCACCTCAGTCGCGGGTCAGGGTTCCCCGGGCGGCGGCGATCCGCAGCGCACGCCCGAAGAACCAGGCAGACAGGGGGAGTAGCAGCACGGTGGCGGCCAGCAGGGTGAGTGCGGAGGTGGCCCAGGCATCGCCGGACAACGCGGCGCGCAGGCCGTCCAGCGCAATCCGGCTGGGCAGCACGGCGGTCAGCGCGGGCAGGGCGCCGGGAAGCGCGGTCACCGGGAAGTACGTTCCGGACAGGAAGGACAACCCGACGACCAGCACCCGGGCGGCACCTTCGCCGTGCCCGACGGCGATGCCGAACGCGGTGAGCCCGATGCCGATCCCCATCATCGCCGCGCTGCCGGTCAGCATGACGGCGGCGACTCCCCACCACTGGGCCCGCTCGGCGTGCAGGCCGAACAGTGTGTGGAGGAGGAACAGATAGAACCCGGCGCGTAGCAGGGCCAGCAGGAACGGGTAGGCGGCCGTGCCTACCGCGAGGGCGGACGCCGGCACCGGCTGGGCGGCCAGCAGTTCCAGCGTACCGCCGCGTTGCTCCCGGGTCACCCGGGAGGTCAACTGGGTGCTCGCCGCCTGGAGGACGAGCATGAAGGTGATGCCGACCGCGACGAAGTCGAAGTAGTTCGTCGGGCCCAGTGGGTGGTGCGCCCCCGGCGGCGTCAACACCCGGGAGATGAACAGGAAGACCATCAGGTTCACCACCCCGAACACCAGATCCAGCAGTAGCGACAGCCGGAGCAACTGTCCCTCGCCCAGGTCCCGCCGCAGCAGCGCGAGCACTGCTCGGCCGCCGACACCCGGCCGGAGTCGGCCCACCGGGTCTCGGCCGGCGGGGGAGCCAGCCGGGCGGGGGCGGACCCGCAGGTTGGCCAGCGGGGTCATCCGGCCGCCGTCAGGGTGAGTCGCTGCTGGCAACGGCTCCCGTCGTCGACATGGTGGGAAGCGATCACGCAGGTCAGCTCCGTGCGCCGCTCGATGGCCTGCCAGAGCAGCCGTCGGCCCTGCTCGTCGAGGGAACGCCCCGGCTCGTCGAGGAGCAGTAGCGCTGGGTCGGCGACGAGCGACCGGGCGATGCTGATCCGGGCGCGCATGCCCGCCGAGCAGCGGGCGGCCGGCATGCTGGCGTATCGGGTGATTCCCAGCTCTTCCTCGATCCCGGTGACGGCGGCGCGGACGGCCCGACAGGGGAGCCGGAGCCGGGCGACCAACGCGATGTTCTGGCGCGCCGTGAGTGTCTCGTAGAGGCCCTGTTCCGGGGCCAGGCACACGCCGGTCGCGCGCTTGGCGTCCGGTGAGCCGACCGGATGGCCGGCTACGGTGGCCTGCCCGGTGCTCAGGGCGAGCGTGCCGGACAGGCACCGCAGCAAGGTGGTCTTACCGGATCCGTTGGGCCCCGCCAGGAGTACCCGTTCGCCGACCGCCACCTCGAAGTCGAGGTCGGTGAAGACGTCGCGTCGACCGAACCGTCGGGTGGCCCGCAAGAGGCGCAGCATCGGCATCCGGGCTCCCACCACCAACTTAGAGCGAGGCGTCGCCGTTGCCGCCCAGCCCGTCGTCAGGGCCGACGGTGCCGCCTCGGGTGAGTTCGGCGAGGGTGCCCAGCCGGGTGACGGTCGGGGGCTGGTAGCCCGGGGCGTCGGGTGCGGTCGGGGTGCCGTCGATGTCGCGGAGTGAATCCATGTCAGTTCCTTGCTCGATAGGTGGCCGCCCAGTACGACCCAGCCATGGGATCAACTGGGTTATTTCTGTGGATAGTACCTTTTATGGGTGGTTCTACTGCTGAGGGCGGTGGAGGTGGCTGTCGTCCGAACTAACGCTTCGACACCCCGTTGGTCACGCCGTCCGGCATGGGCGATGTCACCTATAGTGGGTCATCACCGGATATCGCCCGCTCGGCGAGCAGCCGGGCGATGTGGCCACGGGAGGGCACCGGATGGCGGGCTACCGGCTGCCACTTACCCGGCGACCGACTGCGCGGCCAACCGGGGAAGCCGATCCCGGGTTCGGGGTGCAGCCGTTGCCCTGGCAGCGGTACGCCATGACCGATGCCGACGAGGTGCACGCGTATCTCCGGACCGCCTTCGCCGATGTCAACGTCGTGTTGTCCAAACTCGGGTCCGAGGGCGCGAAATTGCGGGGCATGGGCGCCATGCTCGGCGACGTCGCGCTGCACGGCCTGCGGTACCCGGCGCGCATTCGGTTGGAGGGCGTTCCGTACGGACTGGTCAACATCATCCATGTGCGCGATGGATGGTTCTCGGTCGCCGACCGCAGTGAGGTCCACCGGGTGGCACCCGGCCATGTGGCCCTCCTGCCGGCGGAGCAGATGCTGGAGTTGGAGGGCGAAGCCGTCGAGTCGTTCATGGTCGGGCTGCCCACGGCGTTGGTCGACGAGGTCGCCCGGAGCCGGCCCGGAGGCCACTGTGGACGGGTGCGCTTCGCGGGCACCCGCCCGGCCTCGGCCGGACTGGAGCGGCACTGGCTGGGGACGCTGGCGTACGTCCGGCAGGTGGTGCTGGCCGACGTCGAGCTGGCCACCAACCCGCTGATCATAGGGCAGGTCCGGCACATGCTGGCGACGGCGGCGCTGGCGGTCTTCCCGAGCACCGTCAGCGTTCCCGCGCCGCGCGGCCCGGGTGTGGTCTCGCCCTCCGTGGTGCGCCGGGCGATGGACCATGTGGAGGCGCACAGCGACCGGTACGTGTCACTGGCGGAGTTGGCCGCGGCCGCCGGCGTGTCCGCCCGAGGGTTGCAGTACGCGTTCCGCCGCTACCAGGACACCACCCCGACCCGGTACGCCCGGCGGGTCCGGCTGGACCGCGCCCACCAGGACCTGCGCAACGGCGACCCGGCGGCGGGTGACACGGTGACGGCGATCGCCGCCCGGTGGGGGTTCATGGACCCGAAGCGGTTCGCCACCGACTACCGTGCCGCCTACGGCCAGCCACCGAGCCACACACTGCGGTCCTGACCCCATCGAGCCACACACTGCGGTCCTGACCCCGTCGAGCCACACGCTGCGGTCCTGGACCCCCGCCACACACTGCGGGCCCGACCCCGGGCGTCGTACGCCGGGCGCGGCGCTCTCGCGGTCGGTTCCGCACGGGCGTGTTTGGATGGTCCGGTGGAGTTCACCGTGACAGACGCGCCGGACCGGGAGCGGTTCGAGGCGCGCGACGAGACCGGAACGCTGGCCGGGATGGTCACCTACCAGTTGACCGGCACCATCATCGCCTACACGCACACCGAGGTCGATCCGGCCTTCGAGGGCCGGGGCGTCGGGTCGACCCTGGCCCGCGCGGTCATGGACGACGCCCGCGCCAGGAGGCGGACGGTGGTGCCGATCTGCCCGTTCCTCAGCGACTGGCTGGGTCGGCACCCGGAGTACGCGGACATCGTGGTCCGGTCCACTCGCAAGGTCAAGTAGGTCGCCAGGGGGTGATCTGGCCGCTGCTCGGTAGGCGTCACCTCGGCCACCGGCGGCCGGGCGTCGCTGGGTGAGCGCGTCCGAGCGCTCCGCATCGGTGGGCTGCGCATCCTTGACGGCGTCCGTTTGTTGCGTTGACAATTCCAGCCTGTTAACGCTCACATGACGCCGAGGGATCACCCATGCGCCCAGCAGTTCCCCGGGACCACCACGCCACCACCCTCGTCCCTCGCCGCGTCCGGGCGCTCGCCGCCGCGACGCTGCTCACCCTCCTCGCCCCGCTGGCCCCGGTCGGGACGTCGCCGGCCGACGCGGCTGCCGCAGACGTCACCGACGGGCTGCTGCTCCGCTACGACCTCGACCAGCGCGCCGGCACCACGATCACCGACACCTCCGGGCACGGCAACGACGGCACCCTGGTCGGCGGGGGCACCTGGACCGGCCGGGACGGGCTGCTGCTCGACGGCGTCGACGACCACGTCAAGCTGCCGAACAACATCCTGGCCGGCCGGTCGTCGGTCACCGTCGCGGTCGACGTCCTCGTCGATCCGGCACAGCAGACCCCGTACTTCCTCTGGGGGTTGGGCAACCCGGCCACCTCCGCCGCCGGCACCGGCTACCTGTACGTCAGCGGCGACGCGTTCCGGGCCGGCATCACCACCACCAACTGGTCCGGCGAGAAGGTCACCGGCCCGGGTGCCAACCTCACCCGGGGGGTCTGGAAGTCGATCACCTACACCCAGACCGGCAGCACCGGCACCCTCTATGAGGACGGCGCACAGGTGGCCCGGAACACCGCCGTCACCGTGCTGCCCAGCGCCGTCGGCAACGGCGTCACGACCAGCAACCACCTCGGCCGGTCCAGCTACGCCACCGACCGGTTCCTCAAGGGACGGGTGGCGAACTTCCGGCTCTACGACCGGGCCCTCGCCGCCGCCGAGGTCGCCGCGATCGCGCTGCCCGACGCCACCCGGGTCGCCGCCGACACCGCCGCCCTCGACCTGGGTGACCTCTCGGCCGTCACCGGCCGGCTCACCCTGCCCACCGCCGGCGCGTACGGGTCGACGATCGGCTGGGCCTCCAGCGCCCCGGGCACGATCAGCCCGACCGGCGTGGTGACCCGCCCCGCCGCCACCGACGGCCCGGCCACCGTCACCCTGACCGCCACCCTCACCCGGGGGACGTCGTCGGGCACGAAGACCCTCACCGCCACCGTGCCGCCCGACGCGTCCGACCGGACCCGGGCCGAGGCGGCGGCTGCCGCCCTGTCCCTGGTGAACGCCGACGACGTGCGGGGCAACCTCACCCTGCCGGGCACCGGCCTGCACGGCGCGACCGTCGCCTGGCGCTCCGCCCGGCCGGAGGTGGTCGCCCCGGACGGCGTGGTCAAGCGACCGGCATCCGGTGCCGGCGACGTCACGGTGCCGGTGACCGCCACGGTCACCGTCGGCACCGCCACCGCCGAGCGGACCATCGCGCTGACCGTCCGGCAGTTGCCGGCCCCCGCGCCGTACGCCGGCTACGCCTTCAGCTACTTTACCGGCAACTCGATCGCCGGGGAGAAGATCTACTTCGCCACCAGCCGGGGCAACAACGCCCTGCAGTGGACCGAGGTCAACGGCGGCCAGCCCAGGCTGGAGTCGACCCACGGCACCCTCGGGCTACGTGATCCGTTCCTGATCCGCAGCCCGGAGGGGGACCGGTTCTTCCTGATCGCCACCGACCTGTCGATCGGCCGCAACGGCGACTGGGACGCCGCTCAGCGCCGGGGCAGCCGCTACCTGGAGGTGTGGGAGTCCACCGACCTGGTGAACTGGTCGGCGCAGCGGCACGTCGAGGTGTCCCCGCCCACCGCCGGCAACACCTGGGCGCCGGAGGCGTACTGGGACGCGACGCGCGGCGAGTACCTGGTGTTCTGGGCCTCGAAGCTGTACGCCGAGAACGACCCGAACCACACCGGCAACACGTACAACCGGATGCTGGCCGCGACGACCCGCGACTTCGTCACCTTCAGCCCGGCCACGATCTGGCAGGACCGGGGCGAGTCGCGGATCGACTCCACCATGATCCGCGAGGGTGACACCTACTACCGGTTCACCAAGGACGAGGGCGGCGGTGGCACCGGCTGCTCCGACATCATCCAGGAGAAGTCCTCCTCGTTGACCGCCGTCGACCTGCCCGACCGGCCGGCGTGGACGATGCTCGACTCGTGCATCGGCCGGGACGCCGGGACCTCCGCCGTCGAGGGCCCCACGGTCTTCAAGGCCAACCCCGGGGACACCTCCGGCTCGGCGTACTACCTCTTCGTCGACGAGTACGGCGGCCGGGGCTACATCCCGCTGGGCACCGACGACCTGGCGAAACCGAACTGGAAGGTGCCGGCCTCCTACCGGCTGCCCGCCAGCCCACGCCACGGCACCGTCATCCCGGTCACCCGCGCCGAACTCGACGCGCTGAACGACGCGCCGCCGCCGGTGTCCGCCAACGCCGACGGCGTGGTCGCCCACTACCCGCTCGACCAGGCCACCGGCGGCACGGTCACCGACGACTCCGGCAACGGACACCACGCCACGCTGGCCGGCGACGCCCGCTGGGACGCCGGCAGCCTCACCCTCGGCGGCACCAACGGCCACGTCGACCTGCCCGACGACATCATGGCCGGGCTCGACGAGATCACCGTGTCGATGGACGTGAACATCGCCGCCGACCAGGCCACCCCGTACTTCGTCTGGGGGCTGGGCAACACCGACTCCGGCGGCGTCGGCAACGGCTACCTGTTCACCACCGGCAACGACTACCGGACCTCGATCACCCTGGGCAACTGGACCGGCGAGCAGACCGTCAACGGTGGCCGCGCGGTGCCCCGGGGGGCGTGGAAGACCCTGACGTACACCCTGAACCGGGCCGGCACGGCCCGGCTCTACCTGGACGGGGTCCGCGTCGCCGAGAAGACCGGGTTGACCGTCGCGCCCGGCGACATCGGCGGCGGCCGGACCACCGCCAACTACCTCGGCCGCTCCCAGTACGCCAGCGACCGCTACCTCAAGGGACGGGTGCGCGACTTCTCCCTCTACAACCGGGTGCTCACCGACGCCGAGGTCGCCGCGCTCGGTGCCAACGGCACCAGCGTGGTCTCCGTCGAACTGGACAGCCTCAAGGTCCCCGCCATCGTGGACGCCGCCACCGGCACCATCACCCTGCCGGTCCGGCCGGGCACCGACCTGACCACCCTCGCCCCGCGTTACGTGGTCGCACCCACCTCGACGGTCAGGCCCGCCGGGGCGCGCAACTACACCCGACCGGTGACGATCACCGTCACCAGCGCCGCCGGCGCAAGCCGCGCCTGGACCGTCAAGGCGGTGCCGATGCGCTCCCCGGTGCTGCCCGGCTTCCACGCCGACCCGAACATCGTCCGGTTCGGCGACACCTACTACATCTACGGCACCACCGACGGCTTCCCCGGCTGGGGCAGCTCGACGTTCACCGTCTGGTCGAGCCGGAACCTGGTCGACTGGACCGCCCACGACACCATCCTCGACCTCGGCCCCGACATCGCCTGGGCGGACACCAACGCGTGGGCGCCGGCCGCGATCGAGAAGAACGGGAAGTACTATTTCTACTTCTCGGCGCAGCAGAACATCGGCGTCGCGGTGGCCGACTCACCGCTCGGGCCGTTCGTCGACCCGATCGGCCGGCCGCTGGTGAGCAAGGCCGACTACGGCAACGCCCAGCAGATCGACCCGGCGGTCTTCACCGACGACGACGGGCAGAGCTACCTGTACTGGGGCAACGGGACGCCGTACGTGGTCCCGCTCAACGCCGACATGACCTCGTACGACGTCGGCAAGCGGGTCCGGCTGACCGGCCTGACGGACTTCCGCGAGGGCCTGTTCATGCACAAGCGCAACGGCGTCTACTACCTGTCCTGGTCGGTCGACGACACCGGCAGCGAGAACTACCGGGTCGGCTACGGCATCGGCAGCAGCCCGCTGGGGCCGTTCACCAGCAAGGGGGAGATCCTCACCAAGGACCCGACCCAGGGCATCCTCGGCACCGGTCACCACTCGATCGTCCAGGTGCCGGGCACCGATGACTGGTACGTGGCGTACCACCGGTTCGCCATCCCCGGCGGGGACGGCACCCACCGGGAGACCACCATCGACCGCCTCCACTTCAACGACGACGGCACGATCCGGCCGGTGGCCCCGACGCTGACCGGCGTCGAGCCGCTGCGCTACCGGGGCGGGCAGCCCCGGCTGCGGATCAGCGACCCGGGCGCGGCCGGCTGGTACGGGGCCAACGCCGCGCTCACCCTCGACCACGGGGCGCTGATCCGGCTGGTGGAGTACCAGATCGACGGGGGAGGCTGGTTCCCGTACCGGGAGCCGGTCGCCCTGCCGGCCGGACGCTACACAGTGGAGTACCGGGCGCAGGGGGTCAACCTGTTCTGGAGCGAGCCCTGGTCGGTGCCGGTGCAGGTGGACCGGGTCGCGCCGACCGCCGAGGCGACGCTGGCCGGCCGCGCGCTGGAGATCAGCGCCCGGGACGCCGACTCCGGGGTCGCCCGGGTCGAGTACCGGTTGGACGGTGGCCAGTGGTCCACCTGGACCGGGCCGGTGCCGCTCGACGACCTGGCGCACGGGGTGCGCTACCGGGCGGTCGACGTGGCCGGCAACGTCAGCGCCGTGGCCGTCCTGCGGGTTCCCGCCCTGAGGTAGCACCGGACGCCGCATCGCCCGACCGGAAGTCTCCCGGTCGGGCGATGCCGTATGTGGAGCCACGCCCCGTACGACGACGACCCGGAGGAGACCTGGACGAATGCCGGGCACCGAAGGTGACTGATAGTGTTCTGTTGGTGGTTCTGTGGCGGGAGAGCAGAGCCATGGCGGGATGCTGGGGGGCGACGGCAGGATGCTCGGGGGCGACGTCGTCATCACCGGCATCGGTGCTGCCACGCCGCCCGTTCCCGACACCGTCGGGGCCACCGTACGCGGGCTGCCGGCTCCCAGTCCGGCCGCGCCCGGCGCGCACTTCGTGCCCTCCTCCCTGACCAGCCTGCCGGCCGGTGAGATGCCGGCGCGGGCGACGCCCACCAACGCCTTCGGCTTCGGCGGGCGGAACTGCGTCGTCGTGTGCACCGATACCCCGTCGCGAGGAGAGCCCGGATGACCGCGCAGTTCCCGTTGAGCCCCACCGACCACCCGACCCCGCCGCAGACCCGGGCGGAGATCCTCGCCGATCCCGGCTTCGGCCGGTACTTCACCGACCACATGGCGACCGCCGTCTGGTCGCCGGACGCCGGGTGGCACGACCACCGGGTGGGCGCGCTGGAGCCGTTCACCATGCACCCCGGCGCGGCGGTCCTGCACTACGCGCAGGAGATCCTCGAGGGGCTCAAGGCGTTCCGGCACGCCGACGGCAGCATCTGGCTGTTCCGCCCGGAGCTCAACGCGCGTCGGTTCGCCGCGTCGGCCCGCCGGATGGTCCTGCCCGAGCTGGACGAGGAGACCTTCATCGAGAGCGTGGCCGCGCTGGTCCGCGCCGACGAGGCCTGGGTGCCGCCGTACGGGGGTGAGCAGAGCCTCTACCTGCGCCCGTTCATGTTCGCCTCGGAGGCGTTCCTCGGGGTGCGCCCGGCCCAGCAGGTCACCTACTGCGTGCTGGCCTGCCCGGCCGGGCCGTACTTCCCGAACGGGGTCACCGGCGTCACGCTGTGGGTCAGCACCACCTACAGCCGCGCGTCGATCGGTGGCACCGGCGCGGCCAAGTGCGGCGGCAACTACGCGGCCAGTCTGGCCCCCCAGCGGGAGGCCCTGGGGCACGGCTGCGAGCAGGTCCTCTACCTGGGCGGCGAGGGGCGGCGCAGCATCGACGAGTCGGGCACCATGAACGTCTTCTTCGTGACCCGGGACCACCAACTGCTCACCCCCGGGCTGGGCACCATCCTCGACGGGGTGACCCGGGACAGCGTGCTGACCCTCGCCGCCGCGCACGGGCTGACGCCGGTGCAGCGGACGATCGACCTGGACGAGATGCGCGCCGGGTTCGCCGACGGGTCGATGACCGAGGCGTTCGCGGCCGGCACGGCGGCGGTGATCACCCCGATCATCGGGCTCAAGAGCGACGGGTTCGCCCTCACCATCGGCGACGGGGCACCGGGCAAGTACACCCAGCAGTTTCGGGAGCGCCTGCTCGACATCCAGTCCGGCCGGGCTGCCGACCCCCACGGCTGGATGCGCCGGGTGCGGTAGTGCCCACCCCCGCCGCTACAGGTGGCGTCCGGGCGGCACCGGGTCCGCTGGCTCACCGGGCCGCGACGCGCGCGACCCGGCCCGGTGAGCAGCGGCTCATTCCAGCACGAAGGTGGCGTCGGCATTGCCGGTGGCGTCGGTGACGGTCCGCAGGTAGAGCAGGCCGCCGCTGTGCCGCAGGTACTGGCCGGGGAAGTTGACCGCCTCGAAGGACACCCCGCCGGAGTTCGACAGGCCCGTCCGTTGGACGAAGCTGGCGTCGGCGCGGTAGGTCGACGACGCGTCGTCGCGCTCGACCCACACCTCGTAGTTGCGGTGCCGCAGGTAGTAGCCGGGGTAGTTGGTGGACTCCAGGGAGACCGTGCTGCCCCCCGCCAGGCCGGGCACGATCCGGAACTGGGAGTCGGCGAGGTTCGTCACGTTCGCCTCCACCCGGGCCCGGTAGTCGTAGTGCCGGACGAACCGGTCGGGCAGGTTGTCCGAGCGGAGCCGGACCGGGGTGGTCCCGTCGGGCACCGGGATGCCGAAGTTCGGGGTGCCGTCGGCGTTCCAGTAGACCTTCTGGATCCGGGTCCGCCGGTTGGGGTCCCGCAACGGGTCACCGCTGATGTCCCGGTAGTTGCGGTCGTGGTAGACGAGGATGTCGCTGAGACCGTCCTCGGAGACGGTGAACGAGTTGTGGCCCGGTCCGAACTGGCCGGTCGAGGAGTTGCTGGTGAAGACCGGCTGCGGTGACTTGACCCAGGACGACGGGTTGAGCAGGTCGCTGCCGGCCGACGCGGTCAGCAGGCCGAGGCAGTAGTTGGCGTCGGTGGCGCTGGCCGAGTAGGTGAGGAAGATCCGCCCGTTGCGTTGCAGCACGGTCGGCCCCTCGTTGACCTTCACCCCACCGCGCATCTCCCACTCCAGGGTCGGCACCGCGATCCGGGTCGGGGTGCCGCTGAGCGTCCAGGGGTTCGCCATCCGGGCGATGTAGAGGTTGGAGTTGGTGGAGATGCCGGGTTCGGCCTGGGCCCAGATCAGATAGCGGACGCCGTTGGTCACGAACGTCGACGCGTCGAGGGCGAAGGTCTCCCAGGGGGTGCGGATCTGCCCCTTCTCCGCCCAACTCGCGGTCAGCGGGTTGGCCCCGGTGGCCTCCAGGACGTACATCCGGATCGCCCAGACGTTGTCGGTGGCGCCGGCGGCGAAGTAGACGTACCAGCGGCCGTCGATGAAGTGGATCTCGGGGGCCCAGATGTGCGCGCCCATGATCCCGCTGGTGTGCCGCCGCCAGATGACGGTTTCCGGGGCGCTGGACAGGCCCTGGAGGGTGGTGGCCCGGCGCAGCACGATCCGGTCGTACTCGGGGACCGTGGCGGTGAGGTAGTAGTAGCCGTCGGTGTGCCGGAAGATGTGCGGATCGGCGCGCTGGGCGACCAGCGGATTGGTGGCCCGTACGGCCGGGGTCGCCCCGGCCGGGGTCGCGGCGACCAGCATGGTGGCCAGCATCGCCAGGACGAGCAGCGCCGCCGTCCGTCCCCGGCCGGCGTGCCGCCCGGCCGGGGGCGGGTCGGTGGCGTCGGCCGTCGGGTCGGCGTGGGATGCGGTGCCGGTGGGTGGGGACGGGTACGGCGGGATCGCCGACCATCGGGTGTGTGAGGCGGGCACGGTGGGGCTCCTTGGTCGGGGGTGGGTGGACGCGGCCCGCCGTCCGTCCCCGAAGGGGTGGACGGACGGCGGGCCGGGGACGGGGGCTACGACTTGGCGAGGTCGAACTGCCGGACGGTCACCGCGCCACCGAGCGAGCTGGTGGCGTAGTTGAACATGGCGAACCGGTAGCCCATGAAGAACTGCCAGGCGTTGTTGAGGGTGAAGGCGGGCCCGAGCGAGGTGAAGTTGACCCCGTCGGTGCTGTAGGAGAAGCGTGCCTGCCGACCGCTGCCGGGACTGATGTCGGCGTTGATCCGCAGCCAGATCCGGCCTCCGGAGATGCCGGCCCCGGCGACCTCGGTGCCGGTGCTGGTGGTGTTCCAGTTGCTGTCCATGGTCAGGTTGTTGACCACGGCGACCCTGGTCGCGCCGTTGTCGCGTCGTACGCCGATCCAGGCCGACTGGTCCCGCAGCATCGCCAGGCCGGAGCGGTCACCGTCGCGCATGGCGGAGTAGTCGAGTTCGATGGTCGCCGTCGACCGGGGCCCCTGGATGCGGTGGGTCAGGGTGTTGCGGGCGTTGTACAGGTCGTTGGTCACGGTGGCGGTCTGTAGCCGCAGGCCGTTGTTGACCGACCACTTCGTGTTGTCCGGGTTGTGGTTCCATTCGTACTGCGGGCCGAGGGTGGTGCCGGCGAAGGTGTCGTTGCCGGTCATCGGTTTGACGGTCCGCGGTGGGCGCGGCACGTTCGGGTACGGGTAGGAGCCGCCCCAGGCGTTGTTGACCAGCTGGATCACCGGCCAGCCGCTGGAGTTCCAGGTGACCGGGGCGAGCACCGGCACCCGGCCGCCGGGGTAGGCGTCCTGGAACCCCATGTAGTACCAGTCCCCGTTCTGCGTCTGCACCAGACCGCCCTGGTGCGGCACGCCGCCGCCGGAGATGGGTCCGGGCAGGTTGAGCAGCACCTGTTGCATGGTGTACGGCCCGAAGGGGCTCGACGCCTTCAGGATGTACTGCCCGTTGGCCGGCCGGGTGAGGAAGATGTAGTAACTGCCGTTGCGCTTGTAGAACCGGGCCCCCTCCAGGGTGCCCACGCTCGACGGCGTGGTGAACACCTGCTGCGTCCGCACCTGGGTCTTCCCGTCGGCGGAGAGTTGGGCGACGCTGATGTTCGTGTTGCCGTAGGCGACGTACATGGTGTCGTCGTCGTCGACCAGCAGGCCCGCGTCGTAGTAGCAGCTGTTGAGGGTGGTGTGCCGGGTCCAGGGGCCCTCGGCCGAGGGCGCGGTGTAGATGTAGGTCTTGTCGAAGTCGATGCAACCGCCCCAGTAGAACGTCTTGTTGCTCTTGCGGTAGCCCAGGAACGACGCCCAGATGCCCCGGACGTACCCGCGTCCCGCGGTCATGTCGTACTTCTGGCCGAAGTCCAGCTTGGGCACCGAGTGTCCGGCGAACTCCCAGTTGACCAGGTCGTAGGAGCGCAGCACCGGGGCGCCGGGGGAGTAGTGCATGGTCGACGCCGAGTAGTAGTAGGTGTCGTCGACCCGGAGGATGTCGATGTCCGCGAAGTCCTGCCAGATCACCGGGTTGCTGAAGGTGGACGAGGGCGGCCACTGGCTCGGCGGCGTGGTGGGCGGGGGCGTCGTGGGTGGCGGCGTGGTGGGTGGTGGCGTCGTGGGCGGGGCCGTGGTCGGTGGCGGCGTGGTCGGCGGGGCGGTGGTGGGTGGCGGGGTGGTCGTGCCACCGGTGCAGGCGGTGCCGTTGAGGGTGAAACTCGTCGGCTTCGGGTTGCTGCCGGTCCACGAGCCGTTGAAGCCGAACGACACGGTGGCGTTGGTGGCGATGGCGCTGTTGTAGCTGACGTTGCGGGCGGTCACCTGGGCGCCGGACTGGGTGACGGTGGCGTTCCACGCCTGGGTGATCTGCTGCCCGGCCCCGTACGACCAGGTCAGGGTCCATCCGTCGATCGGGTCGCCCAGGTTGGTGACGGTGACGTTCGCGCCGAAGCCGCCACCCCACTCCGACGAGACGCTGTAGTCGACCGCGCAGCCGGACGCGGCGGCCTCGGCCGGTAGGGCGACCGCCGTTCCGGCGGCGATCAGACCGGTGGCCAGGAACAGCCGCGCCGGCAGCTTTCTGGTGAGTGGCATTCGGTACTCCTACTGGGGGTGGTGGGAGCCGGTGGTCGAGGGTGCGTTCGGCACCGGTGGCGGGGGCCACCGGTGCCGAACGGACGGTCAGGCGACCGTGCAGGCGGTGCCGTTGAGCGTGAACGAGGCCGGTCGGCCGGCGTTGCCGGTGTGCTCGGCCTGGAAACCGATGTCGGCCGAGGAGTTCGGCGCGATCGTGCCGTTGTAGGAGACGTTGCGGGCGGTGACCGCTCCGGTCAGCGGGGCGTAGGTGGCGTTCCACCCGCTGGTGATGGTCTGCCCGCCGGGGAGGGTGAACGCCAGCGCCCAGCCGTTGACCGTCGTCGTGCTGGTGTTGGTGACGCTGATGGCGGCGGTGAGACCGTTGCCCCAGGCGTTGACCGTGTACGTGACCCGGCAGCCCGCCGAGGGCGGCGGCGTGGTGGGGGGTGGGGTGGTCGGCGGCGGCGTGGTGGGCGGCGGCGTGGTCGGCGGGGCAGTGGTGGGCGGGGCGGTCGTCGGCGGCGTGGTCGGCGTGTTGCCACCGAGGCTGCCGGGCACCGCCCGCAGGGCGTCGTACCAGGTGGTGGCCATCTTGCGGTAGCCGGTGGCGTTCGGGTGGATGCCGTCGGCCAGGTCGGACATGGTCACCGCGCTCATGTCCACCAGGTGCACCCGCTTGCCGGCGGTGACCTTGCTCTGCACGATCCCGGGGATCGCCGCGTTGTACGTGCGCACCGCCGACTCGGTGCCGGAGCGCGGGATGATGGTGGCGACGAAGACGTCGGCGTTCGGCGCGGTGCTGGTGATCTTGTCGATCAGGGTGGAGAGCCGGGCCGGGGCGCCGGAGGCGTTGTACATGTCGTTGGTGCCGATGTGCAGCAGCACCGTGCGGGGAGTCGTCGCCCGCAGCCAGTTCACCACGTTGGCGTCGACCTGGGCGATGGTCCACCCGGAGTGACCCTCGTGGTCGTGGTCGCCCAGATTGGACGGGCCGTTGAACATCGAGCCGACGAAATCGACCCGGTAGCCGTCGGCGACCATCCGTTGCCACAGCTCGATCCGGTAGCCACCCGGGACGTTGTACCCGTCGGTGATCGAGTCGCCGAGGGGCATCACCCGTACCCCGCCGTTGGACTCGGCGTTCGCGGGGGTGGTCACCACCGATCCGGCGGCGACCATGGCGACGAGGGCGGCGGTGGCCATGCCCAACAGGCGCAGGCCCCGTCGCATGGTGGTCACCCGCGGGCCGGTGGGGGACCGGTCGATGGTGGTGTGGCCGGCGGTGGGGTGGCGGAGGCGGTCGGACGGGGGCGGCCCGGCATTCGGGCAGCTCGTGCTGCTCATGGAAACTCCCTGTGGTGGCGCGCGGTGCGGACGGTGCAGCACGGCGACCGTCCCGGGAAGTCGCCGTCTCGTCCGGCTCGTGGACGAAGGAGGGTGCATCGGCACGTGCCGGCGGTCATCAGGTCGCTGGCGGGGCCGACCCGACAACAGCGTCCCGGCGGGTTCCCACGAGGTGATGGGCGGAAGTGCGCCGCGCGGAACGACCGGGAACCCGGAACTCGTCACCGGTCGTGGACGCCGTGTGTGCCGATGGCCACCGATTCCGAGATGGACGAATCGGTGACCCGCGGCCGGAGCGTGCCCTGCGCTCCCGCCGGATGCACCATATCGTGTTATCGCTAACATGGGCAACATCGGTGCACGACGATGTCCCGGTGAGCTGCCGGGTGGGTGACCCGTGGTGTCGGGCACCGGAGAACGTCACGGGAGGCGGAGCCGGCCGCCGCCTCCGGTCACGACCCCCGTGTGGGCGCGGTGGGCCCGAGCAGCGCGTCGAGCCAGCGCAGCTGCCGCTCGACGTGCCACGCTTCGCCGCCCTCGTGACCGTTGAACGGATAGGTGTGCAGTTCCCGGGCGGGCGCGTCGGCCCGGCCGTTCGCGACGCCGTACTGGTTGTAGGCCGCGAAGCCGGTGCGGGGTGGGCAGACGTTGTCGCGCAGGCCGATGCCGAAGTGGGCGGGCGCGACGGCCCGCCGGGCGAAGGTCACCCCGTCGACATAGGACAGGGTGTGCCGGACGGCCTCCTCGACCTGCCGGTGCACCGCCAGGTACCGGGCGATCTCGCCGTACGGGGAGGCGTCGGTCAGTTCGATCCCGCGCTGGACGTCACAGAGGAACGGCGCGGTGGTCAGCAGTGCCGCGAGGTCACCGACCAGGCCGGCGACCGCCAGGGCGAGCCCGCCTCCCTGGCTGTTGCCGGCCGCGACGACCCGGGCGGCGTCCACCCCGGGCAGCGCGCGGACGGCCTCGACCGCCCGCACCGCGTCGGTGATCAGCCGGCGGTAGTGGTAGTCCTGCGGGGCGAGGATGCCCCAGGTGGCGGGCCACGGGCCGCCGGGTGCCCCGTGCGGGTCCGGGGTGTCACCCGCGCCGTGCAGCCCGGACTGGCCCCGGTTGTCCATCAGCAGGTGCGCGTACCCGGCCACCGGCCAGGTCAGCCGCTCGTGTGGCAGGCCCCGGCCGCGCCCGTAGCCGGCGTACTCGACCACCGTGGGCAGCGGGGCGTCGACCCCCGCCGGGCGGGTGTACCAGGCCCGCACCGGGTCACCGCCGAAGCCGGCGAAGGTGACGTCCCAGGTGTCGACCAGGCGCAGGTCGGTCCGGTGCGGGCGGACGTCGACGAGCACCGGACGGCGGGCGGCGTCGTCGAGGGTGTCGCGCCAGAACGCGTCGAAGTCGACCGGTTCGACGACGGTCGGCGCGTACCGCAGCAGTTCCTCGCTGGGGGTCATGGATTCCTCGCCGGGTCAGTGGTGGGTGGTGGTGGGCGGGGCGGTGCTCTCCCGGACGACCAGCTCGGTCACCAGGTCGATCCGGCTGGTGGACACGTCACCGCCCCGGGCCAGCTCCAGCAGCATCTGGGTGGCGGTGCCGGCCATGTCGCGCAGCGGTTGGTGCACGGTGGTGAGCGGCGGGTCGGTCCAGCCGGCGACCGGCAGGTCGTCGTACCCGATCACCGAGAGATCGTCGGGTACCCGCAGGCCGAGCTGCCGGGCGGCCCGGAGCACGCCGATGGCCTGCAGGTCCGAGCCGGCGAAGATCGCGGTGGGTCGGTCGGGCCCGGTCAGCAGTTCCAGGCCGTGGGTGTGCCCGCCGTCGACGTAGAAGCTGCCGTAGCGCACCAGGTCGGCGTCCACGGTCAGCCCGACCTCGTCGTGGGCGGAGCGGAAGCCGGCGGCACGGGCCTGGCTGCACAGCACGTCGCGCGGCCCTGAGATGACGGCGATCCGTTGGTGCCCCAGCTCCATCAGGTGCCGGGTGGCCAGCAGTCCGCCGTTCCAGTTGTTCGAACCGACGGTCGGCACCGAGGCCGAGGTCGCGCTGTCGGTGTCGAGGACCACGAACGGGATGTGGTGCTCGGCCAGCAGGAGCTGCTGCGGTGGGGTCGGGTGGCAGAGCACGAAGAGCAGGCCGAGGGGCCGCCGGGCGATCAGGGCGTCCAGCCGGCGAGGTGCGGGACGGTGTGCCCCGTCGAGTTGGGAGATGGCGATGCCGAGCCCGGCGGCGGAGGCCACCGCCTCCACCCCGCTCATGATCTCCATCGCCCATCCCGAGTTGAACTCGTGGAAGACCAGATCGATCTGGTCGGTCCCGGGAGCCCGTCGCCGGATGCGGCGGCGGTACCGGTGCCGTTCGAAGCTCTCCTCGACCCGCGCCCGGGTCTCGGCGGCGACGTCCGCACGTCCGTTGAGGACCTTCGAGACGGTCGCCACGGAGACGCCGACCTCTTCGGCGATGGTGGCGATGGTGGCCGAGGCAGGTGGGGTGCGCGGGCGGGACGCGGTCATCGAAGCCTCACCAAGCACTTCCGAAAGTTTCGGAGGACTCTAGCATGTTCGTCCCGAAAGTCGAGACCATCGTCGATGCAAGATTTAGACAGGGGTGAATGTCCATTGCGGGAAGAGCGTTGCCACATATCCCATTTGGGCCCCTTGACACGTCCCGTTGGGGCCCCTAGGTTGCCGAAAAAGGTAACGCGCTGTTTACGAAATTTTCGAGCCGCGCACCGGTGGACCGTGCCGCGCGACCGCGCGGCGCGGGTGGGGAGCGGTCGAAGGTGAGGGGTGTGGCATGAGAAGTCAGGTGCCCGTCGACGACGGCCCGGCACCCCGCGACACCCGGCCCTGGCGAGACCCCCGACGCTCACCGGCGGAGCGGGCCGACGCGCTGGTCCCGCTCATGTCGCTGGAGGAGAAGATCGCCCAGCTCGTCGGGGTCTGGGTCGGCGCGGAAGCGTCCGGCGAGGGGGTCGCCCCGCACCAGTCCGACATGATCGACGGGGACCTGCCGTGGAGCACCATCATCCGGCACGGGCTCGGCCAGCTGACCCGACCGTTCGGCACCGCGCCGGTCGATCCCGTCCTCGGAGCCCGCTCGCTGGCCGCCTCCCAGGCGCAGATCGCCGCCGCGAGCCGGTTCGGTATCCCGGCCCAGGTGCACGAGGAGTGTCTCACCGGCTTCGCCGCCTGGCGGGCCACGGTCTACCCGACCCCGCTGGGCTGGGGCGCCTCCTTCGACCCCGCACTGGTCGAGGAGATGGCCGGCCGGATCGGCCGGTCGATGCGGGCCGCCGGGGTCCACCAGGGACTGGCCCCGGTGCTCGACGTCACCCGGGACTACCGCTGGGGGCGTACCGAGGAGACCATCGGCGAGGACCCCTACCTGGTCGGGACGACCGGCGCGGCGTACGTGCGGGGCCTGGAACGGGCCGGCGTCGTCGCCACCCTCAAGCACTTCGCCGGCTACTCCGTCTCCCGGGGCGGCCGTAACCTCGCCCCGGTCTCGATGGGTCGCCGGGAGTTGGCCGACGTCATCCTGCCGCCGTTCGAGATGGCCCTGCGCCTCGGTGGCGCCCGCTCGGTGATGCACTCGTACGCCGAGATCGACGGATTGCCCGCCGCCGCCGACGAGGGGCTGCTGACCGGGCTGCTGCGTGACGAGTGGGGCTTCACCGGCACGGTCGTCGCGGACTACTTCGCGGTGCGCTTCCTGCAGACCCTGCACGGGGTGGCCGGCGACGCCGCCGACGCCGCGCGGCTCGCCCTGCGCGCCGGCATCGACGTGGAGCTGCCCACCGTGGACACCTTCGGCGACCCGCTGGTGGCGGCGGTCCGGGCCGGCGAGATCGACGAGGCGCTGGTCGACCGCGCACTGCGCCGGGTGCTGATCCAGAAGATCGAACTCGGACTGCTCGACGAGGACTGGCAGGAGCTGCCCGACGACGTGGCGAACCTGCGGCTGGACGACGAGACCAGCCAGGACGTCGCCGTACGGCTGGCCCGGGAGTCCGTGGTGCTGCTGCGCAACGACGGCGTGCTGCCGCTGGCCACCGACGTGCGGGTCGCCCTGGTCGGTCCGGTCGCCGACGACCCGATGGCCCTGCTCGGCTGCTACTCCTTCCCCAACCACGTGGGCGTCCGGCACCCCGAGCACGGGCTCGGCCTGGACCTGCCCTCGTTGCGCGACGAACTCGCCCGGCAGGTCCCGGGGCTCGCGCACGAGCCGGGTTGTGCCATCACCGGCGACGACACCTCGGGCATCCCGGCGGCGGTCGCCGCGGCCGAGCGGGCCGACGTCTGCGTGCTCGCCGTGGGCGACCGCGCGGGCATGTTCGGCCGGGGCACCTCCGGCGAGGGCTGCGACGCACCCGACCTGCGGCTGCCCGGGGTCCAGGCCGAGCTGGTCCGGGCCGTGCTCGGCACCGGCACGCCGGTGGTCCTGGTGCTGATGACGGGCCGGCCCTACGCCCTCGGCGCGGAGTACGACAGCGCCGCCGCCGTCGTCCAGGCGTTCTTCCTCGGCCAGCGCGGCGGGCAGGCGCTCGCCGAGGTGCTCACCGGCGTGGTGAACCCGTCCGGGCGGCTGCCGGTCAGCGTGCCCCGCGACGCCGGTGGTCTGCCGGGCACCTACCTGACGCCGCCGCTGGGCCGGCGCTCCGAGGTGTCCTCGATCGACCCCACCCCGGCGTACCCGTTCGGCCACGGGCTGAGCTACACCACCTTCGAGTGGTCCGACCCGGTGGCGTCGGGCTCCGCCGCGTCCGCCGCGCCGTCGGCCTGGCCGGTCGACGGCGAAGCGACGGTACGGATCACCGTGCGCAACACCGGGCGTCGGGCCGGCACCGAGGTGGTCCAGCTGTACCTGCACGACCCGGTCGCGCAGACCACCAGACCCGTGGTCCGGCTGGTCGGCTACGCCCGGGTGCCGTTGGCGCCCGACGCGGCGGCGCACGTCACCTTCACGGTGCCGGCCGACGTCGCGTCGTTCACCGGGCGCGACGGCCGGCGGATCGTCGAGCCCGGCGACGTCGAACTGCGGTTCGGCCGGTCCAGCGGCGACCTGGTGGCGGCCCTGCCGCTGCGGCTGACCGGCGTCGAGCGGCAGGTCGGCGCCCGACGGCACCTGCTCACGTCGGCGCGGGTCGAGCCCGCCGCGACCGGCCCGCAGGCCGGATAGGAGGCCCAGGATGACATCCGAGACGCTGCGGTCCTCGCCACCGACCCCGGGCGGTGCTCCGGTGAAGTCCGGCCCGGCCTCCCGGCGGCGACGCCGCCACCCCTGGGGACGGGCCCTGCGCCGGGACTGGCAGCTCTACTCGCTGGCCGTCCTGCCGCTGCTGTTCTTCCTGGTCTTCCGATATCTGCCGATGATCGGCAACGTGATCGCGTTCCGCCGGTTCAGCCCCGGCGGCAGCGTCCTGGGTGAGTACTGGGTGGGCCTGCGGTACTTCCGGATGTTTCTCGCCGACCCGACCTTCTGGCAGGTGTTCACCAACACCCTGGTGCTGGGGACGCTGACCCTGCTGCTCTGCTTCCCGCTGCCGATCGTGCTGGCGCTGCTGCTCAACGAGGTCCGCACCCGCAGGCTCAAGCGGTTCGTGCAGTCGGTGTCCTACCTGCCGCACTTCCTGTCCATCGTGATCGTGGCGGCGATGGTGATGCAGCTGCTGTCCATGGACGGCTCGGTCAACCAGCTGGTCCGCGGCCTCGGCGGGGAGGGTGTGCCGTTCCTGCAGCAGCCCGGCTGGTTCCGCGCCATCTACGTCTCCTCGGAGGTCTGGCAGACCGTCGGCTGGGGGACCATCCTCTACCTGGCGGCGTTGACCACTATCGACGAGAATCTCTACGAGGCGGCCCGGATCGACGGGGCGAACCGGTGGCGGCAGACCTGGCACGTCACGCTGCCCGGGATCCGGCCGACGATGGTGACCCTGCTGATCCTCAACATCGGCACCTTCATGGCGGTCGGGTTCGAGAAGATCCTGCTGCTGTACAACCCGTTGACGTATCCGACCGCCGACGTGATCTCCACGTACCTGTTCCGGATGGGTTTCGAGTCCAGCAACTTCAGCTACGCCGCCGCGATCGGCCTGTTCGAGGCGGTGATCGGGCTGATCCTGGTGCTGGGCGCCAACACCATCTCCCGGCGTACCGTGGGGACGAGCCTGTGGTGACCGTGGCGCCCGGGGCGGCCGGCCCGAAGACGCCGGACGCCCCGCGACCCCGGGCCAGGCGGGGCATTCGGCCGACCCGGGGCTACCGGGTGTTCCAGGCGGTCAACGGGGTCGTGCTGACCCTCGTGGTGATCGTGACCCTCTACCCGTTCGTCAACATCGTGGCCCGGTCGCTCAGCGACGAGGCGCCGATCATCGCGGGGAAGGTCAACCTCGTCCCGCAGGGCTTCAACCTCACCGCCTACCGGCTGGTGATGTCCGACCCGATGTTCTGGACGAACTACCGCAACACGGTGGTCTACACCGTCGTCGCCACGGCCATCTCGATCGTGTTGACCACCTGCTACGCGTACGTGTTGTCGAAGCACCAGCTCAAAGGACGCGGGGTGCTCGTCGGGATCGCCGTGTTCACCATGTTCTTCTCCGGCGGGCTGATCCCCAACTACGTGCTCATCACCAGCCTGGGGATGAAGAACAGCATCCTGGCGGTGGTGCTGCCCAATGCGATCAACGTGTTCAACCTGCTGGTGATGAAGGCGTTCTTCGAGAGCCTGCCGGTCGAGTTGGAGGAGGCCGCCGCCGTCGATGGGCTGAGCACGTACGGCACCCTGCTGCGGATCGTGCTGCCGCTGTCGAAGGCGATCATCGCCACGATGCTGCTGTTCTACGCGGTGTCCTTCTGGAACTCCTGGTTCACCGCCTTCCTCTACCTGGACCGGCAGGAGCTGTTCCCGGTCACGGTCTACCTGCGCAACCTCATCGCCGGGGCCACCGGAGCGCAGTCCGCCGGTGGCGTCGCGGAATCCGACGCGGTCCAGGCGGCGGCCACCATCCAGGCGGTGACCATCGTGCTCACCACCCTGCCGATCCTCGCGGTCTACCCCTTCATCCAAAGGTTCTTCGTGTCCGGCGTGATGCTCGGCGCGGTCAAGGGGTAGCCCGCCCGACCGCTCCACCCGCTCCACCCCCACCACACCATCGAAAGGACGAGCCATGTTCCACAGGACGTGGCGCCGCGTGGCGATAGCCGCTGCCGGGCTGCTCACCCTCACCCTCGTCGGGGCCTGCTCCGAGGACGCCCCGGAGGCCAAGGACCTCTCCGGCAACCGGGCCGGCGCGATGGCCGACTTCGGGCTCGACGCGCAGTTCAAGGCGACCGAGCCGCTCTCCTTCTCCATCCTCTACAACAACCATCCGAACTATCCGCTCAAGGACGACTGGCTGTTCTGGTCGGAGCTGACCAAGCGGACCAACGTCAAGCTCGAACCGGTCGCCGTGCCGCTGAGCGACTACGAGCAGAAGCGCAGCCTGCTGATCGGCGCCGGGGACGCCCCGCTGATCATCCCGAAGACCTACCACCCTTCGGAGAACGCCTTCGTCTCCTCCGGCGCGATCCTCCCGGTGAGCGACTACCTGGACCTGATGCCCAACCTCAAGGACAAGATCGCCAAGTGGAACCTCCAGCCGGAGTTCGACACGCTGCGGCAGTCCGACGGCAAGTTCTACCTGCTCCCGGGCCTGCACGAGAAGCCCTGGGCCGAGTACTCGATCGCGGTGCGCACCGACATCCTCCAGCAGCTCAACCTCCAGATCCCCAGGACCTGGGACGAGCTGTACACCGTGCTCAAGGCGATGAAGGCGCGGTACCCCGACTCGTACCCGTACTCGGACCGGTGGAGCAAGCCGAACCCGGGCGGGGAACTGCTGAGCATCGTCGGCGCCGCGCACGGCATCCGGACCGGCTGGAGCTGGGACCCTGCCACCTGGGACCCGGCGGCCAAGAAGTTCGTCTACACCGGCGCCACCGAGCAGTACAAGCAGGTGCTCCAGTACCTCAACAAGCTGGTGGCCGAGAAGCTGCTCGACCCGGAGAGCTTCACCCAGAGCGATGAGCAGGCCCGGCAGAAGCTCGCCAACGGCAAGTCCTTCGTCATCGGCAGCAACGCCCAGAGCCTGGTCAACGACTACCGCCCCGACCTGGCCAAGACCCAGCCGAACGCCAAGCTGACGAAGATCCCGCTGCCGGTCGGCCCGGCTGGCGAGATCAACCCGGCCAGCCGGCTGGAGAACGGCATCATGATCTCCAAGAAGGCACGGGACAGCAAGAACTTCGTGGCCATGATGCAGTTCATCGACTGGCTGTACTACTCCGACGCCGGCGAGGAGTTCGCCAAGTGGGGCGTCGAGGGCACCACCTTCACCAAGGACGCCGCCGGCAAGCGCACCCTGACCCCCGACGTCGACATGATCGGGCTCAACCCCAAGGGCAGCAAGCACCTGCAGAAGGACTTCGGCTTCGGCAACGGGGTGTTCTCGTACGGCGGCAAGCTCGACCTGGTGCAGTCCTTCTTCTCCCCGGAGGAGATGGAGTTCCAGAAGGTGATGAACGCCCGGACGCCGCTGCCGGTGGCCCCGCCGGCCCCGCTCACCGATGAGGAGCGGGAGCAGGTGTCGCTGTGGGAGACCCCGCTGAAGGACCACGTCGTCCAGAACTCGCTGAAGTTCATCCTCGGCCAGCGGCCCCTCACCGAGTGGGACGCCTACCTCGGTGAGCTGAAGGCCAAGAACTCGGACCAGTACATCGGGCTGGTCAACAAGGCGTACGAGCGGTTCCAGAAGGACAACGGCTGACCGGCGTCCGGCCGGGCCCGCCCCGGGCCCGGCCGGACCGGTCATCCGGCGCGGCGACGACCAGAGGACGGACGACGATGCGGATCACCGTTCCCGCCCAACCCGTGGGGCGGCTCACCGACGCCTGGCGTCGCTGCGTCGGCACCGGGCGCTTCGAGCTGGCCCTGCGACGCGACTACCAGGACTCGCTGGCCCTGATCCAGCGGGACATCGGCTTCCGGCACATTCGCGGGCACGGCCTGCTCAGCGACGGTGTGGGCGTCCACCGCCCCTACGAACACCAGGGCGAACGCCGGGTGCACCACTCCTTCACCTACGTCGACCAGGTGGTCGACGCCTACCTCGAGCTGGGTGTCCGGCCCTTCGTGGAGCTGGGTTTCATGCCCTCCGGGCTGGCCTCCGGCGACCAGACGGTGTTCTGGTGGCAGGGCAACGTCACCCCGCCCCGCTGCTGGTCGGAGTGGGCCGACCTGGTCCGGACCACGGTGGCCCACCTGGTCGACAGGTACGGCCTCGACGAGGTGCGCGGCTGGCCGATCGAGGTGTGGAACGAGCCGAACCTGACGGACTTCTGGCAGGGCGCGGACCGGGACGCCTACCACCGCCTGTACGAGGTCTCCGCGCACGCGGTCAAGGAGGTCGACGCCGGGTTGCAGGTCGGTGGCCCGGCGATCTCGCCCGGCGCGGACGAGTGGCTGAAACCCTTCGCCGACTTCGTCACCGCGCACGACGTGCCGGTCGACTTCGTCAGCCGGCACGCCTACACCTCCGGCCCCGCCCAGCACGTGCCCTTCGGCACCCACCAGACCCTGACCCCGGCGTCGGCGCTGCTGGAGCAGTTCGCCGCGCCGCGCCGGCACCTGTACGGCACCGCCCTGGCGGAGCTGCCCGTGCACATCACCGAGTTCAACTCCTCCTACCGGCCGGACAACCCGATCCACGACACGGCGTTCCACGCCGCGTACCTCGCCCCGGTGCTGGCCGCCGGAGGTGACCTGGTCGACTCCTTCTCGTACTGGACGTTCAGCGACATGTTCGAGGAGCAGGGGGTGCCGACCGCGCTGTTCCACGGCGGCTTCGGCCTGCTCACCCACCGCCAGATCAAGAAGCCCACCTACCACCTGTACGCCTTCATGGCCCGGCTCGGCGACGAGGTGCTGGCGCGCGGGGCGGACCACCTGGTCACCCGGCACCCCGACGGCCGGGTCGCCGTCCTGGCCTGGGCCCCGGTGGACGTGACCGGCCACGCGCCGGTGCCCGACCGGCACCCGGTGGCCCTGTCGGTGCCGGTGGGTCCGCCGGATGCCACGTCGGTCTTCCTGCTCCGCTCGTCGGTCAGCGAGGAGGCCGGCAACGCCTGGGCGGCCTGGGGTGAGATGGGTCGGCCCCGATCCCCCCGACCGGGCCAGCTCGACGCGTTGCGGGAGGCCGCCGAGCCGGCCCGCTCCCACCATGCCCTGCCGGTCGCCGCCGGCCGGGTCGCCCTCGACCTCACCCTGACCCGGCACGAGGTCACCCTCGTCGAGCTGACCCCGGTACGCGACGAGACCCCGCCGTGGTGGGACGAGGCCCGACTGCTCGGCGACGTCCCGGAGCGGACCCCACCGGACGACCGGGACGAGCGGTCGTGAGCACCCAGACCTGGCGGGAGTTCGGCGACGGTCCCCTGTCGCGGGCCGCCGCGTCGGTGTACACGCTGCTCGTCGTCGGACTGCTGCTGGCGCTCGCCACCCTGCCCGGACTGGTCCCGTTGCTCCTGCTCGGTCGCGACGCCAGCAACCTGCCGCTGGTCGCGGTCTGCCTGCTCCCGGTCGGTCCGGCGGTCTCCGCCGCCCTGTACGCCCTGCACCATCAGCGCCCCGACCTGACCGACCTGCGGCCCGCCGCCCGGTTCCGGCAGGGCTACCGGGCCAACCTGCCGCAGGTGCTGCGGATCTGGACGCCGTTGCTGCTGTGGCTGACCGTCATCGCGGTCAACCTCACCCACCTCTCCGTCGCGGCCGTCCCGTCCGGCTGGGCGGTGCCGCTGATCGGCGTGGGCGTCGGGGTCGTGCTGGTGGGCGCCAACGCCCTGGTGATCGCCTCGCTGTTCACCTTCCGCACCCGGGACGTGCTCCGCCTGGCGCTGTACTTCCTGGTCCGTACGCCTGCCGTCACCGCCGGCACCATCCTGCTGCTGGCCGCCGCCGTGGCGCTCACCGTGCTCTTCTCCGAGGCGCTGCTGGCGTTGCTGGCGGTGCTGTTCGTCCTGGCATACCTGCGGATCGGCACCCCGATGATCGACCTCGTACGGAAGGACTTCACCGGATGATCCTGCCCATCACCAGCACCGCACCGACGCCGGGGCCCACGGCACGGTGGGCGGACCGATGAACGGCGGGGAACCGGAACCGCATGCCGCCTGGCTGCCACCGGAGGCGTTCCGGGCCCTCGGCGCACGCCGGGTCCTGGTGCACGGCGACGGTCCGCTCGTCGACACGGTCTTCGACGAGGTGGTGTGGGCCTGCGCCGGACACGGCGGGCAGGCATGGCGGACCGGCGTCGGTGCGAAGTCCGGCGACGCACCGGCGACCGGTTCGCCCGCCCCACCCGCGACCGGGTCCGGCCCCGCGGCGGACGACCCGGCGGTGGAGCGCCCCGCGGTGGACGACCCGGTGGTGGAGCGCCCCATGGTGGGCGGCCCCGTCGACCTGGTACTCGCCCTGCGCGGCACGGAACCGGTGCCGCCGGTGGTGCCGGTCGACGCGACGGCGACGCCGGTCGGCGACGACGGGCCGCTCGGCGACGAGGGGTTCCTGTTGGTCCGGGTCGACGACGTCACGGTGGTGCTGGCCGACGCGCCGGCCGGACTGCTCTACGGGCTGTTCGAGCTGGTCCGGCTCGGGGAGGCCGCGTTCACCGGGGACCGCCCGGCGCAGCCGCACCGACCCGCGCTGCGCCGCCGGATGCTCGACCACTGGGACAACGTGGCCGTGCACCCGGTGATGGGGCAGGTGGAGCGGGGCTACGCGGGCGGCTCGATCTTCTGGCGCGACGGCGTTCCCCACGGCGACCGGGACCGGCTGCGGGCGTACGGGCGGCTGCTGGCCTCCTGCGGGATCAACGCGATCTCGGTGAACAACGTCAACGTGGGCGCCGTCGAGGCGCGGCTGTTGACCGACCGCCTCGACGACGTGGCCGAGATCGCCGACCTGCTGCGCCGGTACGGCGTCCGGGTGCACCTGTCGGTGACCTTCGCCGCCCCCGTCGTCCTCGGTGGTTTGCCCACCGCCGACCCCCTCGACGACGGGGTGCGGGACTGGTGGGACGCCACCACCAGACGGGTCTACGCGCGCATTCCCGACTTCGGCGGGTACGTGGTGAAGGCCGACTCGGAGGGGCAGCCCGGACCGTTCACGTACGGGCGGGACCACGCCGACGGGGCGAACCTGCTGGCCGACGCGCTCGCCCCGCACGGGGGAGTGGTGCACTGGCGGGCGTTCGTCTACGACCACCGGCAGGACTGGCGGGACCGGACCACCGACCGGGCCCGCGCCGCGTACGACCACTTCGCCCCGCTCGACGGGCGGTTCGCCGACAACGTGGTCCTCCAGGTCAAGTACGGTCCGGTCGACTTCCAGCCCCGGGAGCCGGTCTCGCCGGTGATCGCGGCCATGCCGGCCACCCGGTTGGCGGTGGAGTTGCAGGTGACCCAGGAGTACACCGGCCAGCAGTGGCATGCCTGTTACCTCGCCCCCTGGTGGAGCGAGGTGCTGGGCTTCCGGCCGTGGGGGCCGCAGGAGCGGACTGTCGCCGACGTCCTGGCGGACGTGCCCGGCCCGGGGCCGGGCCGGGGCGGCGATCTGGTCGCCGTCTCCAACGTGGGTGACGACCCGTTCTGGTGCGGGCACCCGCTGGCCCAGGCCAACCTGTACGCCTTCGGGCGGCTGGCCTGGGATCCGGGGCTGGAGCCGGGCGCGATCCTCGACGAGTGGATCGACCTGACCTTCCCGGCCCCGACGGTCGGTGATCCGGCGCTGGTGCGCGAGACGCTGCACGCGGTGCTGGACGACTCCTGGCGCACCTACGAGCGGTACACCGCCCCGTTGGGCGTCGGCTTCATGGTGAACCCGGCCGGCCACTACGGCCCCGGCGTGGACGGCTACGAGTACAGCAGGTGGGGCACCTACCACTTCGCCGACCGGGACGGCGTCGGCGTGGACCGGACCCGGGCGACCGGCACCGGCTTCGCCGGCCAGTACCCCCCACCCTGGTCCCAGGTGTACGAGTCGCCCGAGCGGTGCCCCGACGAACTGCTGCTCTTCTTCCACCACGTGCCGTACTCCCACGTCCTGCACAGCGGGTCCACGGTCATCCAGCACATCTACGACACCCACTTCGCCGGGGTGCAGGAGGTGGTGGCGATGCGGGACCGGTGGCGAGGGCTCGCCGATGTGATCGACCGGGCCGTGTACGACCGGGTCGCCGAGCGCCTCGAGGAGCAGCTACGCTGCGCGACCGAGTGGCGGGACCAGATCAACACGTACTTCTTCCGCAAGTCCGGGGTGCCCGACGCCCGGGGCCGCCGGATCCACTGACCGCCGCCCCGCCGCCCCGCCGCCCCGCCGCCCCGCCGCCCCGCCGCCCCGCCGCCCCGCCGCCCCGCCGCCCCGCCGCCCCGGCGGGCCGGCGTCGGCGTCACCTGCGGGGTGGCGCGGGCGGCACCCGGCGTGACGTGGCACGATCACGGAGGTGACCAGCAGATCCGTCCCCGAGCAGCAGTTGCGCGACCTGGCCCGGTTGCGCCGGGTCCGCGACCGGATCGACCGGGAGTACGCGCAGCCGCTGGACGTCGAGGCGCTCGCCCGGGGCGCGCACATGTCGGCCGGGCACCTGAGCCGCCAGTTCCGCCGTGCCTACGGCGAGTCGCCGTACGCGTATCTGATGACCCGGCGCATCGAGCGCGCGATGGCGCTGCTGCGCCGGGGTGACCTCAGCGTCACCGACGTCTGTTTCGCGGTGGGCTGCTCATCGCTGGGCACCTTCAGCACCCGCTTCACCGAGCTGGTCGGCGTCCCACCGAGCACCTACCGGGTCCGGGCGGTGCTCGCCCCGGCGGAGCTGCCGCCGTGCCTGACGAAACAGGTGACCAGACCGGTCAGGAATCGAGAAGCGCCGGCCTCGATCCTCACCTAGCGTGACCGGCATGGACATCTCCATTCACACCTGCTTCCTGCCGCACGACGATCCGGACGCCTCGCTGGCCTTCTACCGCGACACCCTCGGCTTCGAGGTCCGCAACGACGTCGGAAAGGGGCGGATGCGTTGGATCACGGTCGGCCCCGTCGGCCAGCCGGACACGTCGATCCTGCTGGCCCCGCCGGCCGCCGACCCGGGTGTCACCGACGAGGAGCGCCGGACCATCGTCGAGATGATGGCCAAGGGCACCTACGGGTGGATCATGCTGGCCACCCACGACCTCGACGCCACCTTCGAGAAGGTGCAGGCCGGCGACGCCGAGGTCGTCCAGGAGCCGATCGAGCAGCCGTACGGGGTGCGCGACTGCGCCTTCCGCGATCCGGCCGGGAACCTGATCCGCATCCAGGAACTGCGCTGACCGGAGTCGGTGCCCGAGGCGGCCCGCCCCGTTCGCGGCTGTGCCACCCGGGTCGGCCCGGCTCACCAGGGGTGGACGGTGCCGTCCTCCAGCCGGTTCACCGGCAGGTACGCCGGGGCGTACGGGTAACGGGCCGCCGCCTCCTCGTCGATGTCCACCCCGAGGCCGGGGGTCTCCGCCGGGTGCAGGTAGCCGTCGGCGTAGTGGTAGCCGTGCGGAAAGACCTCGTCGGTGGCGTCGGTGTGCCGCATGTACTCCTGGAGGCCGAAGTTGGGGATGGCGAGGTCGAGGTGGAGGGCGGCGGCCATGCAGACGGGGGAGAGGTCGGTCGCCCCGTGCGAGCCGCTGCGGACGTGGTGCAGCGCCGCCAGGTCGAAGATGCGGCGCAGGTGGGTGATCCCACCGGCGTGCACCACCGTGGTGCGGATGTAGTCGATGAGCTGTTCCCGGATGAGCTGGGCGGCGTCCCAGATGGTGTTGAAGACCTCGCCGACGGCGACCGGGGTGGTGGTGTGCTGCCGGATCAGCCGGAAGCCCTCCGGCAGCTCGGCGGGGACCGGGTCCTCCATCCAGGTCAGCGCGTAGGGTTCCAGGCTCTTGCCGAGCCGGGCCGCCTCGATCGGGCTGAGCCGGTGGTGCACGTCGTGCAGCAGCCGCAGGGTGGGGCCGAACTCGTCGCGTACCCGGGCGAAGACCGTCGGCACGTGCGCCAGGTAGCGCGGGGTGGACCAGGTCGCCTCGCTGGGCAGGGCCGCGTCGGCCGGTTCGTAGAACAGCTTGTCGGCGCTGACCCCGTAGGTCTTCGGCAGGCCCGGCACGCCGCACTGCACCCGGACCGCCCGGTAGCCGAGGTCGACGTAGCGGGCGACCTCGGCCAGCACCGCCTCCACGGTCTCGCCGTTGGCGTGCCCGTAGACGGTGACCCCGTCGCGGGACCGGCCCCCGAGCAACTGGTAGACCGGTAGGCCGGCGACCTTGCCCTTGATGTCCCACAACGCGGTGTCCACGGCGGCGATCGCGCTCATCGTCACCGGCCCACGCCGCCAGTACGCCCCCTGGTACAGGTACTGCCAGGTGTCCTCGATCCGGGCCGGATCCCGCCCGATCAGCAGCGGCACCACGTGGTCGCGCAGGTACGACGCGACGGCCAGTTCCCGGCCGTTGAGGGTGGCGTCCCCGACTCCGGTGACCCCCTCGTCGGTGACGATCTTCAGGGTGACGAAGTTGCGGCCCGGACAGGTCACGATGACCCGGGCGTCGACGATCCTCACTCGGTCCCCTTCGTGTGGCGACGAAGACCGCGTGGTCCGCCCCGCATGCCCGGCCTGCGGCCCCTCGACGACGGCGCAGGGGCCGGTCGTCGCCCGCCCGGTCCGCCTTCCGGCCCGCGCGACGGTCGCCCCGAAGTCTGAAACCGTCCGCCGAGGTGTGTCAAGAGCCCGCCCGGCCGCACAGATGTGACCGCTCACCTGTGCGGCGCATGGCGGACACTCGATGGCTGGTCGGGGTGGTGGTCGTCAACGCCGTGCCAGAGCCGCTCAGGATGGTTACGGCAGTGTTACCTGAATGCGCCTTGACGGATTCCATGTGAGCGCTAACACTTGCCCCCAACGATCGAACGGAGAACGGCATGGATGCAGGCGCGAAGCCGCAGGACCGGTACGTCGTCGGCGTCGACTACGGCACGCTGTCGGGTCGGGCGCTGGTGGTGCGGGTCGGCGACGGCGCCGAGCTGGGCACGGCGGTGCACGAGTACCGCCACGGCGTGATGGACGGGACGCTCGCCGTCGACGGCCAGACCCTGCCGGCCGACTGGGCGTTGCAGGACCCGGACGACTACCGCGACGTGCTGCGGCACGCGGTGCCCGCGGCGCTGACCGAAAGCGGCGTCGACCCGGCGCAGGTGGTCGCCGTCGGCATCGACTTCACCGCCTGCACCGTGCTGCCCACGCTGGCCGACGGCACCCCGCTGTGCGAGCTGCCCGACCTGCGTACCCGCCCGCACGCCTGGGTGAAGCTGTGGAAGCACCACGCCGCCCAGCCGCAGGCCGACCGGATCAACGCGCTGGCCCACGCCCGGGGCGAGTCCTGGATCGGCCGCTACGGCGGGAAGGTCTCCGCCGAGTGGCAGTACGCCAAGGCGCTGCAACTGCTGGAGGAGGACCCGGAGGTCTACGCCCGCGCCGAGCGTTGGATCGAGGCCGCCGACTGGATCGTCTGGCAGCTCTGCGGCGTCGAGACCCGCAACGTCTGCACCGCCGGCTACAAGGGACTCCTCCAGGACGGTCACTACCCGTCCCCGGCGTACCTGTCCGCGCTGAACCCCGGCTTCGCCGACTTCGTCGCCAAGATCGACGGACCGTTGGCGCAGCTCGGCGCGCGGGCCGGTGGGCTGACCGCGCAGGCCGCCGCCTGGACCGGGCTGCCGGAGGGGATCGCGGTGGCCGTCGGCAACGTCGACGCCCACGTCACCGCCGCCGCCGCGCAGGCCCTGACCCCCGGCCGGCTGGTCGCCATCATGGGCACCTCCACCTGCCACGTGGTCAACGGCACCGAGCGGGCCGAGGTGGCCGGCATGTGCGGAGTGGTCGACGGTGGGATCAGCGCCGGCTCCTGGGGTTACGAGGCCGGCCAGAGCGGCGTCGGTGACATCTTCGGTTGGTACGTGAACCACGCCGCCCCCGCCGGGTACGCCTCCCACGAGGAGCTGACCACCGCCGCCGCCGCGCAGCCCGTCGGCGCGCACGGCCTGGTGGCGCTGGACTGGTGGAACGGAAACCGGTCGCTGCTGGTCAACCATGATCTCAGCGGGGTGCTCGTCGGGCTCACCCTGGCCACCCGGCCGCCGGACGTCTACCGCGCGCTGCTGGAATCCACCGCGTTCGGCACCCGGATGATCATCGAGGCGTTCGCCGAGGCGGGAGTTCCGGTCGACGAGCTGATCGTGGCCGGCGGGCTCACCGGCAACAGCCTGCTGATGCAGATCTACGCCGACGTGACCAAGCGTCCGCTGGGCATCATCGGCTCGGCGCAGGGCCCGGCGCTGGGCTCGGCGATCCACGCGGCGGTCGCGGCCGGCGCGTACCCCGACGTGCCGACCGCCTCGGCGGCGATGGGCCGGGTGGACCGCGAGGTGTACCGGCCCGACCCGGACCGGGCCCGCGCCTACGACGCGCTCTACGCCGAGTACCGCCGCCTGCACGACCACTTCGGCCGGGGTGGCGACGACGTGCTGCTGCGGCTGCGCGCCATCCGTAACGCCGCCCGTCGCCCGGCCGCCGGGCAGCCGGCCGGCGCGACCACCGACCCCCTGGAGGTGCCGGCATGACCCTCGATCTCGACGCCGAGGTGGCCCGGCTGCGCGAGCAGGTGGCGAGCCTGCACGGCGAGCTGGTCCGCTACAACCTGGTGGCCTGGACGGCCGGCAACGTCTCGGCCCGGGTGCCCGGCCAGGAGCTGATGGTCATCAAGCCGAGCGGGGTGTCCTACGACGACCTGCGGGCCGACAACATGATCGTCTGCGACCTGGACGGCGTCGTGGTCGAGGGCGACCTGTCGCCGTCCAGCGACACCGCCGCACACGCCTACGTCTACCGGGCGATGCCCGAGGTCGGCGGGGTGGTGCACACCCACAGCGGCTACGCCACCGCCTGGGCCGCCCGGGGCGAGGCGATCCCGTGCCACCTCACCGCCCAGGCCGACGAGTTCGGCGGCGAGATCCCGGTCGGTCCGTTCGCGCTCATCGGCGGCGACGACATCGGCAAGGGCATCGTGGCGACCCTGTCCGGGCACCGCTCGCCCGCGGTGCTGATGCGCAACCACGGCGTCTTCACCATCGGCCGGGACGCCCGCGCGGCGGTGAAGGCCGCCGTGATGTGCGAGGACGTGGCCCGTACCGCACATCTGACCCGGGCCCTCGGTACCCCCGTGCCGATGGCCCAGGCGGATATCGACTCGCTCTACGACCGCTACCAGAACGTCTACGGGCAGCCGGGGCCGTAACCCCGTCCTCGCCCGTCCTCGCCACCGGCCCGCCCCGGCGGTTCGGTCGATCCACCGCAACCCGATGCACCACCCCTGGAACGGCCGATCCGCTCGGCGTGCCGTGCCGGCCGTTCCGCAAGCAGCACCATCCCCCACCTCATCCCCGTACAAGGAGTCTTCACATGGCGAAGACCGGTCCTACCCTCACCCGGCGTGGCCTCGGCGCGATGCTCGCCGTCGGCCTGCTGGCCGGCGGACTCGCCGGCTGCGGCAACAGCGACACCGGCGGCGACAGCGACACCGGCGGCGACAGCAAGAAGCTCGTCCTGGGCTTCTCGCAGGTCGGCGCGGAGAGCGGCTGGCGCACGGCGAACACCAACTCGATCAAGGAAGCCGCCACCGCGGCCGGCTACGATCTGAAGTTCGACGACGCGCAGGGCAAGCAGGAGAACCAGATCAAGGCGATCCGCAACTTCATCCAGCAGAAGGTGGACGTGATCGCCTTCTCGCCGGTGGTGGAGTCGGGTTGGGACACCGTGCTCAAGGAGGCCAAGGACGCCAAGATCCCGGTGATCCTGACCGACCGGGCCGTCGACTCGGCCGACAAGACCCTCTACAAGACCTTCATCGGCTCGGACTTCGTCAAGGAGGGCAAGCTCGCCGGTGAGTGGCTGGTCAAGGAGAAGCAGTCCGCGACCGGCCCGGTGAACATCGTCGAGCTCCAGGGCACCACCGGCGCGGCGCCGGCCAACGACCGCAAGAAGGGCTTCGCCGAGGCGATCGCCGCCAACCCCAACCTGAAGATCGTCGCCTCGCAGAGCGGTGACTTCACCCGGGCCGGCGGCAAGCAGGTCATGGAGCAGTTCCTCAGGGCCAACCCGAAGATCGACGTGCTCTTCGCGCACAACGACGACATGGGCCTGGGCGCGCTGGAGGCGATCACCGCGGCGGGCAAGGTGCCCGGCAAGGACATCACCATCATCACCGTCGACGCGGTCAAGGACGGCATGCAGGCGCTGGCGGACGGGAAGTTCAACTTCATCGCCGAGTGCAGCCCGCTGCTCGGCCCGCAGCTGATGGACCTGGCCAAGAAGGTCAAGGCCGGTGAGACGGTGCCGACCCGGGTCGAGACCGAGGAGACCACCTTCACCCAGGAGCAGGCGAAGGCCGCGCTGCCGAACCGGAAGTACTGATCCGACCGGAGGCCGCCGCGTTCGGTGCGGCGGCCTCCGCTTCCGAGGAAAGGTTCGGTGGGATGTCGCAGAGGCATCCGGTCCTGACGATGACCGCGATCAGCAAGATCTTCCCCGGGGTCCGCGCCCTCGACGGCGTCGACTTCCGGCTCTTCCCCGGTGAGGTGCACGCCCTGATGGGCGAGAATGGCGCCGGCAAGTCCACCCTCATCAAGGTGTTGACCGGCGTCTACGGCACCGACTCCGGCACCATCACCCTCGACGGTGCCCCGGTCTCCTTCGCCGGCCCCATGCAGGCCACCGCCGCCGGGGTGAGCACCGTCTACCAGGAGGTCAACCTCCTGCCCAACCTGTCGGTGGCGGAGAACATCTACATTGGCCGGGAGCCGCGCCGCCTCGGTGCGGTCAACTGGCGCGAGATGCGCCGCCGGGCGCAGGAGCTGCTGGCCCGCATCGACCTGCACATCGACGTCACCGAGCTGCTGGGCAGCTACTCGCTGGCCGTACAGCAGATGGTGGCGATCGCCCGCGCGGTGGACATCAAGGCCCGGGTGCTGATCCTCGACGAGCCCACCTCCAGCCTGGACGCCGACGAGGTGGCCCAGCTGATGCGGATCATGCGGCAACTCCGCGACGACGGTATCGCGATCATCTTCGTCACCCACTTCCTCGACCAGGTGTACGCCATCGCCGACCGGATCACCGTGCTGCGCAACGGCCGCCTCGTCGGCGAGTACGCGACCAGCGAGCTGCCGCAGATCGCGCTGGTGGAGAAGATGATCGGCAAGGAGCTGGACGCCCTGGAACGCCTCGACGAGGCCACCAGCGGCGACCGGGCGGCCCTCGAGGCGGGCACCCCCGTGGTGGCGGCCGACGGGCTCGGCCGGTCCGGCTCCGTGGCGCCGTTCAGCCTCACCATCCACCAGGGGGAGGTGGTCGGCCTGGCCGGGCTGCTCGGCTCGGGACGTACCGAGGTGGCCCGGTTGTTCTTCGGCGCGGACCGCGCCGACCAGGGCCGGCTCGCCGTGGACGGCACCCCGGTGACGATCCGTAACCCGGTGGCCGCCATCGACCGGGACATCGCGTTCTGCTCCGAGAACCGCCGCACCGAGGGCCTGGTCGGCGAGCTGTCGGTGCGGGAGAACATCATCCTGGCCATGCAGGCGGCCCGGGGCTGGCTGCGGCCGGTGGCCCGACGCCGGCAGGACGAGCTGGTCCAGCACTGGATCAAGGCGCTGAGCATCCGGCCGGCCGACCCGGAGATGCCGGTGCGCAACCTCTCCGGCGGCAACCAGCAGAAGGTGCTGCTGGCCCGCTGGCTGATCACCGAGCCCCGGCTGTTGATCCTGGACGAGCCGACCCGGGGCATCGACATCGGTGCCAAGACCGAGATCCAGCGCCTGGTGGCGCAGCTCTCCGACGGCGGGATGGCGGTGCTGTTCATTTCTGCCGAGCTGGAGGAGGTGCTCCGGCTCAGCCACAAGGTCGCGGTGATGCGCGACCGGCGGCTGGTCAGCGAGCTCACCAACGACGACACCCTCGACGCGGCCCGCATCATGCAGGCCATCGCCAGCGGCAGCTCGCAGGAAGGGACGGTGCCGGCATGAGCACCGCACGGGTCCGCCTCGCGGGCGTCACCGGTCACCGGCTCTTCTGGCCGCTGGTCGTGCTGGTGCTGCTGCTGGTGGCGAACGTCATCTACCGGCCGAGCTTCCTGTCGGTCGAGTTGAAGAACGGTCACCTCTACGGCAGCCTCGTCGACATCGTCCGGCTCAGCGCCCCGCTGATCCTGGTCGCCCTGGGGATGTCCCTGGTGATCGCCACCGGCGGCATCGACCTCTCGGTGGGTGCGGTGGCCGCGGTCAGCGGCGCGGTGGCCTGCCTCTACATCAGCGAGCAGCCCGACCAGAACAGCCTGGCCGTGGTGCTCACCGCGGTGGCGATCGCGTTCGGGGTCGCCCTGCTGCTCGGCGTGTGGAACGGCATCCTGGTCGCCGGGATCGGCATCCAACCGATCATCGCCACGCTGATCCTCATGGTGGCCGGCCGGGGACTGGCTCAGTTGATCGCCAAAGGGCAGATCATCACCATCAACAGCGAGCCCTACAAGGTGATCGGGGTGGGGCACCTGCTGACCCTGCCGTTCGCGATCATCATCGCCCTGGCGGTGACCCTGCTGGTGGCGGTGCTGACCCGACGCACCGCGCTCGGCATGATCATCGAGGCGGTCGGCGGCAACGCCGAGGCCAGCCGGCTGGCCGGCATCCGCTCCCGCCGGATCACCTTCCTGGTGTACGTGGTGAGCGCCGCCTGCGCGGCGATCGCCGGGTTCATGATGACGGCGAACGTCTCCAGCGCCGACGGCAACGCGGTCGGGCTCTGGGTCGAGCTGGACGCCATCCTGGCCGTGGTCATCGGTGGCACCGCGCTGGCCGGCGGTCGGTTCTACCTCGGTGGCAGCGTGATCGGCGCGCTGCTCATCCAGACCCTGACCACCTCGGTGTACGCCATGAACATCGACCCGCAGACGGCGCTGCTGTTCAAGGCGGTCGTGGTGATCGTGGTCTGCCTCATCCAGGCCCCGGCCTTCCGGGCGCGGTTCCGCCGTCGGCGCAGCGTGCCGGTGACTCCGGTGGAGCCGGTCGGTACAGAGAAGGAGCAGGTTCCGGCATGACCACGACCCCGTTGGCCGCCCCTGCGGGACGTGCCTGGTGGCGGGTGCCACCCCGGCACGTGCCGGTGCTGGCCACCCTCGCCCTGCTGCTGGTGATGTACGCCATCGGCGTCTCCCAATACCGCGCGTTCTCCAACATCCAGGTCGTCTTCAACGTCTTCATCGACAACGGCTTCCTGTTGGTCGTCGCGGTCGGGATGACCTTCGTGATCCTCACCGGCGGCATCGACCTGTCGGTCGGGTCGGTGGTGGCGATGACCGCGATGGTGTCGGCCTCGCTGCTGGGCGACGGCCTGCACCCCGCCCTGGTGCTGCTGATCGCGTTGCTGATCGGCCCGACCCTCGGCTTCGCCATGGGCTGCGTGATCCACTTCTTCGACATCCAACCGTTCATCGTCACCCTGGCCGGGATGTTCTTCGCCCGGGGCATGTGCACCTGGATCAGCACCACCTCGATCCCGATCACCGACGGCTTCTGGACCACCGCCGCCCAGCACCGGATCCATCTCGGTGAGAACTTCGTCTCGATCAGCGTGCTGATCGCCCTCGCGGTGCTGGCGATCGGGGCGGCCGTGCTGGCGTACACCCGGCTGGGCCGCAACGTGTACGCCATCGGCGGCAACCAGCAGTCCGCGCTGCTGATGGGCCTGCCGGTGGCGCGTACGAAGATCGCGGTCTACACCATCAGCGGGCTCTGCTCGGCGATCGGCGGGATCCTGCTCTCCTTCTACACCCTGTCGGGGGCCCCGCTGATCGCGGTGGGCATGGAGCTGGACGTGATCGCGGCGGTCGTCATCGGTGGCACCCTGCTCACCGGCGGGTCCGGTTACGTCTTCGGCACCCTGCTCGGGGTGCTGGTGCTCGGTGTCATCCAGACGCTGATCACCTTCGACGGCACCCTCAACTCCTGGTGGACCAAGATCGTCATTGGTGGCCTGCTGTTCGTGTTCATCCTGCTCCAGCGCCTCATCGGCATCCGTACCAAGTGACCCTCGCCAGTCCCACCGGAAGGCAACGCCCATGACCAACCCATCCCCGGCCGCCGAGGTCTGGTTCCTCACCGGCAGCCAGGGCCTGTACGGCCCGGAGACCCTGCGCCAGGTGGCCGAGCAGTCCCGGCGGATCGCCGAACGGCTCGACGCCGACCCGGCCGTCCCGGCCCGGGTGGTCTGGAAGCCGGTGCTCACCTCCAGCGCCGAGATCCTGGCCGTCTGCCGTGACGCCGCCGTGCAGGGCGCGGTCGGGGTGATCGCCTGGATGCACACCTTCTCGCCGGCCAAGATGTGGATCTCCGGACTGGACGCGCTGCGTACCCCGCTGCTGCACCTGCACACCCAGGCCAACGTGGAACTGCCCTGGTCCGAGATCGACATGGACTTCATGAACCTCAACCAGGCCGCCCACGGTGACCGGGAGTTCGGGTACGTCCAGACCCGGCTCGGGGTCGCCCGCAAGACCGTCGCCGGGCACGTGAGCGACCCCCGGGTCGCCGCCCGGATCGGCGCCTGGACCCGGGCCGCGATCGGGCACGCCGAGATGCGGTCGCTGCGGCTGGCCCGCTTCGGCGACAACATGCGCGACGTCGCGGTGACCGAGGGGGACAAGGTCGAGGCCGAGCTGCGCTTCGGCGTCTCGGTGAACACCTACGGGGTCAACGACCTGGTCGAGGCCGTCGACGCCGTCGCCGACGCCCGCATCGACGACCTGGTCAAGGAGTACGACGACAGCTACCGACTGGTCGCCGAGCTGCGCTCCGGCGGTGACCGGCACGACTCGCTGCGCTACGCCGCCCGGATCGAGGCGGGGCTGCGGGACTTCCTCGACGCCGGCGGGTTCCGCGCCTTCACCACCAACTTCGAGGACCTGGGCGGGCTGCGGCAGTTGCCCGGTCTCGCGGTGCAGCGGCTGATGGCCGACGGGTACGGCTTCGGCGGCGAGGGGGACTGGAAGACCTCGGTGCTGGTGCGCACGCTCAAGTCGATGTCCGTCGGCACCACCGGTGGCACCTCGTTCATGGAGGACTACACCTACGACCTCACCCCGGGCCGGGAACTGGTGCTCGGGGCGCACATGCTGGAGGTCTGCCCGAGCATCGCGGCGGCCACCCCGAACGTCGAGATCCACCCGCTGGGCATCGGCGGGCGGGAGGATCCGGTGCGGATGGTCTTCGACGCCCAGTCCGGCCCGGCGGTGGTGCTCGGCCTGGCCGACATGGGGGAGCGGTTCCGGCTGGTGGCCAACGAGATCGACGTGGTCGCCCCGCCGTACCCGCTGCCGAAGCTGCCGGTGGCTCGGGCGGTGTGGCGGCCCCGGCCGGACCTCGCCGCCTCGGCGGAGGCCTGGCTCACCGCCGGTGCCCCGCACCACACGGTGCTGTCCCAGGCCGTCGGGGTCGAGGAACTGCACGACCTCGCCGAGATGGTCAGCACCGAACTGGTCGTCATCGACGCCGACACGACCCCCCGGCGGCTGGCCGACGAGCTCCGCTGGAACCAGGCCTACTACCGCCTGGCCCGGGGTTTCTGAGCTGCCATGGGCCAGCAGCGGCCCGAACGCGCCGCGGTGATGAGCGACGTCGCGCAACTCGCCGGGGTGTCGCACCAGACCGTGTCCCGGGTGCTCAACAACCATCCGAGCGTTCGGCCGGAGACCCGGGAGCGGGTGCTGCGTGCCGTGCACCAGCTCAACTACCGGCCCAACGCCCTGGCCCGGGGGCTGGCCGGCCGGCGGTCCCGGGTGATCGGCGTGGTCAGCTTCGACACCATCCTGTTCGGGCCGGCGGCCACGCTGCTGGGCATCGAGCGGGCCGCCCGCGCTGCCGGATACGGCATCAGCATCGTCACCGTGGAGCGGCTGGACCGTAGCGGGATGCGGTCCGCCATCGACGCGCTGACCGAACAGTCGGTGGCCGGCGTCGTCGTCATCACCCCGATGATGACGGCGTCGGTCGCCGTGCACGGCCTGCCCACCGGGGTGCCCGCGGTGGTGGCCGAGGCCAGCGGGGAGCGCGGTGAACTGCCCAGCATCTCCGTCGACCAGGTGGCCGGCGCCCGGCTGGCGGTGCGGCACCTGCTCGACCTCGGGCACGAGACGGTGTGGCACATCGCCGGGCCCCGCGACTGGCTGGAGGCCCGGGACCGGGTCGACGGGTGGCGGCAGACCCTGGAACAGGCGGGCCGCCCGGTCCCGCCGGTCATCGTCGGCGACTGGAGCCCCCGGGCCGGCTACGAGCTGGGCCGGTCGCTTGTCGAACGCCCCGACGTGACGGCGGTGTTCTGCGCCAACGACCACCAGGCGCTCGGTCTGCTGCGCGCCCTGCACCAGCGGGGCGCCCGGATTCCCGAGGACGTCAGCGTGGTCGGCTTCGACGACATTCCCGAAGCCGAGTACCTCTCACCGCCGCTGACCACCGTGCGACAGGACTTCGACGAGGTCGGCCGCCGGTGCGTGGCGGCGCTGCTGGAACTCTTCGACGGCACCGGCGCGGGCACCCCCCGGCCCCAGGTCGAGCCGGTCCTGGTCGTCCGCGCGAGCAGCGGCAACCGCCGCCTCTGAGCAGGTGCGTGACCGCCGGGTCCGGGCCGCGCGCTGCCGCTGACGGGGGCCGGAGTCCCGGTGCTGCTGCCCGCTCCAGGGTGAGGCCGTCCCGGCCGGTCCGTCCCGGCGGCGTCAACGGGTGGCGACCCGGGACAGCCCCTCGGTGACGGCCGCGTGACGCGCGCTGCGACAGGGTCGAACGGACGACGCGCCGGTCGAGGTGCCGGCGGTCGGGGCCCGCGTCACGGGCAGGCCGTCGAGGGAGAACCCATGATCAGGACAATGCTCCGGGTCCGCGCACGCCCCGGTGCCGAACAGGCCGTCCGGTCCGCCTGGCGGACGGCCGCGGCGCAGATCGGCGTGCTCCCCGGCAACCTGCGGCGGGACCTGCTCCTGGACGCGGACGACCCGCACACGTTCGTCGTCGTCACCGAGTGGACCGACGACGCCGCGCTGCTCGACTACGAGAACGGCCCGGTGGCCGCCCGCTTCGCCGACGCCCTGCGCGCCGGGTGTGAGGCGTCCACCGTCGAGGACCACCGGGTGATGCGCGACGAGCCGGGTGACCACCAGACGATCCTGGTGGACGTCGAGGTCACCGTGCCGGCCGCCCGGCTCGCCGAGTTCCGCCGGGGTCATGCCGAGGTCACCGCGCGGATGGCCGGGGTGCCCGGCTACCTGCGCGAGGACCTGCTGCGCGAACCCGACACGGACGTCCACCACATCTTCGCCGAGTGGCGCACCGAGGCGGAGTTCCACCGCTGGGTCGCCAACCCGGCCCACGCGCGGGAGGAGGCCGGGCCGATCGCGCCGTTCCTGCTCGACTTCCGACGCCGACTGTTCCACCTCGCGGCTCATCCCGGCGTCGACCGGGCAGCCAGTACCGGTAGGGAGACCGACGTGCACACGACAACGGACGTACTCATCGTCGGAGCGGGGCCGACCGGGCTGACCGTCGCCGTCGAGCTGGCCCGGCGGGGCATCGACTGCCGGGTGGTCGAGAAGCTGGTCGCGCCGCCCGCGCAGGCCGACAAGGCGATCGGCGTGCACTGCCGCACCATGGAGATCTGGGCCGAGCAGGGCATCGTGCGGGAGGCGATGGACGCCGGGAACTGGCTCACCGGCAACGTGGTGTTCGTCAACGGCACGCAGACCCACCGGATGAGCTGGGAACTGCCGGGGTTGCCGTACGCGCACCTCGGCCTGCCCCAGTACGAGACCGAGCGCATCCTCACCGACCGGCTGGCCACCCTCGGCGTACGGCCCCAGCGCGGGGCGGAGCTGACCGGCTTCACCCAGGGCGTGGACGGTGTGCTGGCCACCCTCGCGTTGGCCGGTGGCGGCACGGAGACGGTACGGGCGAAGTACCTCGTCGGCGCGGACGGCGCGCACAGCCGGGTGCGGGAACTGCTCGGGTTGACGTTCTCGGGTGGGCTGGGCCGGTTCCCGCAGCTGTTCATGCTCGCCGACGTCGACGTGAACTGGGACATGCCGGACGGGCACCTGCTGCGGTTCCTCCACGAGACCGAGGGCCGGATGGACGGCATGCTGGTCTGCGTCCCGTTGCGTGGGGAGGGCCGGTACCGGCTCGCGACCCTCGCGCCGCCCCGGTTCTTCGCCCAGACCGGCGGAAAGGACGCCCCACCCGGGTTCAGCGAGGAGTTGGCCGAGCCGACCCTCGACGACGTGCAGGCCGCGCTGGACCGGCTGGCCCCGCCGGGCACCCGGGCGTCGAACCTGCGCTGGTCGTCGGTGTTCCGGATCAGCCACGGCATCGTCGACCGGTACGGCCACGGCCGGGTCTTCGTGGCCGGTGACGCGGCGCACCTGCACCCGCCGGCGGGTGGGCAGGGGATGAACACCGGCATCCAGGACGCCTGGAACCTGGCCTGGAAGGTGGCGCTGGCGGTCCGGGGTGTCGCCGCCCCCGGGCTGCTCGACAGCTACGAGGCCGAACGACGCCCGGAGGGGGAGGAGATCGTCGGCCGCGCGGTGCGGATGGCGTTCACCGACGAACTGGACCGTGCCGACCTCGAACGGCAGTTCCTCCAGGAGATGTCCCTGCTGCTCAGCTACGCCGACAGCCCGCTGGTCGGCGAGTGCGTGACCGATCCCGACGCGCTGCGCGTCGGCCCGCGCCCCGGCGACCGCGCCCCCGACCTGGGTGGGCTGTGTCGGCAGGGGGTCGGGCATCCGCTGCGACTGCGCGACCTGACCGGGGGCACCCGGCACACCCTGCTGGTCTACGCCGACGCGTCGGCCGCGCCGGCGGAGGTGGCCGCCGTGCCGGGGCTCTGCGCCGACATCCGCGCCCAGACCCGGGGCGAGGTCGACGCGTACCTGCTGCTCAGCCCGGACGCCGAGGATCCGAGGCTGCTCGCGCCGCCGGTGGTGCGCGACGCCGGGGGCGAGTTCCGGTCGCGGTACGGGGTGACCGGCGTCGCCCTGTACCTGATCCGCCCGGACGGTCACGTCGGCTTCCGCAGCCAGCCGATCGACCCCGACGCGCTGCGCAAGAACCTGCACCTGGTCTTCGGTGGTGCCCGATGACGGCGGTGCGCACCGTGCTCGCCATGCGTACCCGGGAGGGCTGCGCGGAGCGGTTCGAGGCGGAGTGGCTCTCGGCGGCGGCGCAGATCCGGCTGCTCGACGGGTGCCTGCGGCAGGATCTGGTCCGCGACGCCGACGACCCGCGCAGCTACCTGATCATCAGCGACTGGGCGGACCGGGAACGGTTGGACGCCTTCGGCCGCAGCGAACACCGGGACCGGCTGCTGCGGGTGGTGCGCGAGCTGCGGGAATCCGCCGAGCGGCACACCTACCAGGTGCTGCACACCATGCCCAGCGCGGCGGAGGAGACGAGATGACCGAGCCCGTGCCCGCGTCGCAGCTCTACACCGACCAGTTCGCCGCCGACCCGTATCCGTCCTTCGCCCGGCTCCGGGCGGACGCGCCGGTCTGCCCGGTCAGCTCGCCCCGGTTCGACTCGTACCTGCTCACCCGGTTCGACGACGCGCGGGCGGCGCTGACCGACCCCCGGCTGTCCAAGGACCTCTACGGCCCCGGTCAGCACTACCTCCAGATCTTCGGCCCGAACTCCGAGGCCCTGAACCGGAACATGCTCAACTCGGACCCGCCGGAGCACACCCGGTTGCGCCGGATGGTGTCGCAGGCGTTCGCGCCGCGCCGGATCGAGGCGCTGCGACCCCGGGTACGGCAGATCGTCGACGACCTGATCGACGGGATCGTCACGCAGGGGCGGGCCGAGCTGATGCACGACTTCGCGATCCCGCTGCCGATGGTGGTGATCTGCGAACTGCTCGGGGTGCCCCGGGCCGACCAGCAACGGGTGCTCGACTGGACCCAGGTGATCCGGACCTCCGGGTCGTCCGGGCGCAGCCCGGCGCTGGAGCGGGCGGCCGTGGGCGAGGCGCAGGTGCGGCTGCACCACTACCTGGCGGAGCTGGTGGCCGCCAAGCGCGCCGCTCCGGCCGACGACATGATCAGCTCGTTGATCGACGCCTGTGACCAGGCCGGGAAGCTCTCCGAACCGGAGCTGGTCACCACCACGTTCCTGCTGCTGTTCGCCGGCCACCAGACCACCGCGGACTTCCTGGGCAACGCGACGGTGGCCCTGCTGACCCACCCCGACCAGCTCGACCTGCTGCGCGACACCCCGGAGCTGCTGCCCTCGGCGATCGAGGAGCTGCTCAGGTTCGACGGTCCGCTGCCGGTGGCCAGCCCTCGGGTCGCCACCGAGGACGTCGAATACCGGGGGGTACGCATCCCGGCGGGGTCGATCGTCGGCGTGGTGCTCAACGCGGCGAACCACGACCCGGCGCACTTCGTCGACCCGGATCGGCTGGACCTGCGCCGGGTACGCGGGCCGCACCTGGGCTTCGGCCACGGCGTGCACTACTGCCTCGGGGTCTCGCTGGCCCGGATGGAGGCCCAGATCGGTCTGGCGGCGCTGCTGCGCCGGCTGCCCGGGTTGCGCCTCGCGGTGCCGGCCGCCGAGCTGCGCCGGTTGCCGGCGGCATCACCGTTCCGGGGCCTGCTGGAGCTGCCGGTCCGGTTCACCGCCGCCGCGCCGCCGGTGTCGTACCCGCCGGCCCGCCGTCCCCGTCCCACCGAGCCGACCCCTACCGTCTGATCCCTGAGGAGCTTCGATGACCTTCCGCAACGTGATCGTCTGTCGCATGGTGCCGGGCAGCGAGCGCACCGTCGCCGACGTGTTCGGGTACTACGACCGGACCACCCGGCCGCAGGACCTGGGCGTGGTCGGGCGGACCCTGTTGTCCTTCCACGGCCTCTACATCCACCTGATCGAGCGCAACGCGGACCCGAAGGTGACCGGGCAGACCCGGGGCCTGCCCGCCTTCCAACAGATCGCCGAGAAGATCGGCCCGTACGTGACGCCGTACCCGAGGGACTGGAAGAACCCGTCGGACTCGGTGGCGAAGGAGTTCTACCGGTGGGCGCCGGCCGAGCCGTCGGCCGACGCGGGCGAGCCGAGCCGGACGGTCATCGTCGCCCGGATCAAGCCCGGCGCGGAACCCACCGTCGCGCAGATCTTCGCCGAGTCCGACGCCGGCCCGCTGCCCGCCCGGATGGGGGTCACCGGGCGGTGGTTGTACTCGATCGACGACGTCTACCTGCACGTGTTGGAGCGCACCGGCGAGGCGTTCGAGGGGGCCGTCCGGCAGGGGCACGACCAGCCGGCCTTCGCCAAGATCATGGACGATCTCAGCCCGTACATCAGCGCCTACGACCCGGACACCTGGGGCAGCCCGGTGGACGCGGTGGCGCAGGAGTTCTACCGGTGGCGGGCCGAGGACTGAGCCCGGTCGGCCGACAGGGGCCCGGCGGTGCGCACCGCCGGGCCCCTGCCTGGAGTGGTCGGGGCTCAGCCGGTGGGCAGCGTCGCCCAGCCCCGGTTGAAGGTCTTGCTGTCGTCGTCCGGCCGGTAGTTGCGCTCGATGTTGCCGGCCGCGTCCACCGAGAACCAGTGGACCTTGGTGCCGGCCGGGACGGTCAGCGTCTCGCCCCCCTCCCGGATGCCCGCCGAGGCGTACAGGGTGGAGCCGAACGTCGGTCGACCGCCGTCGAGGGTGTAGAACACCGCCGCCGGCTCACTGACGTCGAACCGGACGCTCACCATGCCCTCGGTCGGGCTCGGCTCGACCGACAGGGTGCTGGTCGGGCGCTTCTTGTCCTTGTCGAAGTCCCGGGCCACCCGCAGCAGCTCGACCAGGCCGTTGCTGAACTCCATGGTCTCCTGGTGTGCCTCGTCCCAGGTGGGCTGGAAGCTGGTGCCGACCTCGAAGTTCCAGGCGTAGATGCCGTACTTGTACCAGAGCATGTCCCCGGAGTTGCCGGCCGCCGAGTACAGCACGTCGGAGATCGGACCGGTCCGGGCCGGGGTGACGGCCATGTTGCGGTGTCGCTTGATGGCGGTGAGGATCCGCGACGACGCGCCCCAGAAGAACGACTCGTCGGCCAGCGTCGGCCGGGGCGCGGAGATCCGCCCGGGGGTGGCGTACGCGCCCGGCGACCACATGAAGTAGTTGCCGGAGGAGTGCAGGTTCATCGAGAACTTCATGTTCGGCCGCTGGGCCAGCCAGTCGACGTTGCGGTTCTCCGGCTCGGACAGCTCGCTCGGCCCGGCGTAGGTGTCACTGGTGCAGCTCGCCGACGCCCCCGAGTAGCCGTCGAAGAGGCTGTACTCGGTGTAGTTGCGGTTGTTGTCCACTCCCCACGAGTTACGGGCCAGCGCGTCGGTGGCGCCCCCGGCCGGGCAGTGGTTGGTCATGTTGCGGCGCTGCGAGGCGTAGTCGTAGAAGGAGTAGTGCCCGCCGTCCGGGTTGATCGACGGGACGATCCAGATGTCCAGGGTGCGCAGCAGTTGCTTGGTGTTCTCGTCGGTGGCGTGGTTGCGCAGCAGCCGCTCGGCGGTCTCGATGGACACCAACGGCGGAACCCACTCCCGGGCGTGTTCCTGCGCGTAGGCCAGCACCCCGGTGCGGGAACCGTCCCGGTACTTGCCGATCCGGATGGCGTACACCGGCTGCGGGTCGCGGGATACCCCGGCCGGGGCCTTCAGGTTGTCCGACAGCGGCGTCGACGCGGCCGGCGCGACCACGCCGGCGCCGGCGTCACCCCGATAGGTGTACGCCTTGACCAGGGCACCCGCCTCGGCGGTCAGCGCCGCGGCGACCTGGGCGGCGGTGCTGGTCACCGCGCCGTCGGCGTTGGTGGCCAGGCTGACCCGGATGGCCTTGCCGGTCACGGTGACCGCCAGCGGCCGGTCGGCCGCGCCCGGGTCGGCCAACTCGACGGAGATGTCGTTGCCACCCTCGTGGCCCCAGGCGAGCGAGTCGACGGCGACCCGGTTGGTGTTGGCCGTGCCCAGCACCACCTGCGCCTTGCGGCGGTAGCCGTTGGTCTTGTACGGCAGCTCGACGACCTCGGCGAGCTGCGGGTACTCGGCGGCCAGCCGCTTGATCCGGTCGTACAGCTCGGTCGGGGTGAGGTAGCTGGTGACGAAGTCCTTCTGGTAGCCGGGGCCCTCCGGGCTGTCGGCCGGGATCGGCAGCCACTCCTTGACCTCGGCGACCGCGACGTCACCGGTCGGGCTGGTGATCTGGATGCGCTGCGGCCGGGCGGTGACGGTGGCGGCGCCCCGGTGGTACAGGTAGACCCCGGCGTCGACGAACCGGGAGATGGCCTGGGTGCCGCCGGAGCCGATCTCGGTGCCGGGGCCGCTGTCCCGGGCCACGGTCAACGTGCTGGTGGAGGTCTGCCCCTGGGCCCACTTCGCCTCGACCGACAGCACCTGGTTGCTGCCGGAGGTGTAGTAGTCGGCTCGGATGATCTTCACGTCGGAGGCGGTGGCGTTGCGCGCCAACGTCGCGGTGTACGCCTGGTTCTCGGCCTGGTGGGCGGCGATGGTCGCGTCCCGCTCGGTGATCCGCTGCGCGGAGTCGGCCGCGTCGTGCAGAACGGCGCCGACCCGGTAGCCCATCCGCTTGAGCGCGGCGACCTCGGTGGGGGTGACCACGGCGTGCACCACGATGCCCTGGTCGGTGTGGGTGACGTCGTGGTCGAGGTCGACCCCGGTGGCGACCAGTTCGTCCAACTGGGCGGTGCCGTCGACCAGCACCTCCACGACGTCGGCCTGCTCGTCGGCGGACCGTTCGAGCACGATCGGGGTCTCCTGCTCCCCGTTGGGCGGGGCAGCGGTGCCGGCGGTCGCCGGGCCGGCGAGCAGGAGCAGCGCCACGCCTGCGGCTGTCGCGGCGGGTAACCGCCGCCAGCGGTGTGGGAACGCGGAACGGGACATCTCGGGCCACCTTTCCTGGGGGTGCGAGACGGGCCGACGGCGCGCGGCAGCGCCCGCCGTCGGGCGGCGTGCGGAACGGGAGGGTACGGACGTCGACAGTCGGGGCGACGGTGGGCGTCCGATCACGACGTCGACCTGCCGTACGACGGGGGACACCGGGGCGTCTCCCCTTCGCATGGAGGTGGCGGACCGGCGCCGATCCGGTCTGCGTGACGGGCGAGGGGCTTACCTGGTTACGGTCGGTCGTGGGGGCATTGCCGATCGGTGCGCCCATCCTGGCCGTACCCGCTCGGATCTGTCAATGATCTGTCCGGCCGGACACGTTCTGTCACAGCGCATGTCGCGAATGTCCCCTGAGGATGGTCGGTCGGGACGTCACGACGCGGTCCGGTAGTGGCCGGTGAGCCGGCCCAGCTTCATCGCCAGGTGCAGGCAGAGCCGCTCGTTGCCGTCCTTGAGGTCGGTGTCGGCAAGTTGCTCGACCCGTTGCAACCGGTAGTAGAGGGTGGTCCGGTGCAGCCGCAGCTTCTCGGCAGTCGCGTGGGCGTTCCCGGCCAGGTCGAGGTAGGCCTCGAGGGTCTCCAGCAGCACCTGGTGGGCGTCGTCGCGCAACAGCCGCTCCAACCCGGGGTGCACCCCGGCGACGTCGAGGTGCCGGCCGTCGAGCTGGGACAACACCCGGTAGATGCCGAGGCCGGCCCAGGAGACCACCCGGCCGAGCGCCGGCAGTTGGACACCCACCCGGGCCGCCTGCACCGCCTCCTGGTACGACTGCACCGCGTCGGCCAACCCCGGGCGTGGCTGACCGATCCCGGTCACCGTGCGGTCCACCGAGGACAGGCCCCGGGTCGCGTTGCGCAACGCCTCGTCGAGATGGCCGGCGGCGGTCTCCGGGGTGGGCCGCCCGGCGATCCGGCCGCCACAGATCAGCAGCACCCCGTGGTCGTGCCAGACCATGTGCAGCGACTCCCGCACGCCGAGCCACCGACGGGTCGCCACCAGCGCCTGCTCCAGCGCGATCCGGGCCACCTCGTCGGGGTGCCGCCCGACGGTGGGGGCGAGCTGGGCCACCACCGCGGTGGTCGTGCCGTCTCCGGCGACCGTGCCCTCCTCCAGCAGGGCCCGCGCGGCGTGCGCGCGGGCCTGCGGGCTCTCCACCAGCAGGGTACGGGTGGCTTCGGCCTCCCGCTGCGAGGCCAGCTCACCGAGCAGGTTCTCCCGGTAGAGCGCCAGCGACAGGTCGGTGAAGGCGCTGGTGGCGGTGGCGATGTCGGCGTCGGTCATCGACCCGTCGTCGTCGATGAACCAGACGAACCCGAGCAGCAGGTCGTCGTGCCAGATCGGCACGCAGACCCGGGGGAGCAGGTCGAGGTCGACGTCGGCGGGGGTGCGGACCGGTTCGCGGGCGGTGAGCACGCCCATCCGGCGGAACCAGGCGATCACCTCCGGGGTGGTCTGCCGGCGCAGGATGGACATCCGGCGCACCTCGTCCATCGGGCCGTCGTGTTCGCTGTAGACGACCACCCGTTGCCGCCGGTCCTCGATGAGGGCGGGACGCCCCACCCGGGCGGCGACGGCATCGACTATTCGCTGAAGCTCACCATGCATGGATCTCCCCTGGTTGGCTGCTCGACAGGGGTGCGCGACAGCCAGTGCCTACCCTGTGGGGCCGGTGGGTCTCCGCGCAAGGTCCACCGGAGATCTACCGACAAAAGGACGGCCCCCATGGCAACTGTTCCGGCAGTTGTCCGAAGAGCAGGCCGATCGACGATCGTAGGGTTCGGTGCGGACGGCGTCGGCGCGGGCGCCGGGGCCGGCGGCGCGGAGGAAGGGACGCCCGAGTGACAGCTGATAGCCCCTGGCGGGGGGTGCTGGTCGCCATCACCACGCCGTTCCGCGATGACCTCGGCGTCGACTTCGACCGGCTCCAGGAACATGTCCGCTGGCTGGCCGAGGCGGGTTGCCACGGGGTGACCCCGTGCGCCTCGGTGGGCGAGTACCGGGCCCTGTCCGACGACGAGCGGGCCGATGTGGTGCGGGCGACGGTGCAGGCCGCGCCGCCGGGCTGCGCGGTGCTGCCCGGGGTCGGCGGCTACGGCAGCCGGCAGTCCCGCCGCTGGGCGGAGCAGGCCGCCGCCGCCGGTGCCGTCGGAGTGCTCGCCCCGCCCCCCGACGGTTACCCCGCCCGGGACGCCGACGTGGTCGCCCACTACCGGGAGGTGGCGGCCGTCGGCCTGCCGGTGGTCGCCCACAACGACCCGTACGACACCCGGGTGGACCTCACGCCGGAGCTGCTCGCCCGGGTCGCCGAGACCGACGGGATCGTCGCGGTCGAGGAGTTCTCCGGTGACGTCCGTCGGCTGCACCGGATCCGGGACCTCTGCCCGCACGTGGACGTGCTGGTCGGGGCGGACGACGTGCTGCTCGAGCTGGTGCTGTGCGGTGCCAGGGGCTGGGTGGCCGGCCTGTCCAACGCGTTGCCCCACCAGGCCCTGCGGCTGTACGACCTCTGTGTCGCCCGGGACCTGGTCCGGGCGCTGCCGCTCTACGCCGAGCTGCACCCGGCCTTCGGCTGGGACTCCCGACCGGAGTCCGTACAGGCCATCAAGCTGGCGATGGACTGCGCCGGGCGGTTCGGCGGCCGGTGTCGCCCGCCGCGTGGTCCGCTGACGCAGCCGGCCGCCGCCCGGCTGCGTCGGGACCTGGTCCGGGCCCTGGCGGCCACCGTCGACCCGGCCATCGACGATCGGCCCCGCTGAATCGCGCGGGCCGGTCCGTCCGGTCCGTCCGGTCGCCGGGCCGCTCGGCGGGCCGGGCCGGGGACCGGCCGGGTCAGGGTGCCCGTCCTGCCGCGATCCGGTGCCGGTCCTTCAGGTGTCGGAAGCCGCCGGTTCACCTGCCGACATCTGCACGGTGACCGGCCCCGGCCCGTCCTCCTAGATTCGCTGCGCGGCCCGGTGATCGATGTCCCGACATCCACCCCGGACACCGGCCCCGGACGCCGCGTCCCTCCCGACGAGAGGTGAACCTGTGCACCGTGCTACCCGCAACAGACCCCGACTGAGGCGTTCCGTGCTGGCCGCGGTCGTGGCCGGCACGCTCGTGGTGACCGGCGCGGCGCAGGCCGCCGCGGCCCCGGCCAATCCGGCCGGCGGCACCGCGCCGTTCCAGGTCCTCGACCCGCAGGCCTGGCAGAACCCGGACACCATGACCTGGGACGACTACCAGGCGGTGCCCGGTAGGAACTGGGCCGACCCGAGCGTGCGGGGCGCGGTCCGCAACTTCAAGATCGCGCTGGTCGCGCTCGACTATCCGGATCAGACGTTCGCGGTGTCCCAGCGGGCCCGCTCGACGGTCTTCGGCAACCCCCAGTCGGTCGCGGCCAACATCCCCCGCGCCGACGTGCCGAAGTTCTACCAGGACTTCCTGAACACGCCGAACACCCTGAACAAGGGGCACACCCTGCACGAGTACTGGATGCAGGACTCCAACGGGCGGTACGGCGTGGACCTGGCCGGGTTCGGGCCGTACCAACTGCCGGCGAAGTCGTACCAGTACGGGCTGGACAACAGCTTCAACCCCGGGGCCTGCCCCAGCGGGGACACCTGCAACAAGAACATCCGCACCGACGGGTTGGGCGCCTGGCGGGCGGCGGTCGGTGACGAGGTCGCCAACCAGTACGAGCTGGTCTTCATCCTCAGCGCCGGGCAGGACGAGTCATCCACCTGGCAGGAGTTCGGGCAGATGATCTTCCAGAACAAGGAGGACGTGCCGGACTCCTGGGGCCCGCCGGACCCCAACCTGCCGAACTGGGCGAAGACCCGCTACGTGGAGTGGACGTCCTGGAAGGCGGCGGCGACGTTGTGGCCGAACGCCGGTAGCGGCTCGTCCACCCAGGGGGAGAGCTCCGGCATGGGGGTGTACGCCCACGAGCTGACCCACCTGCTCGGCATCGGCGACAACTACAACAACCCGTACGGCGAGCCGTTACGACGGGCGTACACCGGCATCTGGAGCATGATGTCGCGCGGTTCGTTCAACGGCCCCGGGGGACCGCACACCCGCTGGCAGATCCCGCCGACCAACGGTGGCTCGATGGGTTCGCTGCACACGGTGCGGGACAAACTCAAGATCGGCCTGCTCGGTGAGGAGCACGTACTGCGGCTGTCCCGGGAGTCGCTCGCCTCCTCCGGCCTGGTCGTCGCCCAGGTGACCGCCCGCGCGGTCGACGCCGGCCCGAAGGGGCTGACCGGCGTGAACATCGCCCTGAACAAGGACCTCTCGCCGGCCTGCACGGTCGCCACGAATCCGCTGTGCGACGGCGGGAGCTACAACAACTACACCGTCGAGGTCGTCGACCGGATGGGCGCGGACTCGTTCACCCCGGACCGGGGCGTGCTGCTGAGCAAGACCAAGAACGCCGACAGTGCGCCGTTCCAGTGGGTGGTGGACGCCAACCCGCAGGACATCGACATGATCGACTTCTACCGGCCGGACGGCACCCCGCAGAAGATCACCATGGGTGACTACCGGCAGCTCTCCGACGCGCTGTTCCACGCCGGGGCGGACACCGGCAGCCAGTACGAGTACGTCGACGAGGCCAACCGGCTGCACTTCTACATCATCGACCTCAAGCGGGACGCCGCCGGCTCGCTGTCGTACACGGTGGCGGTCAGGTCGCTGGACGGCACCGGTGGGCCGAGCAGCCACGGTGTGTCGCTGGCCAAGGGTGAGGTGACCAGCACCGGCAAGCCCACGAACCGCGGCGTCACCTGCTCGTTCGAGCTGACCAACACCGGCACGTACTCGGCCGGTGGGCAGCAGCACCCGGAGAACGCCACCGCGTACCTCAAGTCCGACGTCTACCGCCTCTCCGCGGAGGTGGCCGGCAAGGGCTGGCGGACCTGGCTGCCCAACCAGCTTGCCACCGCCCAGTTCGGCAAGTCGACCACGGTCCGGGTGTCGGTGGGGGCCACCGCCGCCGCCGCGGACACCGGCTTCGTCAAGCTCACCGCGACCTCGGAGAGCGACCCGACGAAGACCGTGACCAAGCAGTGCCGGGTGGAGAAGTCCTGACCGGTCGACCGGGACGACCGTTCCTGCCGGGCTCGTGGCGACCTCGGTCGCCGGGGGCCCGGCAGGCGGGCGAGAGGAGACGACGTGCGGCTGTCCACGAGCGCCCGGCACGGCGCCGGCGCGCTGCTGGCCCTGCTGCTGACCGGGGCGACCGGATGCGGCGCCACCGATGCCGGGTCGGAGGCGGTCAGCCCGACCACCGTCCGGATCCTGGTCCGTGACATCAACATCCGGGCCGAGGGCGTGGACTGCGCCGGCACCGGGCCGTACCAGTACTTCCACCATCGGGCGGCGTTCCGGCTGCTCGACCCGGACGGCGCGGCCCTGGTCACCGGGAAGCTGCCGGCGGGCACGGCGGTGGCCGCCTTCGCCGAGGACCTGGCGGTCGACCGGGTGCCGACCTACTGCGAGTTCGCGGTGCCGGTGGAGGTGCCGCAGCGGGACGGGTACCGGCTGGAGGTGGCCGGCCGGCCGGCGCTCGACCTGACCCCGGACAGCAGCGAGGGTCCGGCGCTGGTGGCGGTGGTGCCCGCATGAGACGGCTGCTCGCGCCGCTGGTGGCGGTGCTGATGCTGGTCGGCTGTACCGCCCGTTCGGCCGAGGAGCCGGCCACGGCGCTCGCCGGGGGCGCCTCGACGCTGCCGGGGCCGGTCCCCGCCGACCTGGCGTTGCGTCCGGCACCCGGTACGGCACCGGCCGCCCCGGCGTTCACCGGCGGGCTCACCGACGGCACCCCGCTCACCGCCGCCCAGCTCTGGGCGGACCGGCCGGTGGTGTTCACCTTCTTCAGCTCCTGGTGCACCACCTGCGCCGCTCGGCAGGACGCGTTGAGCGACCTGGCCCGCCGATACCGGGACCGGGTGGTCTTCGTCGGGGTGGCCGGTGTGGACCAGGCCGACGAGTTGCAGGACTACCTGCGTGCGCACCGGGTGGAGTACCCCGTCGTGGTGGACGAGCAGCAGACCGTCTGGCGGTCGTACGCGGTGCGGGAGCCACCGGCCGTCGTGCTGGTCGCCAAGGGGGGCGCGTTGCTGCGGGGCTGGCCGGGTGGCCTGGACGCGCCGACGCTCGACCAGCGGCTCGGGGAACTGGTGCTGGCCGGCCCCGGGTAGCCGCCCCCGCCGCGGTGACGGGCCGCGCCCCGGGCTGAGCCCGGGGCGCGGCTTCCCGGCGTTGTGGGCGTGGCATCGATTCGATCGTCGGTCGATGTCACGCCCCGGGGCGTGCCCGCGTCTGCCGGACCGGGTCACCGTCGACGTTCGCGCTGGTGAGGGCCGGTCGGTCTACCGGGGAGCCGGGTACGGGCGACCGTCCGGGCATTCGCTCCGAGTATCGCGAACTTTTGTTCGTACGAACAAAAGTTTCTCCGTTCGAGGTCTATCTTTAGCCGTCAGCCACCGTTAGTGTCCGGTTCACGGACGTAACACGGCTGACATCCCCCCTTGATCAACCAGTCATCCACCGGGCCACGCGTATTCGGCGGCGCAGGTCCTTCAGACCCCTTCCAGCAGGACTCGTACGTCTCGTGGCCCCTCGGGGCCGCCTCGAAAGGTGGAAATTGTGAACGAGGATCAGCGCCGTTTGGCCTCCGACCCCCAGTACCGCGCTCAGGTCACCCGTCGTCGGCTGCTGGCCGCGTCGGCCGGCGCCGCCGCCGTTCTCGGTGCGGCCGGACTGCCGGTGCTCCAGACCAACGGGCCGGCCCGCGCGGACGGCAAGTGGCGGGTCGACCCGCTCATCCCGGAGCGCAACCGGGGCATCATCCTCTACAGCGTCCGGGACCGGATCTCCGCGGCCCCCGACGACAGCGGCGTGCCCTACGGCTTCGAGCGGGTGCTCGCCAGCCTGGCCGAGATGGGCTACAAGGAGATCGAGTTCGCCGGCTACAACCAGCACACCTCGATCCTGGGCCGGCAGATCACCCCGACCGAGATCCGCAAGATCCTGGACGACAACGGCCTGGTCGCCAACGGCACCCACACGACGATCAACGCGGCGACCTTCCAGCAGCAGCTGGACATCGCCGAAGAGCTCGGCATGAAGAACATCGGCACCGGCAGCGACCCGACCAACAGCGCCTACCAGGCCGACTGGGACGCCGCGGCGGACACCTGGAACGAGCTGGGTCGGCAGGCCAAGGAGCGCGGCATGCGGCTCTACACCCACAACCACGACGTGGCCTACTCGTTCCTGCTCGACAGCGGCCCGCTGGACGCCAACGGCAAGCCGACCCGCTCCTCCGGCGTCCGCCGGCTGGAGTACTTCTTCGCCAAGACCGACCCGAAGTACGTCTACTTCGAGTGCGACATCTACTGGGCGTACGTGGCGCGCCACAAGCACACCAAGTACATCAACTCGGCCGGCAAGGAGAAGACCTCGCTGTTCGACCCGATCCTGAACGTGGCGCGGCGCACCAAGCGTTTCCCGCTCTTCCACGCCAAGGACGGCAACCGCAACACCGCGCTGGCCAACGGCTACGAGATGATCCCCCTGGGCGAGGGTGACATCAACTTCCAGCAGTTCTTCCAGACCATCGGCGAGTCCGACTTCCACCACGCCAACTGGGAGATGGACACCGCCCCCGGCGGCACCACCGCGCCGGCCCAGTCGCTGGACTACGCCCGGCTCAGCTACGCCAACATGGCCGACCTGACCATCTACAACAAGGACTGACCGCCCCTCCGGCCGGGCATCTCCGGCCGCAGCTGGGCACCGACCGGCGGTCGCACCACCGCCGGCGGCACCCGGGTGGCGGGTGGCGGTCGCGTCCCTGACGCGACCGCCACCTCCCCGGGCGCCGTCGTCGCCCCGACCGTCGTCCCCGGCCCCGTCCCGGCAGATCCGGACGCGACCGGGTGAACAGTCCACGGGCCAAGCGCCCCGGCGGGCCTCGGGCCCGCGTACCGCGTCACCTCTTCCGACCCGTAACCCGGGCCGCGTTGCCGCGCGCCCGCAGCACGGGCCGCGCGGCCCCACGGGGCCGTACGGCCGCTCCCCGGTCGGCGAACCGCACCGGGGCCGGGACGGCGTGGTCCCGACCCCACCGGAGAGCGAAGCGCATCACCGCACCACCCCGGGTGGCCCCGGCACCCGCCCGGAACAGAGCACATCGTCCCCCCACCGGAGGAACCAGATGGCAAGATCGGTACACCGATGGCTCGCCGCGATCGCAGGGGTCGGGATCGTCATCCCGCTCGCCGCGACCGCCCCGGCGTTGGCCCAGCCGGCCCAGGACAAGACCAGCGTCCTGGTGTTCACCAAGACCGACGGTGAGCGCCACGCGTCCATCGACAAGGGCATCAACGCGATCCGCACCCTGGGCAGCAGCAACGGCTTCACCGTCGACGTCACCCAGAACTCCACCGCCTTCTCCGACGACAACCTGGCCAGCTACGGCGCGGTCATCTTCCTCAACACCACCGGTGACGTGCTCAACGGGGGCCAGGAGGCGTCCTTCGAGCGCTACATCCGCAACGGTGGTGGCTACCTCGGCGTGCACGCCGCGGCCGAGGCCGAGCCGACGTGGACGTTCTACCGCGACATCGTCGGCACCACCGTGAGCGGCACGGCGTCGAGCGGGTCGGCGACCATCGACGTGGCCGACCGGGCCCACCCGGCGAGCAAGCCGCTCGCCCGGCAGCTCACCCTGAACGACCAGTGGTACAACTACACCACCAACGTCCGGGGCACGGCGCACGTGCTGGCCACGGTGGACGAGAAGTCCTTCACCGGTGGGACCATGGGTTACGACCACCCGATCTCCTGGTGCAAGGACTTCCAGGGCGGCCGGTCGTTCTACACCGGACTCGGCGACTCCGCCGACACGTACGCCAACGGCGCGTTCCGCAAGCACCTGCTCGGCGCGATCCAGTGGTCGGCCGGCATGGTCGAGGGGGACTGCGGGGCGACGGTCAACGCCAACTACGAGAAGGTCATCCTCAACGACGAGCCGGGCGAGCCGATGACGCTGTCGGTGCTGCCCGACGGTCGGGTGCTGCACAACACCCGGGCCGGCGAGATCCGGCTCTACGACCCGGAGACCGGGGCCAGCCCGGTCATCACCACCATCCCGGTGTACCAGCACGACGAGGACGGCCTCCAGTCGGTCACCATCGGCCCGGACTTCGCCACCGACAAGTGGGTCTACGTCTACTACTCGCCGAAGCTGAACACCCCCACCACGGACGCGCCGGCGACCAGCACCGATCCGACCGCGTGGGACGTCTACAAGGGCCACAACCAGCTCTCCCGGTTCAAGTTCGTGGAGGAGCCGACCCCGCACCTGGACCTGGCCAGCGAGCAGAAGATCATGAAGGTCGACACCGACCGGGGTATCTGCTGCCACGTCGCCGGTGAGGTCAAGTTCGACGGCAAGGGGCTGCTCTACCTGGTCACCGGCGACGACACCAACGCCGGTGGCTCGGACGGCTTCAACCCGATCAACGAGTCGCCGACCCAGGGTCCGGGCTACGACGCCCAGCGCTCCGCGGGCAACACCAACGACCTGCGGGGCAAGGTGCTGCGGATCAAGGTGAAGGCGGACGGGTCGTACAGCATTCCGGCCGGCAACCTCTTCCCCGAGGCCGAGGACCGGGACAACAAGACCCGCCCGGAGATCTTCCTGATGGGTCTGCGCAACCCGTTCCGCTTCGACGTGGACTCCCGGGGCTTCGTCTACATCGGCGACTACTCGCCGGACTCGCAGACGCCGAGCCCGTCCCGGGGCCCGGAGGGCACCGGTCGCTGGATCGCCACCAACAAGGCCGGCAACTACGGCTGGCCGTACTGCTACTCGCCCACCCTGCCGTACATCGACTACGACTTCGTGACCAAGGAGTCGAAGGGCGCCTTCAACTGCGCCGCGCCGGTGAACGACTCGCCGCGCAACACCGGCCGGACGGTCCTCCCGCCGGTGCAGGACCCGCAGTTCCACTACACCTTCCGGGCCACCACCACCTGCCCCGAGGGCTACCTCAGCACGCCGACCAGCACCTGTGAGTTCAAGTGGCCGGTGCTCGGCACCGGCGGCGTCGGCCCGATGGGCGGCCCGGTCTACAACTACGACGCCGCGCTGGAGTCCGAGACCAAGTTCCCGGAGTACTACAACGACGCGGTGGTCTTCGGGGAGTTCTCCCGGGACAAGATCTTCATGATGCGTACCAACGGCAGCGGCAAGCTGGTCGGGGTGGAACAGTTCCTGCCGGGCTTCGTCTTCGACAACCCGATGGACATGGAGTTCGGCCCGGACGGCAGCCTCTACCTGCTGGAGTACGGCGACGGTTTCTTCCGGGCCAACCCGGACGCCGCGCTGTCGGTGATCCGCTACGCCAAGGGCACCCGGGCGCCGGTGGCCGAGCTGAAGGCGAGCCCGACCTCCGGTCAGGCACCGCTGACCGTGCAGTTCTCCGCCGAGGGCTCCTCCGACGCCGACCCGGGTGAGACCATCACCTACGCCTGGGACTTCGACGGCAACGGCACCACCGACTCGACCGATCGGGACGCGTCGCACACCTACACCACCAACGGCGTCTTCACCGCCAAGCTGACGGTCACCGACTCCAGCGGCAAGACGGCGGTGCTCACCCGCGAGATCACGGTGGGCAACACCGCGCCCGTCGTGAAGGTCACCTCGCCGCTGTCCGGCACCTTCTTCAACTGGGGTGACACCGTGCCGTGGACGGTCACCGTGACCGACCCCGAGGACGGCACGATCGACTGCAGCCGGGTGACGGTCTCCTTCGTCCTGGGCCACGACTCGCACGGGCACGGCATGAGCGATGCCAACGGTTGCTCCGGCTCGTTCGAGACCCCGGCCGACGGCGCCGACCACGCCGGTGGCTACCTGTACGGCGCGATCAGCGCCACCTACACCGACAAGGGCGCCAACGGCCAGCCGGCGCTCTCCGCCCTCGACCAGGTGGTCCTGCAGACCTACCGCCAGCAGGCCGAGTTCGCCCAGGTCCAGCAGGGCGTCACCCTGGCGACCACCGCCGACACCGGTGGCGGCCAGCACGTGACCGGCATCGACAACGGTGACCACATCGCGCTCGACCCGATCAACCTGGGCGGGATCGACAAGATCACCTTCCGGTACGCCGGTGGCTCCACGGCCACCGCCGGAACCCCGCGCGGCATCGTCGAGCTGCGGCTCGACTCGCCGACCGGGGAACTGGTGACCAGCGCGACGCTCAACGCGACCGCCGGCACCAGCGCCTGGGCCAGCCAGACCTTCCCGGTCAGCCAGGCAGCCGGCACCCACGCGCTCTACCTGGTCTTCAAGCCCGTCTCCGGCGGAGCCACGACCAGCCTGTTCAACCTCAACTGGGTGGAGTTCGGCGGTCCGACCGCCTGACGTCACCACACGGTTGCCGGGAGGACGGAGACTCCGTCCTCCCGGCGCCGTACCGGCACGGGGGCGGCCACCGGCGTCCGGCCGGCCCGGCACCGCAGGTGTCCGGCCTGGCCGGCCCGCAGGTGGCCGGCCAGGTCTGACTGACCGGCCAGTAGCCGGCCGATCGCCGATGATCTAGCGTCCCGTGCGCCGGGAGCCGCTCCGTTGCCCCGGTGAGTAGCGAAAACTAGGGGGGACAGTGCCGTTCCGTGACGATGCCGCCGACCGGAGAGACCAGCTCCGCCCCGACCGGTTGGTGCCGGCCGTGACCTCCACGCCGGGTTGGCGTCCGCTGCGGGTGGCGATGATCGGCCAGAAGGGCGTGCCGGCCACCTACGGGGGGATCGAGCGGCACGTGGAGGAGATGGCCAGCCGGCTGGCCGGGCTCGGCCACGAGGTGACCGTCTACTGCCGGGACAGCTACGGCGCGGTGGAGGCCCAGCAGCACCGGGGCATCCGGCTGCGGCGGACGCGTACCGTGCCCAGCAAGCACCTCGACGCCATCGTGCACTCGGCCACCTCCACCCTGGCGGCGCTGACCGAGCGCCCCGACATCGTGCACTACCACGGTCTCGGCCCGGTGCTGACCGCGCCGCTGGCCCGCTACGCCTCCCGGGCCAAGGTGGTGCTCACCGTGCACGGGCTGGACAACCAGCGCGACAAGTGGGGACGGGCGGCGCGGGTCGTGCTCGGCACCGCGTACCGGCTCAGCGGGCACCTGCCGGACGCCCGGGTGACCGTGTCGCAGGGCCTGGCGGCGCACTACACCAGCCGGTTCGGGCGGCCGGCCCGGTACATCCCCAACGGGGTGGCCGCCCCCACCCACCGGCCGCCCCGGGAACTGTCCCGGTTCGGTCTGCGCCCCGGCGGCTACCTGCTGCTGGTCGGCCGGCTCGTCCCGGAGAAGGCCGCCGACCTGCTCGTCCGGGCGTTCCGGCGGCTACCGACCGACCTGCGGCTGGCCATCGTCGGCGGCTCGGCCTTCACCGACGGGTACGTCGCCCGGCTCCGCCAGGCCGCCGGCGACGACCCGCGCATCGTGTTCACCGACTTCGTCTACGGCGACCTGCTCGCCGAGCTGTACTCGCACGCGGCGGCCTTCGTGCAGCCGTCCCGCCTGGAAGGGCTGCCGCTGACCCTGCTGGAGGCCGCCTCGTACGGGCTGCCGGTGGTGGCCAGCGACATCGAACCGCACGTCGAGGTGCTGGACCGCGACGGGCCGGGACAGCGGCTGTTCCGCGACGGCGACGTCGACGACCTGCTCCGGGCGTTGACCACGGTGACCGCCGACGTACCGGCCGAACGGGCCGGTGCCGCGCTGCTGCGCGACCGGGTGCTCGCCGAGTACAGCTGGGACGCGGCCGCCCGTGAGCTGGAAAGACTCTACTTCTCGCTGGCCCTGCGCGTCCCCCGGCGGCGGGAACCGGACGTTGGGTCGCCCACGGTCGGCGTAACGGCCCATGTCCCGGGCGCGCGGCGACCGTTAGATTAGGCCGTTCTTCCGGCCGTCGGCGGCGACCGGCAACTACTTCCTGGAAACGAGCGGTCGGCGAGCGGTGGACGGTCAGCGAAACGGTACGGAGGGTGACCTCGTCCTGCCCGATGACGGGCGACGGCGGCGGTCCACCGGTGATCCGACCCGACGCCTGCTGACCGGCGGTGCGGCGCTGCTCTGCGCCGTGGTGGCCGTCGGCGCCGGGCTGGCCGCGGCCGGCGGCGGCCGGGTCGGCGCGGTGCTGCCCCTGGTGCTCCTGGCCGGGTTGGCCGTCGGGTTGCTCGCGCTGACCCGTTTCTCGGCGTACGTGCTGCTGATGCTGGCGGTCCGCTCCTGCGTCGACCTGTTCAAGCTCAGCGGCCCGACGGCCGGTCGGGCCGACGGCGCGGCGGCCACCCGGACGATGGACCCGTCGACGATCCTGGCCGTGCTGTTCCTGCTCGCCGCCGGCCTCTGGCTCGCCGCCCAGCTGCGACAACGGGGCCGGCTGCGCGGTTCCCCGCTCGGCGTGGCGATGCTGCTGGTCGGGGCCACCTCGCTGGTCAGCGCGGCGGGTGCCGCCCAGCCGGTGCCCAGCGCCCTGGAGGCGCTGCGGATCGGCACCGTGGTGGTGATGTTCGTGGTCCTGGAGCAGCTGATGCCGGACCTGCCGGCGGTCCGCCGGGTGCTGATCGCCGCGTACGCCTCGCTGGTGCTGGCGGTCGGCTACACCGCCGTGCTCACCCTGCTCGGCCACCCACCGGCCGAGGTCAAGGGGGACTTCACCCGGATCAGTGGACCGTTCAGCCAGTCCACCACGTTCGGCCGTTACCTGATGTTCATGGTGATCTTCGGGTTCGGCATCCACCGCTACCTGAGTCGTCGGCTGCGGCTCGGCCTCGGCGTGCTGCTCGCCGCGTCGCTGCTGTTCCTGCTGCTCACCAACACCCGCAGCGCCATCCTCGGGGCGGGGCTGGGCCTGCTGGTGGTCGCGGTGCTGCACCGCAGCCGACGGATGCTGGTGGCGCTCTGCCTGGTCACGGTGGCCGGGGTGGCGCTGCTGCCGAGCGTGGCGCAACGCTTCGGGCAGCTCACCGACAGCACCGCCGTGGGGGGTGGCCCGACCGGCAACACCCTCGCCTGGCGGGTCGGCTACTGGTCGGAGATCGTGTCGCTGGCCAACCGCAACCCGGTCACCGGGATCGGCCCCAACATGACCAAGTTCGAGGCCGACGAGGCGAAGAAGCCGCACAACGACTTCCTGCGCGCGTACGTCGAGACCGGCCTGGCCGGGCTGCTGGCGTACCTGGCGATGATGGCGCTGTGCCTGCACACCGGGCTGACCGCGCTGCGGCGGGCCCCGCCGGGCACCCTCGGCCGGGGCATCGCGGTCGGCTTCCTCGGCTGCGCGGTCGCCTTCGTCGCGGTCAGCGCGGCGTCCAACGTGATCTCGAACGTGGTCACCCTGTGGTACTTCGCGGCGTTCGCCGCGGCGGCCGGCGCGGTCGCCCGAGGGCTACCGGCCGGCACACCCCGGGTGGCGACGCCCCGACCGGTGACGACCGGGTGGAACAACCGATGAACGATCAAGCAGTGGGGAGCACCGGGGTGGAGATCGTCGACTATCTGCGGGTCGCGCGGCGGCGACTCTGGCTGCTGGTGGGCATTCCGCTGGTGGCCGGGGCGGCAGCCGCGCTGGTCGTCCTGCTCGGCCCGCAGCAGTACTCGGCCACCTCGTACGTCGCGGCGCCCGCGCTGGTCGGCGGCAGCGCCGCCCAGCAGTTCACCGGCACCCAGGCGGCCAACCAGTTCGCGGCGGCCTTCGCCGCGGCGGTGACCTCCCCGCAGGTGGTCGACCAGGTGGCGGCCGACACCGGGGTTCCCGCCGACGAGCTGCGCGACGGGCTGGCCGTCAAGCAGGTCGGCGCGAGCAGCCAGCTGACCGTGACGTACACCACGGACGACCGGTCCTCCGTGGCCCCGGTGCTCGCCGCGACCGGCAAGCGGGCCCTGTCGTTCCTGTTCACCAGCCAGGTCAACATCGCCACCGACGAGGTGACGGCGGCCAACGACGAGCTGGCCACCGCCACCCGCGCGATCAACGACTGGGAGAAGACGAACAAGGTAAGCCAGCCCGACAAGCTCTACCAGTCGACCCTCCAGGAGATCGCCAGCCTGCGGCAGCAGCAGCTGCAGATGCAGGCGGTCGGCAACAGCCGGGGCGCCACCGCCGCCGCCGAGTCGATCAGCGCCGGCCAGAAGCGGCTCGACGGACTCGGCCCGAAGCTGCCCGACTACCAGGCGCTGATCGCGCAACGGGACAGCGCCACCAGCGCGCTGGCCACCGCCCGCGAGGGCCTGCAACAGGCCCGCGCCCAGTCCCAGGCGGCCGACCCCGAGAAGGTGACCAGCGTCGGCGAGGTGCAGCCGGTGTCCCGGGTCCAGGCGCTGGTCAGCCTGGCGCTCCCGGTGTTCGGCGTCGGCCTGCTGCTGGCCGTACTGCTGGTGGTGGTGATGGAGTGGTTGTCCCGCAACCGGGCGGGCACCGGCAGGCGGGCCGCCGTCGGACGGGCGACGGCCACCCCGGCCGGCGGGCGGCGGGGCAGCGACGACACGGTGGTGCTGCCGGTCGTGGCGGCGACCGTGCCCGAGCAGAACTCCCGGCACCGGTAGGCGGGCGTGCCCGAAGCGTCCGTGCGGGGCGACCAGCACGTCCGGGGAATGGCCCGGGGCGGCGGGCTCAACCTGCTCGGCGCCCTGCTCAGCCAGGCGGCGGTCTTCCTGATCATGCTGCTGCTGGCCCGGGTGCTCGGCATTCGGGAGGTCGGCCGGTACGCCCAGTGCTACGCCGTGCTGTCGCTGGCCGGCCTGCTCTCGCTGTCCGGGTTCCGGGCCGGGTTGACCCGGTTCGTGGCGGTGTACCTGGCCGACTCCGACGCCCCGGCGCTGAGGGGCACCATCCGGTTGGGGCTGGCCGTCTCGGCCGGCTCGTCGGTCGTCCTCGCCGGGGCGCTGGCCTGGGGCGCACCGTGGCTCGCCGACCGGCTGCACGACCCCGGGCTCGTCACCGGCCTGCGGCTGGTCGCGCTGACCCTGCCCGCCTCGACGATCTGCGAGGCGGCCCTCGCGGCGACCCGGGGCTGGCGTACCCAGCGGCCGTTCACCTTCATCGGCCAGCTCTACGAGCCCGGCACCCGGCTGCTGCTCACCGTGCTCGCCCTGGCCACCGGCGCGGGGCTGACCGAGGCGTTCTGGGCGCTGGTGGCGGCCGGCTGGTCGGCTGCCCTGCTCGCCCTGGTGGCCCTGGGCCGGCTGGTCCGCCGGGTGCCGCCGGCCCGCCCGGTGCACCGGCCCCGGGAACTGTTCCGCTTCTCCACGGTCAGCTGGGTGTCGTCGCTGTCGTCGACCGGGCTGATCTGGGTCGACACCCTGCTGCTGGGTTTCTTCGCCAACCCGGAGATCGGTGTCTACAACGTCGCCACCCGGCTGGTCACCGTCGCCATCTTCGTCCTCGCGCCGGTCAACGCCGCGTTCGGCCCGTACCTGGCGCACCTCTACCACCGGGGGGACCTCGACGACGTCCGTCGGGTGTACGCGGTGGCCACCGGCTGGGTGGTCCGGCTGTCGCTGCCGGCGTTCGTGGCGCTGCTGGTCCTCCCGGGCGACCTGCTGCGGGTCTTCGGCGGCGAGGTCGCCACCGGCGCGGCGGTGACCGTGATCCTCGCCCTGGGCCAGCTCGTCAACGCGGCGACCGGCCCGTGCGGCACGGTGCTGAACATGTCCGGCCGGGTGGCCGTCAACATGGCAGACAATCTCGTCGCCCTGGTGCTCAACGTGCTGCTCAACCTGTGGCTCATCCCCGCGTACGGGATCGTCGGCGCGGCGGCGGCGTGGAGCGCCTCGCTGATCGTGGTCAACATCGCGCGGGTGGTGCAGGTCCGCCACCTGGTCGGCGCGTTGCCGTTCACCCTCGGGATGGCCAAGGGGCTCGCCGCCGGGGTGGCCGCGCTGGTCGCCGGGCTGCTGGTGCGCTGGCTGGTGCCGGGCTGGCCGTGGGGGCCGGCTGCCGGCCTGACCACGATCGTGGCGGTCTACCTGGCGACCGTGTTGGCGCTGGGACTCAGCCGGGAGGATCTGATGGTGCTGCGCACCCTGGCCCGTCGCCGCCGCGGCGTCCCGCCCGGCACCGCGCGGGTCGTCCCCCCGGGTGTCGACCCGCGCGACCGGGCCGACGGCGACCCACCCGGATCCGGCGACACCGGCCGGTCCGGCGACGGTTCGTCCGGCGACGGGGGCCCGACCGGGTCCGACGGGGCCGGGGGCGGCAGGGCTGCTTCCGGCCGGGCGGTGTCGCGGTGAGCGCCGGGCCGCGCCGGGCCACCGTGGACCGGCTGCGTCGGGCGGTACGCGGCACCCGCGCCTGGGGGCGGGCGGCGTGGCCCGGCCGGGTCGGCGCGCTACCCGACTTCCTGATCATCGGCGGGCAGCGGTGCGGCACCACCTCGCTGCACCACTACCTCGCCGCGCACCCCGACGTGCGGGCCGCCACCGGCAAGGAGCTCCAGTTCTTCAGCCTGCACTTCGGGCGGGGCCAGCGCTGGTACCGGGCGCACTTCCCGCCGGCCGCCGCCGGCCGGCACAGCTTCGAGGCCAGCCCCTACTACCTGTTCCACCCCGGCGTCCCGGCCCGGGTGGCGTCGACGCTGCCCGAGGCCCGGTTCGTGGCGCTGCTGCGCGACCCGGTCGAGCGGGCCTACTCGCACTACCTGCACACCCGCTCGTACGGTGTGGAGCCGCTGGGCTTCGCCGAGGCGCTCGCCGCCGAACCGGGGCGGCTGGCCGGGGCGCTGGCCGACGGGCCGGACACCCCGGCGGCCCACCACGCGCTGCGCAACTTCTCCTACGCCGCCCGGGGCCGCTACGCCGAACAGCTCGACCGCTGGTACGCCCACCTGCCCCCCGAACGGCTGCACGTGATCCGCAGCGAGGACCTGTACGCCGACCCGGCCACCACCTATGCGGGCGTGCTGCGCTTCCTCAACCTGGCCCCGTTCACCCCGGTGGAGTTCGCCCGGCACACCCGCCGGACGGACACCGGCCCGTCCGAGCTCACCCCCGCACTGCGGACCAAACTGGCCGCCGAGTTCGCCCCGCACAACGCCCGGCTGGCCGACCTGCTCGACTGGCCGCACACCTGGTGAGCGAGCGGGCCATCCCCGTCAACAGTCTTCGTGTCGTGTCGCCCGAACGAAGCGGCGAACGGGAGATGCCTGTGAGGATCAGCCACTCCGGAGTAGCGCAGATCCGTGACCCTGTGGCGAGGGCACGCAAAGCCAGCGAGCTTATCGACGAGCACCAAGCGGCGGTCAACGAGTTGTCCAGGTTGCGCCGCGCGGCACTGGACGAGATGGTGTCGCAGGGCATGGCCCATACCCAGATCGCTGGAGTCGTCGGTATGACCCGTGCTCGGGTAGGCCAACTCCTGTCCTCGGGACCGCGCCCGGAGCGGACGATGCTCGGTACCGGGGAGCTGACCATCGCCGTGGGCGACCAGCTCGAGGCTGGCAAGAAGGATCCGTACGCTGTGGTGTCAGCCGAGATGCTCGCCACATACGAGAAGCTGTCCGCTCTTGCCCGGGGTCTTGGTCTGGCATCCGAGTACGAGGTGGTCCGTCCACCTGGCATGGTCGACCTCAACCGCGCCAATCTCATCGTGATCGGCAGCCCTCGAATACTGCCGTTCGTCGGTCAGGTGGTCGCCGCCGACACCATGTTCGGATTCTGCACGGACGACGACGGTCATTACCTGGTGAATCACCGGACCGGTGAGGCGTTCCGCTCGTCGTCTGACTCCGGTGAACCAATCGATTACGGCTACCTCGGTCGACTTCCCCGGCCTGACGGGCGCGGCACGTTCCTGTATCTCGCCGGCATCCACGCGATGGGCACTCTCGGTGTCGCCCACTACCTACACGACCACCTCGACGAGTTGTACCGTGAGGTGAAGACTCGGCGCTTCTCCCTCCTGGTGGCCTGCACCTACGACCCGCGAAAGCGGACGATCGAGAAGGTCGACGCCCTGACGCCGATCCACCGTGTTGAAGGGGTGCCGTGATGCGCGTCTCCACGGCCTCGGAGGCAGGTGACCCGACGGTGCCCAACGAGGACTGGGCTCTCGCCGGAGAGAATCTGACCGTCGTGCTCGACGGGGCGACAGCCCGCACCGGCACCGGCTGCGACCACGGCGTCGCCTGGTACGCCGCGAAGCTCGGCTCGGCGCTCGCTGGCCTCGCGGTGGATCGGGACACCCACCTGGCCGATGCCCTGGCCCAGGGCATCCGCAGCGTCGCCGACCAGCACCGGCACCCGTGCGACCTCGACCACCCGGGCACCCCGTCCGCCGCGACCGCGGTGCTGCGGCCCCGCGACGGCTCGCTGGAGTTCCTGGTGCTCGGTGACGTGACAGTCGTCATCGACACCGCCGACGGCATCCGGGTCGTCACGGACGACCGGGTGGACAGGACGGCGCGTGCCGAACGGGAGCATGCTGACCGTCACCCGTTCGGCTCGGCGGCGAAGCAGGCCGCGTTGTTGCGGATGAAGCATGCCGAACTGGCTGCCCGGAATCGACCGGGGGGCTACTGGGTGGCCGCCGCCGACCCGGCCGCCGCCAGCCAGGCGATCACCGGCGAAGTGCCGCTCGACGGCGTACGGCGGGTGGCCGTGCTGACCGACGGTGCTGCCCGGTCAGTGGCGTTGTTCGGCCTGTCGACCTGGGCCGACGTCCTCGACATCCTCGACAAGGAGGGCCCGGCGGCACTGATCCGAAGTGTGCGCGCCATCGAGGCGGCGGATCCGTCGTGCCTGCGTTGGGCGCGCAACAAGTGCAGCGACGACGCCACCGCCGTCTACGCTGCCCGAACCGGGTGACCCGCTCGGCTGGCCCCGCACCTGGTGACCGGCCGCCCCGCCACTGCCCGGAACCATGATCGGATTGCAATTTTGGAGACGACACGCCGAGGATAGTGCGCAGAATTGCAATCTGATCATGCTGCCCCCACCGTCACCACCCGCGGCCCGACGGCACCGGCCCCCGCCGTCCCGCCGCCGGACCGGCCCGTCGGGCGGGCCGGTCAGCGGATCGGGGCGAGGACGGCGGCCGGGTCGCCCTTCGCCCGCAGCAGCACCGGGCTGGGCCCGATCGACAACGCGCCGGTGCGGGCGGTCGGGTCGCCGCCGACCGGGCCGCCGGTCAGGCCGGCCGTGACCGGTAGCGACACGGTGCCAGCGGAGGCCGACCAGACCACCAGCGTGCTCTCCGCGCCGCGCCGGAACGCCACCCCGGTCAGCCCCTTGCCGTTCACCGGCTCGACGGTCGCGTCCCGGGCCGCCGCCGCCAGGGCGGCCATCATCGCGCCGGCCTGACGCTGCGTGCCGTCCGGGTCGAGCAGGCCGTAGCGGACCTCCGCGCCGGCCCGGTTGTTCGGGTTGTACGCCAACGGCAGCCAGAGCACCTCGTGGATGCCGCCGGCCACCAGTTGACTGACCACCTTGACCATCTCGTCGCCCCGGGCGGCGGCGTCGTCGGCGCCGTCCTTCCAGAACTGGCCGACCTCCCACGCCTGGGTGGGAACGCCGGCCGGGGTTTCCGCCCGCAGGTAGTCCAGCAGCGCCGGCACCCCGGAGAAGTGCTCGTAGAAGTGCAGTTGCCGGACGTCGACCACCCCGTCGTCGAGCAGTTTCTCGGTGACCGTGAGGTAGGCCAGGTTGCGGGCGTTCTGCGTGTTGCCCAGCGCGGCGCGCAGCGCCGCCGGGTCACCGACTGCCGGGATCAGCCGACCCCGGGTGCCGATCCGCCGCTGGAAGTACGCCTGGTAGGCGGCGACGGCCTGGTCTTCCTGACCGGCCCGCAGCAGCCGGTCGGCGACCCCCATCCCGTACGCCACGCTGCTCATTCCCGAGTCGACCACCTTGGCCTTCGGGTCGGCCGACCGGATCGCCTCGGCGGCGGCGGTGACCAGCCGTCGGTAGTCCTCCGGGCTGCCGGCCCAGTACTGCTGCGCGTTGACCTCGTTCTCGATGGCGTACTCGTGGACCCCGTAGGGCGCGTACCGCTTCACCAGGTCGCGGACGAAGTTCTGGTACGTGGCGAGGTCCGTCGGCATCGCCGACTCGGTCTTGTTGGCCTGCCCCCGGGTGAACTGGGCGGTGCCGCCGGTCGCCCAGCACACCCCGGTACGGATCTTCAGGTGCAGGGTGATGCCGAGCTTCCGACTGCGCTCGGCGATCTGGTCCACCGCCGAGAAGTCCGGGCTGCCCTGGGTCTTCTCGATGTCACACCAGCTCAGCTCGTGGTACGTCGTCGAGCCGGAGAGCTTCTCCAGGTACGGCACGAACTGGTCGTGCCGGGACCAGTCCCAGTGTGCGCCGAACGGGTTGCGGACCGTGCCGTCGGCCGGCGGCGCGGCGCTGCTGGCCCCGGCCGACGGTGTCGGGGCGGTCGCCGACGGGGTCGGCCCGGGGGCGGGATCGTCCGAACAGGCCGCCCCGGCGAACAGGGCGACCAGCAGCGTGCCGGCCAGCAGCGCCCGCCGTCGCCCGACCCGGCGGGTCACCGGTAACCCAGTTCGCGCAGCGTGGCACCGGAGAAGACCCGGACCAGCACCCGCAGGAAGGGGTCCAACTCCCGGCGGTACGTGCCGACCCGGGAGCCGTAGATCGGGGCGTCGGTGCCGGCGGCGGCCCGCCGCCGGTCCGCCTCGGCGGTGTACTTGCCCGCCACGTCGTGCTGCTTGCCGTCGTAGTCGAGCACGCCTGCCTCCCAGGGTTCGCCGAGGAACTCGAACAGGCCACGCATGGCCTTCTCCGGGTCGGTGACCGTCTCCTCGTAGCGCAGTTCGTAGTAGCGGTCGGCGGGCAGTCGGGCACCGGAGGCGCGGGCGATCCGGATGTAGCGCGGCCACTTCACCACGCACTTGACCGCCGACCAGTAGCCGAACCGCTTGCGGTGCGAGACCACCACGTCCCGGCCGTCCCGTACCACGTGCACGAACTGTGCGTCCGGGAAGACCTCGGCGAGGAAGTCGATGGACAGCGCGTACAGCGGCGTCTTGTCGGCCCAGCGGGTCTTGCCCCGCGACCGGGCGTAGTCGGCCTGGATGCCACCGAAGAAGTCGGCGATGCGGCCCAGCCAGTACTCGCGGGGGAACCCGAAGCGGGCCAGCCGCTCCCAGTCCCGCCCGACGATGCGCTGCATGTCGGTCAGGAACCGGGTCTCCGGGCCGCAGCTGACCCGGGAGTGCGAGTCGAGCACCAGGCGCAGCATCGTCGTGCCCGACCGCTGGCACCCGACCAGGAAGATCGGCCCCCGGGGCGCGTCCGGCCGGTCGTCCGGACCGGCCGCCGTGTCCAGGCCCACCGGGGCGTCCGGGGTCGGGGCGTGCGGGTCAGCCATGGTCCACCGCCTCGTGTCGGCCGGCCACCGCGTCCAGCCGGCCGGTCAGTTCGGTGCACAGTGCCCGCACCTGGGCGTCGATCTCCAGCCGGGGCCGCGGCGGGGTGCGTGCGCCGACGTGGGCGTGCAGGACCGGGTCGTACGGCAGGTCGAGGAACGCGCACAGCCGCCGGGTGTACCCGGGCGGATCGGCGACAAGCGCGTCGTACGAGCAGAGCAGGGTGTCCGGGCGGTCGGCCAGGCCGAGGGAGAAGTACAGCGAGTTGCGCACGTACCAGAACAGGGCGGCGGCGGTGTGCGGGGTCATCCGGTCGTGGTCGAAACCGGCGATCAGCTCCCGGGCCGACTCGGACAGGCGCTGGCCCTGCCACCGGTCGCCGATGGTGCCGTCGGCGATCGCCCGCAGCGCCCGCAGGTTGGCGTCGCCGAACTTCGCCACCTCGGAGCGGGCCCGGTCGTCGACGTCCCGGTACGCCCACAACGCCTGCCCCGGCGCGACCCCGGCCAGGTCGAGCAGCTCGTCCACCCGGTGCGTGTCGCACAGCGGCTTGACCAGCACGTACCGGTGCCGGCTGCGTCGGATGACGGCGCTGAGCACCGGGTCGGGGCGCAACCGGAAGCGGTGGAACACCGCCCGGTCGTTCTCGTTGCGCACCTCGACCGACGGGTCCGCGTCCAGCCCCCGGGTCAGCATGTTGGTGCCGGAGCGTTGCAGGCCCACCAGGTAGACCGGGACGGCCCGGCCGGGCGGCCCCGGATGGGCCCGCCGCCAGCGCCACTTGGCCAGTGCGGTGCCGGCCCGCTCGACCGGGTCGAGCCGGTCCTCCTCGATCAGCCGACGGATGCCCTCGGTGCGGATCCACCGCAGGTGTCGACGGACCCGTCGGGCGGTGTACGCCAGCGCCGAGGGTTCGTCGGGATCGGGCACCGGGTCCTCCTCGGGCACGTCAAGTGGGGTCGGGCACACCGTACCGGCAGATCATGGCGGCTGACCACGTGGCCGTGTGGTCAGCGGAGGATGGGCCGTGTGGCTACTTGGGGATCATGACTGGACTCGCGACGCCCGCGTTGCATACGGTGGGGCCCCTGGTCACCGCTGCTGTCCGGGGTCACACCCCACCCCCCAACCCCAGCGGGCCGCAGCAGCCACCCCCCGGAGCAGGCCGATGCGTGTCCTCCATGTCAACAAGTTCCTCTACCGGCGCGGCGGCGCGGAGGGCTACCTGCTCGACGTCGCCGAGCTGCAACGGGGCGACGGCGACGAGGTGGCCTTCTTCGGCATGACCCACCCCGACAACGACGCCCCGACCCCGTACGCCCGGCACTTCCCGTCCCGGGTGGAGCTGGACCCGCCGCCGCGCGGCGCGGGCCCGCGTGCGGCGGCGGCGGCCCGGATGATCTGGTCGCCGGCCAGCCGGCGGGGTCTGGCCCGGGTGCTCGACGACTTCCGGCCCGACGTGGTCCACCTGCACAACATCTACCACCAGCTCTCCCCGTCGGTGCTGGCCGCGGTGCGGGCGGCCCGGGTGCCGGCGGTGATGACCCTGCACGACTACAAGCTGGCCTGTCCCAGCTACCAGATGCTCGACCGGGGTGCGGTCTGCGACGCCTGCGTGACCGGCGGTCCGCTGCGCGCGGTCCGACGCCGCTGCAAGGACGGTTCGCTCGGGGCCAGCTCGCTGCTCGCCGTGGAGTCCTGGCTGCACCGTTCCACCCGGGCGTACGGGCCGGTGCAGGCGTTCGTCAGCCCCAGCCGCTTCCTGGCCGACGTGATGCGCCGGGCCGGCGTCTTCCCCGATCGGATGCACGTGGTGTCCCACTTCGTCGACGTCGCCGCGACGGCGGTGAAGCCGGCCCCCGGCGGTGCGGTGGTCTTCGCCGGCCGACTGGCCCCGGAGAAGGGCGTCGACGTGCTGATCGAGGCGCTCACCCGGCTGCCGGCCGACGTCGTGCTGGAGGTGGCCGGTGACGGTCCGGCCCGCGCCGGGCTGACCGAGCTGGCCGACCGGCGGGCTCCCGGCCGGGTCCGGTTCCACGGGCGGCTGGACAAGACCCGGCTGCACGAGCTGGTCCGGTCCGCGGCGGTGGTGGCGGTGCCGTCGCGGTGGAACGAGAACCAGCCGATGGCGGTGCTGGAGGCGTACGGCTGCGGGGTGCCGGTGGTCGCCTCCGACCTGGGCGGGCTGCCCGAGCTGGTCACCCCCGGGGTGGACGGCGAGGTGGTGCCCGCCGACGACCCCGCCGCGCTGGCTGCCGGGCTGGGCCGGGTCCTGGCCGACCCGGCACGGGCGTACCGGATGGGGCGGGCCGGGCGGGCGCGGGTGGAGCGGGACTTCTCCCCGCAGGCGCACCTGGCCCGGCTGCGGGAGGTCTACGCGACCGCCGCGCGGACCCTGCGGGAGCCGGTGTGAACCCGCCGGTGCGGGTGCTCTACCTGGCCGGCAGCGGACGCAGCGGCAGCACCCTGGTCACCACGGTGCTCGGCCAGTACGACGGGGTCTTCGCCGCCGGGGAGCTGCGCTACCTGTGGCAGCGCGGCGAGGTGGAGAACCGGCCCTGTGGCTGCGGCCGGCCGTTGCGGGACTGCCCGCTGTGGCGGGAGGTGCGCCGGGACCTGCCGGTGGACCGGGCCGCCGTGATCGCCGCCGGGCTGCGCGGCCGGCTGCGGATGCGCGGGCTCCCCGGGTTGCTGCGCCGGCACCGGCGCGGTCAACGGCCGGTGCCCGCGCATCCGGACGACGCGGCGCTGGCCGACCTGTACGCCGCCGTGGCCCGGCACACCGGGGCACGGGTGGTGGTCGACTCGTCGAAGCTGCCCCCGTACGGCGCGCTGGTCGGCGCGCTGCCCGGGATCGAGCTGCGGGTGCTGCACCTGGTACGCGACCCCCGGGCCACCGCCTTCTCCTGGCGTCGCCGCCGGGGCCTCGACGGCGACACCGACCCGGAGCTGATGAGCCGACCGCCGGTGTGGAAGGCCGCCCTGCTCTGGCTGGTCTGGAACACCGTGACCGTCCGGCTGTGGGGTGGCACGCCGGCGGGCTACCTGCGGGTGCGTTACGAGGACCTGACCGCCGACCCGGAGGCGACGCTGCGCCGGATCGTCGCGTTCGCCGGTGTCGACGATGCCGGGAACACCCCGTTCACCGGGCCGGCGACGGTGCGGTTGACGCCGACGCACTCGGTGGCCGGCAACCCGTCCCGGCACCGGACCGGCGTGGTGCCGGTAACCGCCGACGTGCAGTGGCGGCACGACCTGTCCCGCTGGTCGTACGCGCTGGTCACCGGGCTGACCGCGCCGGGACTGCGCCGGTTCGGCTACCCGTGGCGTCGCGGCGGGCCAGCGGTGACGGAGCAGTCGGCAGAGACCGGGCAACCGGCAGAGACCGGGCAGTCGGCAGAGGCCGGGCAGTCGGCGGTGGCGGGGCGTTCGGGGCTGACCGGGCAAGAGGAGGGCTGAGGGATGTTGGCGGTGGTGGTGGGCACCGGGCGGTGCGGTTCGACCCTGGTGCAGGAGCTGTTGTCCCGGCACCCCGGTGTGGGGTTCGTCTCCGGCGTCGACGACAAGCTGTCCCGGCTCAACCTGGGCGGCCGGCTCAACGGGCCGCTGTACCGGCGGTCGGCGCCCCGCCCGGCGGGCATGACGTCGCTGCGGCACAGCCGCCGGCTGCTGGAGAAGGGCCGGCTGCGGGTCGCCCCGTCGGAGGCGTACCACCTGCTGGACCGGCACGTGGTGGCCGGCTTCTCCCGCCCGTGCCGGGATCTGACCGCCGAGGATCTCACCCCGTACCTGCGGCGGCGGCTGCGTGCCTTCTTCGACGCCCGGATCGAACGCCAGGGGTGCCGGCTGCTGCTGCACCACGTGACCGGCTGGCCGCGTACCGGATTCCTGCGGGCCGGCTATCCGGGGCTGCGGGTGGTCAACGTGGTCCGGGACGGCCGGGCGGTCACCAACTCCTGGCTCCAGATGGGCTGGTGGGACGGCTGGCGCGGGCCGGAGAACTGGTTCCTCGGGCCGTTGCCGACCGACCTTCGCCAGGAGTGGGAGGAACACGACCGGTCGTTCCCGGTGCTCGCCGCCCTGGGCTGGAAGATGCTGATGGACCGGTTCGCCGAGGCACGGGCCGCGCACCCCGAGGGGCAGTGGCTCGACGTGCGCTACGAGGACCTGCTCACCGACCCGCGCGCCGAGGTGGCCCGGATGCTCGACTTCCTCGAGCTGGACTGGTCACCCGAGTTCGAGAAGGGGTTCGGGCGGTACCGGTTCCACGCCGGGCGACGGGCGGCGTACCACGACGAGTTGGGCGTCGAGCAGCTCGCCGCCGTCGAACGGGTGCTGGACAAGCCGCTGCGGCAGTGGGGTTACCGGGACTGACCGGTGCGGTCGTGCCGGTGCAGTCGGAGCGGCGCGGGCAAAGTTCCTACAGGTGCAGGTGGTGGCGGGGGCCGGCCAGTCCATAGCGTTCGCAGTCTCGGGAAACCTCAAGGAGACTGCATGGCTGGAATGGTAACGCCGCTTCGCGCCGGGGTGGCCGTACTGTCCGCGGTGGTGCTCGCCGCCCTGGGCGCGGCACCGCAGGCGGTGGCGGCGTCGGACGTACCGACGATCGTGGTCCAGGACGGGGTCACCCAGCCGGTGTTCGGCTATGCCGACGCCATCCGGGAACGCCTGTTCATCGACTCCACCTTCGACAGCGACAACGACGGGCTGCGCGACATCATCGCGTTCGACCTGATGCGGCCGGCGGCCACCGCGAACGGGCTGAAGGTCCCGGTCATCATGGACGCCAGTCCGTACTACTCGACGGTCTGCCGGGGCAACGAGTCCGAGTGTAAGGCCGACCTGGACGGGGACGGCCTGCTCGACAAGTGGCCGCTGTTCTACGACAACTACTTCGTGCCGCGCGGTTACGCGGTGATCCTGCTGGACATGGTGGGCACCAACAACTCCACCGGCTGCCCCACCACCAACGCCAACCAGGACAACCTCAGCGCCAAGCAGGCGATCAACTGGCTCAACGGCCGGGCCACCGCCCGCAACGCCGCCGGCCAGGTGGTCACGGCGGACTGGCACAACGGCAAGTCCGGCATGATCGGCAAGTCGTACGACGGCTCGCTGGCCATGGCGACGGCGGTGACCGGCGTCAAGGGCCTGACCACTGTGGTGCCGATCAGTGGACCCACCGAGTACTACGACTACGTGCGCAGCAACGGCGTGGTCACCCGGGGCAACAGCTACGTGTCGTCGCTGGCCAACACGGTCACCAACCCGGAGCGGCGGGAGTACTGCAAGCCGGTACGGGACGCGATGGGTGCCGCCGACGGCGACGAGACCGGCGACTACACCGCCTTCTGGAACGAGCGCAGCTACGTCAAGAAGGTCCCCAACATGACCGCCAGCGTGCTGCTCTACCACGGTCTCAACGACGACAACGTCCGCGCGGACCACTTCAGCAAGTTCTGGTACGCCCTGGCGGAGAACAACGTCCCGCGCAAGCTGTGGCTGTCCCAGGAGGGGCACGTCGACCCGTTCGACTCGCGGCGCGCGGTGTGGGTGTCCACCCTGCACCGGTGGTTCGACTTCTGGCTGCACGGCGTCGCCAACGGGATCATGGACGAGCCCCGGGTCGACCTGGAGCGGGCCGCCGACGTGTGGGAGACCCACGCCGACTGGCCGATCCCCGGCAAGGCCGACACCGAGGTGTTCCTCCAGCCCGGCACCACCGGCGCGGGCGGCCTCGGCCTGGTGCCGACCGCCAAGCCGGCGACCGGAGCGTTCCAGGACAGCCGTACGCAGACCCAGAACACGATGATCCTCAACCCGGACGCGGTGCAGCCCAACCGGCTGGCGTTCCTGTCCGCGCCGCTGTCCGCTCCGCTGCACATCTCCGGTACGCCGACCGTGCAGCTACGGGCCTCGGCCGACCAGACCGACACCAACTTCGGGGCGATCCTGGTCGACTACGGCACCGACGAGCGGGTGGCGCACAAGGCCTCCGGTGAGGGCATCATCACCCTGACCACCGAGGACTGCTGGGGGGAGAGCAGCCCGACCGACGACGGCTGCTACAAGCAGACCGCGAAGCGGGTCGCCACGGCCGACAACGAACTGGTCACCAAGGGCATCATGGACGCCCAGAACCGGCAGTCGATCCGGACGGCCGTGCCGCTGGTGGTGGGGGAGTCGTACAACTTCACCTTCCCGCTGCTGCCGGAGGACTACGTCTTCAAGGCGGGCCACCGGATCGGTGTGATCATCGTGGCCAGCTACCCGCAGTACTCCAGCCAGGCGGACACCACCGCCGCGAACATCAAGGTCGCCCTGAAGAGCAGCAAGATCGTTCTTCCGGTGGTCGGCGGCACCACCGCCGCGCACGCCGCCGGTCTCTGACCGGTCCTCGGGTGGCCGCCGACGCAGCACCTCTGCGCCGACGGCCACCCGGCTTCGGTTACCCGATGGTGCAGGGGGTGCCGTTGAGGACGAAGCTGGTGGGCGGGACGTTCGGGCCGCCGTAGGAGCCGACGAAACCGGCGGTGGTGCTGCCACCGGCGGCGATCCGCCGGTTGTCGTCGGTGCTGGTGACCGTCACGGTACGGCCGGTCTGGGTCCAGGTGGCGCTCCAGCCGCTGCTCACCTGCTGCCAGCCGGTGGGCCAGCTCCACGTCAACGTCCAGCCGTCGACGGGGTTCGCCCCGTTGTTGACGATCTCGACGTTGCCGACCCAGCCGTTGCCCCAGTCGCTGGCGACGGTGGGCCGCACGGTGCAGGTGCTGTCGGTCGGGCCGCCGGTGGTGAAGGTGACCGGCGGCGACGACCAGGAGACCTTCCCGGTGGTGTCCCGGGTCAGCACGTTGACGGTGTACCGGGTGCCCGGGACGAGGTTGCCGACGGTGAACGAGGTGTCGGCCGTCTCGCCGAGCTGCTCGCTGACCGTCCCGTTCTGCCGGTACACCTCGTACTTGGCGATCGGGGCGCCCTTCGGCGGGGCCGGCGGCCAGGAGATGGCCGCCGCCCGGTCGGTGACCCCGCTCGCGGTGGGCTGCCCCGGCGGCGCGGGGTGGGCGGTGACCGGCGCGGAGGGCCGCAGCACCAGCGTGGTCAGCGAGTACGGCGGCAGCGTACGGCTGGTCGCGCTGCCGGACTGGCCGGTGACGACGGCGGACGCCCCGTTGGTGAGGGTGTGCGTCGTCGGCGCGGCACCCGACGGGGTGAAGCCGGCGTAGTCGATGGTGACCGGGTGCGCGGTGTCCGGGTCCTTGTTGACCAGCAGCACCGCGAGGTCCCCGTCGGCCCGCCGGACGGCGTGCGCGGTGACCAGTGACTGGTCGGTGGCGGCGCGGACGAACTGGTCCCCCGGCCGGGCGAACAGGTTCATCATGGACAGCCCGTGGTAGGGGGCGAACGGGGTGTTCAGCGGCGGCTCGCAGACCGAGTTGTCGGCGGTGCAGCCGCCGCTGGAGAGCAGCCCGAAGTCGCCGTAGTCGGTCTGCCCGGCCACCTCCGACACGGTGCCGATGCCGTTGTGCACGTTCCACCACTGGACCGTGAAGACGCCGTTCTCCAGCAGGTCGCTGTAGGCGTCGGCGAGGAACAGCGCGCCGGGCTGGGTGTTCTGGCCGGTCCCGACGTTCAGCTCGGTGAAGCTGATGCCGATCCGGGCGGCGTTCGGGCCGGCGTACCGGGCGAGGTGGTCGCGCAGCAGGTGGGCCGCCTCGTCGATGTGGGCGGTCCGGGCCAGCGACTCGGCGGCGCTGCCACCCGGGTACCAGTGCACGTCCACGAAGTCGATCTTCGGGCCGGCGATGGAGAGCACGGTCCGGTTCCACGGCCCCGGGTCGCTGCCGGCGGTGATCCCGTCCGGCCAGTTCCCCGGCATGGTCAGCACCGCGCCGACCTTGACGGTGGGGTCGACCGCCTTCATCGCGTCGGCGTACTCGACGACCAGCCGGGCGTACTGGGTGGCGCTCTTGTCGGGGTGGTCGTCGGCCTCCCAGGCCGAGCCGTACAGGCCGTTGCCGTAGTTCTCGTTGCCGATGGTCCAGTACTTCGCGCCGTACCCCTTGGTGACGTTGGCGTAGCGCACCCAGTCGGCCGCCTCGGCCGGGGTGCCGGTGCCGTAGTTCGCGATGATCATCGGCTGGGCGCCGACCCGCCGGGCGGCGGCCATGAAGGTGTCGAAGTCGGTGTTCGGGGCGACGTACCCGCCGGGCGCGGTGTGGTCGCGCCAGTGGTAGATGTCGGCGTACGAGCCGCCCGGGTAGCGCATCATCCGGACCCCGGCGGCCTTGAGCAGGTCCGACGTTTCGGCGGTGCCGAGCTGGGAGTCCCAGATGGCGTGGTTGACACCCAGCGCGGTGTCCGGCACGGTGGCCAGCCCGGCGTTGGCGTTGACGGTCACGGCGACCGTGTCCGACGCCGCGCCGGCGCTGGACGGACCGGTCGCGGCGAGCCCGCCGGTGGCGAGCAGCAGGCTCACGGTGAGCGCCGTCCAGCGCCCCCGGCCGCGCTGCGTCGGGCGCGACGGTGGGGCGAGATCTCTGTTCATTCGGGTTCCTTCGTGGGTCACCACAGTGCACCGCCCGGCTGATCGGGGTCGCGTCACACCACGAAGGTGCCGATACGGCGGGCGGGACTGATGGACGGACTGTTGGCATCGTTCCGTCGCACTTGTCGCCGTCCCCCGGAAAACCCACCGGCTCCCGGTTGCCCTTGGACGACTGTCAGCCCCGCGCGCGGCAAGTCATCGACGCATCAGAATCCCACGGCGGTCCCGTCGAGTTCAAGGCGGTGGGCACGGGTGGCGTCGTGCCGCCGTGCCGTGCCGCCGGTCGGCCCCGGTCGCCGCGGCCGGTACGGCTCAACGCCGGGCGGCCACCGTCGCCGCGACCCCGGCCGCCCGCGCCAGCACGGCCATCCGGCGGGGCCGGGAGACGACCGCCGGCCCGGTGCGCAGGCAGTCGCGCACCACGTCGGCGGCCTGCTCCACACTGAGCAGCATGGGCTTCACCGGCGACTTGGCCATCTTGGTGTCGACGAACCCGAACCGGACGACGGTCACCCGTACCCCGTGGGGACGCAGCGCGCCCCGCAGCCCGACCAGGTACGACGTCAGCCCGGCCTTGGACGCGGCGTAGCCGGGGGCCTGGGCCGACGGTCCGGCGTCGGCGAGGCTGGACAGGCCCACCAGGTGACCGCCGCCCCCGGCCACCATCGCCGGTACGACGACCTCCACGGTGCGCGCCGCACCGATCAGGTTGACCTCCAGCGCCCTGGTCTGCGCCGCCAGGTCACCGACGTCGAAGATCTCGCCGACACCCGCCGCGTAGACACACACGTCGACCCCGCCGAGCCGGCCGACCACCTCGGACAGCACCGCCCGGTAGTCGTCGCCGGTGACGTCGGCGACGTGGTGGTCGTACCCGGGGGCGGTCAGGTCGCTGGCGCTGCGGGACAGCCCGGCGACGGTCCAGCCGGCCGCCACCAGTTGCCGGGTGAGCGCCAGCCCGACGCCGTCGCTGTTGCCCACCACGATCGCCCGCCGCCCCTGCGCCTGCACAGCCATGCCGACACTCTAGGACCTCGCCGGCCGCCGGCCTCGGGCGGTGTGTCGAAGTCGGTGACACAGGGCACCGGTCGAGAATCTGGCGGTGGGTCGCCGGCAGGGCACCGGCGCGCGGCCGGGGGACGCGACGCTGCCCCGCCCACCGGTTCGACGGTGGACGGGGCAGCGTCGGCGGGGCCGCCGGGCCGGCTGCTGCTAGGGCTGTCCCTGGTAGATCTCGTCGCCGGCACCCCGGACGAAGAGCCGCACCAGACCGCCGTAGACGCTCCCCGCCGGAGCGGAGATCGCCTCGCCGGGGCCGTCGATCGTGCTCCAGCCCGCCCAGGCGTCGGTGTCCTGGAGGTACCAGTTGGTCCGCAGGTCGTTGCCGGTGTTGCGGACGAAGACGTGCAGCCCGCCGCCGTAGACCATGACCCCCGGCGCCGACGTCGCGCCCGCGCTGCCGGGCACGTCGCTCCAGCCCGACCACGCGCCGGTGGACAACGAGTACCGGTCGGTGCGCAGGTTGCCGTTGGTGCCCCGGACGAACACGTGCAGGTCACCGCCGTAGATAGTGGTGGCCGGGGCCGAGTTGGCACCGGTCGGGCCGGCGAGGGTCTCCCAGCCGGACCAGGTGGCGGTGTCCAGCGAGTACCGGTTGGTGCGCACCTTGCCGTTCGCGCCCCGGACGAACAGGTGCAGGTCACCGCCGTAGACGGTGGTGGCCGGGGCCGACGAGGCACCCGTGGTGCCGGGGACCGTGGTCCAGCCGGACCAGGTGCCGGTCTCCAGGGAGTACTGGTTGGCGCGCACCTTCTGGCCGGCCTGGACGAACAGCTGCAGGTAGCCGCCGTAGACGGTCGCCGTCGGTGCCGACGTCGCCGCCGCGTCACCGGGCACGGTGGCCCAGCCGGACCAGGCGTCGGTGTTCGACGTGTAGCGGTTCACCCGTACCTGACCGCCGGTGCCCTGGACGAAGACGTGCAGGGCACCGCCGTAGGTGACGGTGGCCGGCGCGGACCGGGCCTGCGCCGTGCCCGGTAGGGGCGTCCAGTCGGCGGCCCGCGCGGCCGACGGCCGGGCGGCGTTCCCCGGGGCGGCGTTCGCCGGGGCGGCGTTCGCCGGGGCCCCGACGAACGCGACCGCGCCCAGGGCGAGGGTGAGGGCGAGCAGGTGGCGTTTCGGTGATCTCGTCGGTGGGGTCAGCGGCATGGCGGCTCCTCGGGACGATCGATGATGGCAGCGGTGGCGGTCGGGGCAACTCGCGATCGATCCGACAGCCGTACCGCCCGACCTGTCCCGGGCAGCCGGCGACGCCGGGCGCGCGGCCCCGGTGAACCCCCGTCTCGGGCCAGGGTATCGACCTGCCTCAGCGGACGCACCCACCGAAGCGGCGGTAACCGATCGGTGAAACCGGCCCGTCCCACCTGTCGCGCTGGTCCGGTCAGTCGGGTGGGTGGTGCCAGCTCAGGAACCGGTCGGCCGCTATGGAGTGTGTCGGCCCGGCAGGGGGCCGGTCATGAGGTCACCGCCGGTGCCGGGCGGTGTCGGGTCCGGGGCGGGGGGCGTCGCGGCGGGTCGTCGGCATCGTGGTCAGCCAGCGCAGGCCGTCGCGTCGGAGGAACAGTTCGCGGTGTCGGACCGCGTCTCCGGCGGCGTTCAGCTGGTACGCGGTGATCCATAGCCATCCGTCGTAGGTGTGTTGGTCGACCAGTTCGCGGATGGCTCTCACGGTGATCGGTTTGGTGAACTGGGGTGAGGTGGCGCGGGTGAGGTGTAGCAGGTCGCCCGGCCTGATCGGGCGGTGTCTCATCGTGCTGGTCCCCGGTTGCGGCCGGCGATCTGCCGAGGTTGAGGCGGGATACTGGCGGTATGGGAAGCGACAGTGCCCACGACGACCGGCCCCGGTGGGCGCGACGGATGAGGGCCGAGCGGCAGGCGCGCGGTTGGTCACAGGTGGACGCGGTTCGCGTGCTCGAAAGCAACTCCGACCAGGCGATTCCGGCCCTCTCGAGCTTGTCGAGAAACTGGAAACGGTGGGAGTCGGGGGAGGTCGAGCCCGACGACTTCTACAAGCCGCTCATCGCAAAGACCTTCGGTACGGTGAGTTCCGCCTTCTTCCCTCGTCCAGGCCGGCGCAGCACCAAGGTTGAGCTGCTGGAAGGCGTAGGCATGAACACCCTCGAACTGGTGTCCCGCCTCCGGCTTTCCGACGTTTCCGCCGGGACGCTCGAAGCGTTGCGCATCACCGCCGACCGGCTCTGCGCGGAGTATCCGTACGCGAGTCCGGAGCAACTCTCGGTCGAAGGCCATGCCTGGCTCCGCCGCATCTGCGACCTCCTCGATCGGCGGCTGACCCTCACTCAGCACCGGGAGGTGTTGTCGCTCGCCGGAACGGTGTCTCTGCTCGTCGGCTGCGTGGAGTACGACATGGGTCGACGGCGCGACGCGAGAGCTACCCGGCGGGTGGCGCTCTCGCTCGGTGAGGAGGCCGGAGACGCCGACGTGATGGGCTGGGCTCACGAACTGGCGGCATGGTTCGCCATCACACAGGGCGACTATCGGGGGGTGATCGCCGCGTCCAGTGCGGGGGAGTCCGTCGCCAGCGACCGCAGCGTCACCGTTCAGCTCGCGGCGCAGCGGGCGAAGGCGTGGGCTCGAATAGGTGACCGGCGAGAGATGGAGTTGGCACTCGAACACGGCCGGACCATCCTCGAAAAGCTCCCCTATCCCGAGGATGTGGACCATCATTTCGTGGTCGATCCCGCCAAGTTCGATTTCTACGCCATGGACTGCTATCGGCTGGTCGGCGACAACGAGCGGGCGGCGGTGTACGCGGATGAGGTGGTGCGCTCCAGCACCCATCTCGACGGAACGCCGCGTCTGCCGATGCGCATTGCCGAGGCGCAGTTGACACGCGGCGTCCTTGCGGCCAGGGAAGGGGATGTCGACCGGGCCGTCGACTGGGGGCGTCGAGCGATCTCCGGCGCGCGGAAGTCACTGCCCTCGCTGCTGATGGTGTCCGGCGAGTTGCGTCAACTCCTCGCGGACCGGTACCCGGCAGAGCGGGAGGTCGCAGCCTACCTGGACGAACTGCGCGCACTGGGCGCTCCCACCGCCTCGACCGAGACTGCATAACTTCGACAGTCGGACGCGAGCGGAGATCGTCAATGAACCTGCGGACGTTGCTACGCTGAACCGCAGATGGGAGTACATCAGGAGCGAGACCCTCTCCCGTCCTCGATCGCTGGACCTGATCAAGGAGGCGGCGGAAACATGGACCTGACTGACGCCCGGTGGCGCAAGAGTGCGAAGAGCGGCAACAACGGCGGGTCGTGCGTCGAGGTCGCGGACAACCTTCCCGACGTGGTTCTCGTCCGTGACACAAAGGATCGTGCTGGTGGGACGCTCACCTTCGGTCCGGCGGCTTGGCGGGTCTTTGTCGAGTTCGCGAGGGCACGTCAGTAAGCTCACGTACGTTGTGGCCGGGCCTCACGCCGTCCAACGGATGCGCTGCCAAGAGGTGGCCCGTGTGAAGCAAAGTGAAGGAAATCCGAGAAGTTGATCTATAGCGTCCCAGCTCAGGAAGGCTGTTCCCCGCGCACGCGGGGGTGATCCCGCCAGCGTGGACGGGGTGAGTGTTCTGTCCGTCTGTTCCCCGCGCACGCGGGGGTGATCCTCCGGTGTAGTCGCGTCCGCGCTGTGGGCGGCTACTGTTCCCCGCGCACGCGGGGGTGATCCCAGGCGCGGCTGCCGTAGGTCGGCGGCCACGGCCTGTTCCCCGCGCACGCGGGGGTGATCCCGAGGGGATCGTGACGCGCATTGCCAACGTCGGAATGTTCCCCGCGCATCGCGGGGGTGATCCGCTGCTGATCGCCGGGACGCCGGAGATGTCCGGTTCTCCCGTACAACCTTGTTGCCATCGGCGGGCATCGCTGTTTCCGTGCCGGCGGTGGTGGCGACGCCTCGGACGTTGCCTACCACCGCCGACCGGGGTACGGGCACCGGCGGGAGGCCGGTGCCCGCACGATGGATCAGGCGACGGAGCAGGGGGAGCCGTTGAGGGTGAAGGAGGGCGGCTTCCCGGTGTCGCCGGTGTGGTTGGCCTGGAAGCCGATGCTGACCGAGGCCCCCGGCGCGATGTTCGCGTTGTACGAGACGTTGCGGGCGGTGACCGCTCCGCTGGTCGGCGAGTAGGTCGCGTTCCAGCCGCTGGTGATGGTCTGCCCGGCCGGCAGGGTGAACGCCAGGCTCCAGCCGTTGACCCCCGTATCGTTGAGGCTGGTGATCGTGATGGCGGTGGTCAGGCCGGTGTTCCACGCGTTGACGGTGTACTCGACCCGGCAGAGGGCCCCCGGACCCGGCGTGGTCGGCGGCGGTGGCGTGGTCGGCGGTGGCGTGGTCGGCGGTGGCGTGGTGGGCGGGGCGGTGGTCGGCGGGGCGGTGGTCGGGGGTGGGGTGGTCGGCGGGGTGGTGGTCGCCGGGGCGTCGAGGCCGAAGAAGCGGATCGCCTGGGCGGCGTCGACCGGCAGGTTGTGCGTGACGCCCTGCATGCTGATCGCCTCGACCTGCGCCATGCCGCCGCTGCTGCCGTACCGGGTACGGGTGTAGCCGGACTGCGGGGTGTCGGTGAAGGTCGGCGTCTGGCTCAGCCCGTTGACGTTGGTCCACTGCTTGATTTCTTCACCGAAGTTCGGGTAGCGCAGGGTCTCGTCGTTGGTGCCGTGCCACAACTGCATCCGGGGGCGCTTGCCGGTGTACCCGGGGTACGCGTTGCGTACCAGGTCGCCCCACTGCTGGGCGGTCTTGGTGACCTGCCCGTTGGCGCACTGGCTGTTCCACTCCGACCCGTCGGTGGTGGCGAAACAACCGAACGGCACCCCGGCGAAGGCCGAGCCCGCCGCGAACACGTCGGGGTAGTCGCCGAGCAGCACGTTGGTCATCATCGCCCCGGACGAGGTGCCGGTGGCGAAGATCCGGTTGCCGTCCACGGGGTACCGGGCCCGGACGTAGTCGACCATCGACTTGATGCCCACCGGGTCGCTGCCGCCGTCGCGGCGCAGCGCCTGCGGTGAGGAGACGTCGAAGCACTTGCTGCTGCGGGTCACCGAGGGGTAGATGACGATGTAGCCGTACCGGTCGGCCAGGGCCGCGTACTGGGTGCCGGAGTAGAACGCCGGGCCGCTGCCGGTGCAGTAGTGGACCGCCACCAGCAGGCCGGGCCGGGCCGCGACGTTGTTCGGCACGTACAGGTACATCTGGAGGTTGCTCGGGTTGTTGCCGAAGTTCGTCACCTGGGTCAGCGACGCCGCCGAGGCCGGTGTGGGGGCGGCGATCGCCGCCAGCGCGGTGAGCGCGGCGGCGACCAGGGCGGTGCCGAACAGTTTGATCCTGGATCTCATGGGACAGGTTCCTCCGGAGGATCGCGGAAATGCGGCTGCTCCGATCGAGGCTGCCCGGCGCTCGATCATGTCCGGCTCAGGAACATCCATGAGTATCGTTAACCCCGGGTCGGGTTGGCAACCCGACCGGCCGCACCGGAACTTCCGGCCGCCGACCGGCGCGGACACGGGTGACCGGGCCGCGACCGGCACGTGCGCCCCGGTGGATAATGGCTCCATGCGTGGTCCTGCGATGACGGACGTCGCCCGCCTGGCGGGAGTCTCCCACCAGACGGTTTCCCGGGTGCTCAACGACCACCCGAATGTGCGGGAACAGACCCGGGTACGGGTCCGTGCGGCAATCGCCGAGCTGGGCTACCGACCGAACCGGGCGGCGCGGGCGTTGGTCACCGGCCGGTCCCATCTGATCGGCGTGGTCGCCCAGAACAGCACCCTGTACGGGCCGGCGTCGCTGCTGGCGGCCCTGGAACAGGCCGCCGCGGCGGCCGGTTTCGCGGTCAGCGTGGGCAGCGTCAGCACGCTCGACCGGCGGTCGATCTCCGCCGCCGTGGAGCGGCACCTCGACCATCGGGTCGCCGGCATCGTGGTGATCGCCCCGGTGGCCTCGGCCGACGAGGCGCTCGACCACCTCCCGCACGGTGTGCCGCTGGTCACCGTCGACGGCGATCCGGCCCGGGAGGCGGCGTTGGTGACCGTCGACCAGGCGGCGGGGGCCGGGCTGGCCACCCGCCACCTGTTGGACGCCGGGCACCGTACCGTCTGGCACGTGTCCGGCCCGGCGGACTGGTTCGACAGCGCCGGCCGGTTGGAGGGCTGGCGGGCGGCGTTGCGGTCGGCCGGGGCGGAGGTGCCGCCGGTGTTGGCGGCCGACTGGAGCGCGGCGTCCGGTTACCGCTGTGGGCAGATGCTGGCCCGGATGCCGGAGGTGACGGCGGTCTTCGCCGCGAACGACCATCTCGCGTTGGGGGTGCTGCGGGCGCTGAGCGAACGGGGTCGCCGGGTGCCGGAGGAGATCAGCGTGGTCGGCTTCGACGACGTGCCGGAGGCGGCGTACTTCATCCCGCCGTTGACCACCGTCCGGCCGGACTTCGACGCGGTGGCCCGCGCCGGCCTGGCGATGCTGCTGCGGCAGATCGAGGCCGGGCCGGGGGCGGTGGAGCGGCACACCATCGCCCCGACCCTGGTCACGCGGGCCAGCGTCGCCGCGCCTCCAGGCTGAGTTGCGCCCACGGCCGGCGGCACCGGCCAACGCGGCGGACCGCTCAGGTGGGGCGGTACTCGACCTCCGGCCGGCCGGGGGTGCCGTAGCGGGGGCTGCGGGTGACCCGTCCGGTGTCGGCCAGGTGCTCCAGGTAGCGCCGGGCGGTGACCCGGGACGTCCCGGTCCGCTCGGCGACCTCCGACGCGGACTGTCCGGGACGGCTGCGCAGCGCCGCCAGCACCGCGTCCAGGGTCTCCGCGCCGAGCCCCTTGGGCAGGGTGTCCGCCCGGGTGCCGCGCAGGGTGGCGAACATCCGGTCCACCTCGTGCTGTGCCGCCACCGCACCGGCCGCCGAGGCCTGCGCCCGGTACGCCGCGTAGCGCTCCAGCTTGTCGCGGAAGGCGGCGAAGGTGAACGGCTTGAGCAGGTAGTGCGTCACCCCGAGGGCGACCGCCGCGCGGACCATCGCCAGGTCGCGGGCCGAGGTCACCGCGAGCACGTCGGCGGAGCTGCCCGCCGCCCGCATCGCCCGGCACACCTCCAGGCCGTGCAGGTCGGGCAGGTGGAAGTCGAGCAGCACCAGGTCCACCGCGTCCCCGGCGCGCAGCGCGGCCAGCGCCGCCCGCGCGGTCCGCGCCACCCCCACCACCCGGAAACCGGGAACCCGTTCGGTGTACGCGCGGTGCGCCTCGGCGATCAGCTCCTCGTCCTCGACCACGAGCACCCGGATGTCGTCGCTCACCCTGGGCTCCCCGAGGCGACCGGCAGCCTGATCCGGAAGGCCGTGCCGCCCTCGGGAGCGGGCTCGACGTCGTACCGGCCGCCGTGCCGGGTGACCACCTGACCGACCAGGGCCAGCCCGATGCCCCGGCCCGCACGCTTGGTGGACCAGCCCCGGCGGAACGCGTCGGCCACCTGCTCCGACGGCAGGCCGGGCCCGCTGTCGGCCACCTCGACCACCACCTCGTCGGCCTCCTCGTTCACCCGGACCCGCACCCGCCGAGGTGGCGGCGCGTCGGCCACCGCCTCCAGCGCGTTGTCGACCAGGTTGCCGACCACGGTGAGTAGATCGGCCGCGGGCAGCGTACCGACGTCGAGGCGGGAGTCCGGCTCGACGGTCAGGTCGACGCCCCGCTCGGCGGCCTGGGCGGACTTGCCGAGCAGCAGGGCGGCCAGCGCCGGCTCGGCGATCGCCCCCACCACCTGGTCGGTGAGCTGCTGAGCCAGCGTCAGCTCCTCGGTGGCCAGCCGGACCGCCTCGTCGGCCCGGCCCAGCTCGACCAGGGTGAGTACGGTGTGCAGTCGGTTCGCGGCCTCGTGCGCCTGGGAGCGCAGGGCCTGGGTGAGCCCGCGCACCGAGTCCAGCTCGCTGCTGAGCGCACGCAGTTCGGTGTGGTCGCGCAGGGTCAAGACGCTGCCCTGGGCCCGTCCGTCGAGGTCGGTGGGGCGTTGGTTGGCCACCAGCGCCCGGTCCGCGGTCAGGATCAGCTCGTCGTGCGCGGGCCGCCCGGTGGTGACCAGCTCGACCAGGTCCGGCGGCAGGCCCAGGTCGGTCACCGGGCGGTCCACCAGCGGGGCGTCGGGCGTCAGCCCGAGCAGCCGCCTGCCCTCGTCGTTGACCAGGGCGATCCGCTGGCGGGCGTCCACCACCAGCAGCCCCTCGCCGACCGAGTGCAGGACCGCGTCGTAGTACTCGTACATCCGGGTCATCTGGGCCGGGCCGAGGCCGTGGGTCTGCCGGCGCAGCCGGCGGCTGAGCAGCCACGAGCCGAGCCCGGCCAGGGCCAGTACGGCGGCGGCGACGGCGAGCAGCACGGGGGCGCGGGAGAGCAGGCTGCGATTGATCGACTCGGTGGTGATGCCGACCGAGACCAGCCCGGTCACCGTGCCGTCCGGGTCGCGTACCGGGACGACGGCGCGGACCGACTCGCCCAGGGTGCCGGTGTTGACCACGGTCCACGGGTGGCCGGCCAGCGCCGGGCCGATCTCGCCGATGAACGGCTGGCCGATCTGCGTCGGGTCGGGATGGGTGTACCGGGTCCGGTCCGGGGCCATCACCACCACGAAGTCCGTTCCGGTGGCGGCGCGCACCGACTCGGCGTAGGGCTGGAGGGTGGCCGTCGGGTCCGGGTCGGCCAGCGCGTCGACCACCTGGGGCGCGCGGGCCACCGTCTCGGCCACCGCGAGCACCTCGTCGGTGGCGGCCTCCCGGGCGTCGGCGCGGGCCAGCAACGCGGCGCCCAGCGCCCCGGCGGTGACCAGCAGGGTGACCACCAGCGCCTGGAGGGCGAAGAGCTGCCCGGCGATGCTCCACTTCCGTGCGGTCATGTCCCTCCGGCCCCTCGGCCCCTCCGCTCAGGTCGGCGTTTCGTCGACGCTTCACGCCGGTGAACAGAATGAACGCAAGGCTGCTTCCGGGTGAGACCTGGACCACAGTCTCACTCATGGAGACCCCCACCACCAGCGCACCTGCCGTGCGCCCCCGCCGGGACCGCACCCACTACCTGTATATCGCGGTGATCGTCGCCGTCCTCGCGGGCATCGCCCTCGGCCTCGCCGCCCCGGACGCGGCGCAGGAACTCAAGCCCCTCGGCACCGGCTTCGTCGCGCTGATCAAGATGATGATCAGCCCGATCATCTTCTGCACCATCGTGCTCGGCGTCGGCTCGGTACGGCAGGCGGCCAAGGTCGGCAAGGTCGGCGGCCTGGCGCTGGGCTACTTCCTGGTCATGTCGACGGTGGCGCTGGCGATCGGCCTGGTCGTCGGCAACCTGGTCCACCCCGGCTCGGGGCTCGCGCTCAACGCCGAACTGGCCGGCGCGGGGCAGCAGGCGGCCGGCGGGGAGAGCGAGGGCACCGTCGACTTCCTGCTCGGCATCATCCCGACCTCGCTGCTCTCCTCGTTGACCGGCGGGGAGGTGCTCCAGACCCTGCTGGTCGCCCTGCTGGTCGGCTTCGCCGTGCAGGGCATGGGCGGCCGGGGCGAGCCGGTGCTGCGGGCGGTCGGCGTCATCCAGCGGCTGGTCTTCAAGATCCTCTCTATGGTGATGTGGCTGGCCCCGATCGGCGCGTTCGGCGCGATGGCCGCCGTGGTCGGCGCGACGGGCGTGGACGCGCTGAAGAGCCTGGCCCAGATCATGCTCGGCTTCTACGCCACCTGCCTGCTCTTCGTGGTCGTCGTGCTCGGCCTGCTGCTCCGCCTGATCGCCCGGATCTCGATCTTCTCGCTGCTGCGCTACCTGGGCCGGGAGTTCCTGCTGATCGTCTCCACCTCGTCGTCGGAATCGGCGCTGCCGAGGCTGATCGCCAAGATGGAGCACGTCGGGGTGAGCCGCCCGGTGGTCGGGATCACGGTGCCGACCGGCTACTCGTTCAACCTGGACGGCACCGCGATCTACCTGACCATGGCCTCGCTGTTCATCGCCGCCGCGATGGGCGACCCGTTGTCGGTGGGGGAGCAGGTCTCGCTGCTGGTCTTCATGATCATCGCGTCGAAGGGCGCTGCCGGCATCACCGGCGCCGGCCTGGCGACCCTCGCCGGTGGACTCCAGTCGCACCGGCCGGACCTGGTCGACGGGGTCGGCCTGATCGTCGGCATCGACCGGTTCATGTCCGAGGCCCGCGCGTTGACCAACTTTGCCGGCAACGCCGTCGCCACCGTCCTGGTCGGCACCTGGACCGGCGAGTTCGACCGGGAGCAGGCCCGCGCCGTACTGGCCGGGGAACGTCCCTTCGACGAGAGCACCATGGTCGACGAGGACCACGACACCGACCCCACCCCGACCGCCGACGAACACGCCGCCGGTGCCGCAGGCGACGCCGTCCCGGCCCGGGTCTGAACCCGGTCAGCGGTACGACATGGCCGGCGCGCTGTCGGTCGGCCGAAGTGGCGGACGGCCCGCCCGAAGGACGTGGACCCGCGGCACCGACCGGTGCCGCGGGTCCACCGCGTGGGCGGGCCGTCACATGTCGGGGCCACCGGCACCGAGCACCGGACGGACCTCGACCAGGCCGAAGTTGGCCTCGGGGATCCGGGCGGCGTGCCCGACCGCCTGCTCGATGCTGTCGCACTCGATCAGGTAGATCCCGGCGACGTACGCCTCGAACTCGGGGAACGGGCCGTCGATGGTCGCGACCCGGCCGGCGCTGACCAGGACCTTCTTGGCCTGGCCCTGGTCGGCGAGCGCCGCGGAGACGACCAGCTCACCCGACTCGGCCAGATCCTCCACCAGCGATGCGTGCGCCTTGAAGCCCATCTCCCGCTCGGTGTCGGACATCCGCTGCCAGGCGTCCCGGGTCTGCCGGTCGTGACTGATCATGATCAGGTACTTCATGGGTGCCTCCTGAAGGCTCGACGGTCCATCCACCCGTATGTCGAGACCACCGGGCCGGCTTCGACATCCGGTCAGCAGCACCTGGCGTGCGCCGAGTCGAGGAGGGCAGCACGGGCGTCGGCACCCGTCCGAGTGGGGGCCAGGTGCGGGCCGCGCCCGGCGACCGGCCGGAGCGCCGCCGGTGGTCAGGCTCGTCGGGTCGCGCGCAGTCGCAGGAAACGCTGCTCCGGGACGCTGAGCGTCGCCTGGGCCGCCAGCAGGTAGCACCGCCGGGCCGCTGCCCGGTCACCGAGCAGGTCGAGCAGGTACGCCCGGACGACGTACACCCGGTGGTTGCCGGCGAGCACGGGATCGGTCTGGACGGTGGTCAGCTCCGTGAGCGCGGCCTCCGGCCCGTCCACCATGGCGACCGCCACGATCCGGTTGAGCGCGACCATCGGGCCGGGCGCGATGCGCCGCAGCACGTTGTAGAGCCCGAGGATCTGCGGCCAGTCGGTGTCCTCGGCGCGGGACGCCTCGTCGTGCACCGCGGCGATCGCCGCCTGCACCTGGTACGGCCCGACCGGCGCGCTCGCCAGGGTCCGGGTGATCAGCGCGACGCCCTCGGCGATGGCCCGCCCGTCCCACCGGGACCGGTCCTGCTCGGCCAGCGGGACGAGTGCCCCGTCCGGCCGGGTCCGCGCCGGCCGGCGGGCGTCGGTGAGCAGCATCAGCGCCAACAGGCCGGTGACCTCCGGGTCGTCGGGCAGGCGCGCGTGCAGCTGCCGGGTCAGCCGGATCGCCTCGGCGGTGAGTTCGATCCGGTTCAGCACCGGCCCCGAGCTGGCCGTGTAGCCCTCGTTGAAGATCAGGTAGAGGACTTCCAGCACGGCGGCCACCCGGGCCGGGCGGTCCTCGGGGGCGGGCATCCGGAACTCTGCGCCCCCGGCCCGGATGCGCTGCTTGGCCCGGCTGATCCGTTGGGCGACGGTCGACTCCGGCACCAGGAAGGCACGGGCGATCTCGGCGGTCCTCAGCCCGCCGACCGCCCGCAGGGTGAGCGCCACCTGGGAGACCCGGGTCAGCGCCGGGTGGCAGCAGAGCATCAGCAGGGTCAGCGTGTCGTCCACGGCGGAGACCGGGGCGGGCCCCGGGCCGGTGAGGACGGCCACCGCACGTTCCCGGCGACGGCGGGCGGCGTCGTTGCGCCACAGCTCCGTCCAGCGGCGGGAGGCGACCGTGGTCAGCCAACCCCGGGGGTTCGCCGGCAGCCCCTCCTCCGGCCACTGCACGGCTGCCGCCAACAGGGCCTCCTGGACGGCATCCGCACAGGTGTCGAAGTCGCCGTGCCGTCGTACCAGGGTGGAGAGCACCTGCGGCGCGTGTTCGCGCAGCAGCTCCTCGACGTCCGTCGTAACGGTCACACGTCCGGCCGGTCGGCGACGAGGACCGGCCGCACCTCGACCAGGCCGAGCCGTGCCTCGGGTACCCGGGCGGCGTGCGCCACCGCCTGCTCGATGCTGTCGCACTTCACCAGGTAGAAGCCGGCGAGATACTCCTTCACCTCGGGGAAGGGACCGTCGGTGGCGATCGTGCGGCCCCGGTCGACCCGGACCCGGCGGGCCGTGGCCGGGTCCGCCAACGCCTCGGAGGCGATCAGTTCGCCGGCCGCGGCCAGCTCTTCGACGAGGGCGGCGTGGGCCCCGACGCCCAGTTGCCGTTCGGTGTCGGACATGCCCTGCCACACTTCGCGCGCCTGCTCGTTGTGGCTGATCAGGATCAGGTACTTCACCGCACCTCCAGGGTCTCGGTGGTGGTGACACCACTGGGTCGAAACCAGTGCCGCCGCTTCGACACGTTACCGAACCCGCAGTTCACCACGGGTCGGTGGCGGTATGGCGACGCGTCGTTCTCACCGGCGGGTCGGTGGCACCCGTCGGCGACCGGTTCGCGGACCCCGTCCGGTTCGGCCCGCCGGCCGTCGCCGGAAGACGAATCGCGCGTTGAGCTGGGCAACAGCGAAGGTGCGTCCGGCCCGGGTGCCGGCCACGATGGGAGGTGTCTCGGCATGGGGGACGCGATGACCGACAGCTCCGACGACCACGAGGTCCGACCCGGGCCCGGCCGACCCCGCACCGGTCGGCCGGCCGGGGCGCTCCGGGCACCCTCCGCCCTGGACGCCTGGGGGCGGGCGAACCGGCGCGGACAGTGCGACTGGTCCGACCCGGACCCCGAGCCGCACCTCATCCGTGGTCTCGACTGAACCGGCCCCGTACCGCACCCCGGGCGGCGGCCACATCGGCGGCGACCCGGGAACCAGGTGGCTGCGCTGCGCCCGGCTCAGGCCACCCGGCGGTCGCTGGCCTGCGCGCCGTACGGCTGCGCCGCCACCCGGCGGGGCTCGTCGATCTCGTCGAGGCGCAACCGCCACCGGGACCGGCCGGTACGCCGTCCCTGCGGCGGGCCGGTCGGACGTGGGCCGAGCCGGAACAGCAGCACGGTGATCAGATAGCCACCGACCAGGAACCCGTGGCTGATCAGCCGGGGCACCGCCACCTGCGCGGTGACCAGGTCGTTGACCGACAGCAGGACCAGGGTGGCGACGAAGGCGCTGAGCATCGGCAGCAGCCCGGCAGGCGGGGTACGGCGCAGCGCGACGAAGAGGAAGCCGGCACCCACCGCCACGTTCCACGCCGCCGACTCGTGCCACAGATGCTGCCCGGTCGGGTGCAGGTGCTCGGCGCTGACACCCTGACCCACCTGGGCCAGTCCGAGGGCGAGCTGGACCGCGCCGAGCAGACCCAGGGCCGTCCGCAGGCCGTTGGTCAGCCCGCCCCGCCACCGGTCGACGAGCCGTCGGCGGGGCGGCGGCACGGCGGCGAGGATCGTCTCGGTCAGGTCCGGTACCGCCGTCACCACCCGGGTACGGGCCCGTCGGGTCACCAGGGCGGCGACCTCGTGCCACGCGCGGCAGTCCCCGCAGCCGTCGAGGTGCGCCTGGACCGCGCCCCGTTCCTCGGCGGTCTCCTCCCCGTCGAGCTGGGCCGACAGGATCTCCCGCCATGATTCGCACCGCATCTGGGGATGGTCGCTCATCCCGCCACTCCTCGTCCGTACCGTCGGCCGCTACCACGCAGCGTAGTGAACCGGACGGTCGCCTCTCTCGAATGGTACGGACCGGACCCGTCGACCGGTTCATCCGTCGACGGTGCGCTGCGTGAGGACGTTCTCACCCGTCGACGCAGCGCTCCGAGAGGGCGTAGCGCACCAGCACCACGTCGCCGATCTGGCGTACCTCGGCGACTCTGGCCCGCCGGCCCGGATGCCACGGGAACGCGCCGTCGCCGACGAACCGGGGCGCCCGGCGGTCGCCGACGAAGAACGGGGCGACCACCAGGTGCAGTTCGTCGGCGAGCCCGGCGGTGAGGAACCGGGCGTGCACCGTCGCGCCGCCCTCCACCATCAGCCGTTCCACCCCCCGGCCGGCCAGGTCCGCCAGGGCGCGGGCCGGGTCCAGCGGGTCACCCGAGTCCACCACGGTGGCCAGCCCGTCGAGCAGTTCGGTGGTCTTCGCCACTGCCGGACCGGCGCAGTAGACGATCTTCTCGGCGTCGCCGACGGTGAAGAACCGGGCCGTCGGGTCCAGCAGTCCCCGGGCGGTCAGGGTCACCTTCACCGGCGACGGCGGCAGCCCGGCGGCCTGCCGGGTGGCCCGCAGCCGTGCCGAGCGGATCACCAGCCGGGGGTCGTCCGCCCGGATCGTTCCCGCGCCGACCAGGATCGCGTCGCAGCCGGCCCGGACGGCGTCGATGCGTTCCATGTCCTCGGCGTTGGACAGCAGCAGCCGCTGCTCGGTCGCGTCGTCGATGTACCCGTCGATCGACGTGGCGCAGCTGAGCAGCACGTACGGCCGCCCGGTCGACGCCGGTTCGGCGGTGGCCGCCGTCCCGGCCGGCACGACACCCATCTCAGTTCAACGACGGCAGGTCGACGGACCGGGCCGCGGCCCGGCTCGCCTTCGCCGCCAGGTAGTCGGCGTTGGCGGGGGACAGGAACACCCCGGTCGGCACCACCTCGGCCACCGTCACGCCCAGCCGGGCCAACTGCTCGGCCTTGTCCGGGTTGCTGCTCAACAGCACCAGCTCCGGCACGCCCAGCACCGCCAGCATCTGCGCGGCGGCCCGGTAGTCCCGTTCGTCCTCGTCGTGCCCGAGCGCCACGTTCGCCTGGTAGGTGTCCAACCCGGCGTCCTGGAGGGCGTACGCGTCCAGCTTCGGGTAGAGGCCGATGCCGCGTCCCTCCTGACGCAGGTAGAGCAGGAACCCGCCCGCCTCGGTGATCCGCTGGACCGCCTCGCGTAGCTGCGGCCCGCAGTCGCAGCGCTGGCTGCCGAAGACGTCCCCGGTCAGGCACTCGCTGTGCGGGCGGACCAGCGGCGCCGCCCCGCCCGCCGCGTGTCGGCGCAGCGCCCCCGCCCAGTCGCCCAGCCCGAACGCCAGGTGCTCCCGACCGTCCAACAGCCCGTCGAACGAGAAGACCCGGGCCGTCGTGGCGTACCCGTCGGGGAACCGGAGCGGGACCGTGACCTGTGTCCGGACCGTCGCGGCCGGCAGTGCGTCGTACATGTGTCTCCTCTGTCAGGTGCTGCCGGCCAGCCCGGCAGCGGGTACCGGTGAGGAACCACCCTGGGCTCCCACCGTACGGTCACCCCGTCGTTCGCGCAGCGCGGCCGGACGCCCCCGCAGCACCAGCACGGCGGCGCCCGGCAGGGCGGCGACCAGCACCAGCGCCCCGTACACCAGGGCGGTCGACACCCCCTGGGCGGCCCCCAGGCCGGCGGCCCCGAACGCCCAGGCGGCGACGCCCTCGCGCGGGCCGAAGCCCGCCACGTTGGCGGGCAGCGCCATCGCCAACAGGGCCAGCAGGGTCAGCGGCACCAGCACCGTCAGTGGCGCGGTGGCCCCGGCCACCCGGGCCGCCAGCACGAACGTCGCCAGGTGGCAGCCGACCACCACCGTAGAGGCGAGCAGCACACCCGGCCCGGTGCGCCGGCCCAGCAGCCCGGCCCGCAGGTCGGCGGCGGCGGCGCGCAACGCCCGCGCCCGACGCGACGGCCCCGATCGGGGCAGCGCCCGCACCAGCACCAGCAGCACCAGGCCGACCGCCACGGCCACCGCCGTCACCGTCGGCAGGTACGGCCGCACCGGCGACGGCAGCGCCAGCAGCAGCACCGCCGCGAGCGCCACCTGGACCACCTGCCCGGCGGTCCGTTCCCAGACCACCGCCCGGACGGCCCGACCCAGGTCACCGGCCTCCCGGCCGTGCCGCACCGCCCGGTGCACGTCACCGAGCACCCCGCCGGGCAGCGTCGCGTTGAGGAAGACCGCCCGGTAGCAGTCGGCCACCGCCGTGCCCAGTGGCAGCCGGACGCCGAGCCCCTCGGCGACCAGCCGCCACCGCCACGCGCAGCCGACCGTGGCCAGCGCGCCCAGCGCCAGCGCGGCCAGCACCGCCGGGGTGTCGATCCGGCGCAGCCCGGCCAGGGCGGGCCCGGTGCCCAGCCACCACAGCAGCGCCGCGACCAGACCCACCCCGCCCAGGTTGCTCACCCACGCCCAGGCCGCGGCCCCGGCAGGACGGGCGGAGGTCTCGCGGGCAGCAGATGTGCCGGTGGCGTCCGGTGACACGCGGTTCCTCCTCGGAAGATCTTGTCCTTTCTCACGTACCGGCCGGCGACCCGGTTCATTCCCGCCCGGCGAGCAGGTCGTCGTGGCCGACGGTGACGGTGAGTCGACCGGCCGCCGCCTCGGCCCGCCGCCACCGGGCGTACCCGGCCGTCCGGGCGGCCAGGTCGGGGCGCTGCTCGACGGCCGCGTCGAGCCAGCCGTCGAACCACTCGACGAGCAGCGCCGCCCGGTCTGGCCCGAGCCGCCACGGGCTCGGCCGCACGACCACCGGCACCCCGTGCCGGGTGAACTCCGCGCCGGCCGCCGCGGCGGCGTCCGGGCCGAGCAGGACCCGGCCGTCGACGGTACGCCGTTGGTGGGCGTCGAAGGCGGCGGCGATCTCGGCGTCCAGCGGGTCGGCGGGGTCGAACACCACCCGACCGACCACGGAGAGCACGAACAGGCTCGGACAGCCGACGCCCGCGCAGGCGGCCACGATCCGGGCGACCTCGTCGGCACTGAGCATGTCCAGCAGCGCCGACGCGGTGACCAGCCCGGCGTCGGCAAGGTCGGCGGCGGTCAGCCGGGTGATGTCGCCCCGCCGGGTGGTCACCTCGACCGGGCTGCCGTCGGCCGCGACCGGCACCGTCGCGCCGGCCCGGTCCAGCAGACCCGGATCCCGATCGTGCAGCACCCAGCGCTGCGGGCCGGGCAGCAGCGGAGCCAGCCAACGCAGCATCGAGCCGGTGCCGCTGCCCAGGTCGTGCACGACCAGGGGCCGGTTCCCGGGGCGGGGCTTCGGCATGGCGGACCGGTCGGGGCCGAGCACCGCCGGGCCGGACCAGCCGGGGCCGTGCCCGGGGGTGGCAGAGATGCCGGACCTGCCGGTGAGCCGGGCGCGGAGCAGGTCGACCAGTTCCCCGCAGCGGGCGTCGGCGTCGGCGGGTTCCCGCAGCCGCAGCCAGTCGGCGAACGGGTCGGTGGCGTACTCGGTCATGTCCGTACTCCGTCCAGCACCTGGGCGATCACCGTCGTGGTGGCCGGCCAACCGGGCAGGTCGACCCGCCGGTCCCGGGCCGCGCGGCGCAGCCGGTCCCGCAGGTCGGCCGAGTGCAGCCAGCGGCGCAGCCCACCGGCCAGGGCCACCGGATCGCCCGGCGGCACCAGCACACCGGGGGCGGTGCCGTCGGCGGTCCGCCCCAGCGCCTCGGGCACCCCACCGGCGGTGGTGCCCAGCACCGGGACACCCCGGGCCAGCGCCTCGGTGACCACCATCCCGTACGTCTCGGCACGGGAGGCCAGCACCAGCAGGTCCGCCCCGGCGTACGCCGCGTCCCGCGCCGGTCCGGTCAGCGGCCCGCGCCAGCGCACCCGCCCGGCCAGCCCGTCGCGTTCGACCCGCTGCCGCAGCCCGGTCACGAAGGCCGGATCGCGGTCGAGCGCGCCGACGCAGTCCAGCGTCCACGGTCGGTCGGCCAGCCCGGTCAGCGCGTCGACCAGCACGTCGTGCCCCTTGACCGGGGTGACCGCCGCCACGCAGAGCAGCGCCGTGCCGGCCACCGTGCCGGGGGCCGGGTCGGCCGGGTCGACACCCGGCACGGCCGCCGTCACCCGGGCCGGGTCCAGCGGGTGCCGGGCCAGCAGCAGGTCCCGGGTCCAGCCGCTGGTGGTGACCACCGCGTCGGCGTGCCGCAGGGCGTCGGCCTCGGCGGCGTCGCCCAGCGGCATGTGCACCAGCACCACCTGGCGCAGCCGGCCGGCCTGCGCCGCCAGCAGCTCCGGCACGGTCGAGGCGACCAGCCCGTCGAGCAGCACCACCGTGCCGGCCGGCAGGGCCGCGAGCACTGCGGCCAGGTCCGCCCGCGCGGCTTCGTCGGGGTGCGGCCAGTCCCCGGGTACGCCGTGCTCGCGCACCGTCCACCCGGCTGCCGCCAGCCCGGCGCAGACCCGCCGGTCGTACGCGTTGCCGCCGCTCGGGGTGGCCGGGTCGTCGATGTCGCCCGGGAGGACGACGTGTACCGCCGGCATGGTCTACAACGACCGCTCGTAGCTGGCCCAGGCGATGTGCGACTCGTGCAGGGTGACCGTGATCCCGGCCAGCTCCCGGGCGCCCGCGCCGAGCCCACCGGCGTGCACCCGGTCGGCGAGCCGGTCGGCGATGGCCCGGCACAGCACCTCGGTGGTGGTGTTCTGCCCGGCGAACGCCGGCTCGTCGTCCAGGTTTCGGTACGTCAGGTCGGCCAGCACCGCCTTCAGCTCCTCGGTGGCCCGGCCGATATCCACCACGATGCCGTCGTCGTCCAGTTCGGGGCGGCGGAAGGTGGCGTCGACGACGAAGGTGGCCCCGTGCAGCTTCTGCGCCGGCCCGAACACCTCCCCCTGGAAGCTGTGCGCGATCATGATGTGGTCCCGTACGGTCACGCTGAACACGGCGTCACTCCTCGTCGTAGGTGATCAGATGGCACAGCGCGGGGAGGTTCCCCGAGGTCAGTCGGTCGAGCACGTCGGGCAGCTCCGCGAAGCGGGACCGCCCGGTCAGCAGCGCGTCGAACACCGGGTCGGCGAGCAGTTCCAGGGCGAGCGCCAGCCGGTCGGCGAAGCCGCGCCGGGAGGCCCGCGCCGGGGAGACCGTGCCGACCTGGCTGCTGCGCACGGTCAACCGGCGGGAGTGGAACGCCCCGCCCAGCGACAGCTCGACCGGTCGGTCGCCGTACCAGCTCAGCTCGACCACGGTGCCCTCCGGGGCGAGCAGGTCCAGGCTGCGCTGCAACCCGGCGCCGCTGGCGCTGGCGTGCACCACCAGGTCCCGCCCGCCGGTCGCCGCCTCCGGGGTGGCGAAGTCCACCCCCAGCGCCGTGGCGACCGCCGCCCGGCTCGGATCGGCGTCGACCAGTTCGACCCGGACGCCGGGGAACCGGGCCAGCAGCGCCGCGACGCTGCACCCGACCATCCCGCCGCCGACCACGCTGACCCGGTCGCCGACCAGCGGCGCGGCGTCCCACAGCGCGTTGACCGCCGTCTCCACCGTGCCGGCCAGCACCGCGCGGGCCGCCGGCACGTCGTCCGGCACCGGGGTCACCGCCGCCGCGGGCACCACGTACGCGCTCTGGTGCGGGTAGAGGCAGAACACCGTCCGGCCGCGCAGCGCCGCCGGACCGGCCTCGACCACGCCGACGCTCAGGTAGCCGTACTTGACCGGGGCGGGGAAGTCGCCCTCCTGGAACGGGGCGCGCATCGCCGCGTACTGGCTGCGCGGCACGCCGCCGGTGAAGACCAGCGTCTCGGTGCCGCGACTCACCCCGGAATACAGGCTGCGGACCAGCACCTCGTCGGGTCCGGGAGTGGGTAGCGTCACCGTCCGTAGCTCACCGACCCCGGGAGAGCGGAGCCAGAAGGCGCGGGCATGGGGGGTCACGAGGTTTTCTCCTCATCTGCCGGCGGAACCGAACGAAACGGCCGCGGCCTCCGTACCACTGCCGAAGTCGTCGATCATAAACACGGAGGCAGGGTGTCCAGGGTTCGAACCGGTCCGGTGCTCGGCCTGACCGTACAGACCGTCCTGCTGGCCGGGCTGGCCGCGACCGTCGGGCTCGACGTCGCCGGCTGGCTGGCCGGCCTCGCGTACGGCGTCGTCACCTGTGTCGCGCTGCGGCGCGGTCTGCGCCGCCGCGCCGCCGACCGGCTCGGGCCGGCGGACCAGGTGACGTTGGCCCGGGGGGTGCTGGTCGGCGGGGTGACCGCCCTGGTCGTCTCCGCCCTCGACGGCTCCGCCCCGCTGGGGGTGCTGGTGCCGATGACCGCGGTGGCGCTGGCCCTGGACGCGGTGGACGGCTGGGTGGCCCGTCGCACCGGCACGGTCAGCGCGCTCGGGGCCCGCTTCGACATGGAGGTCGACGCGTTCCTCATCCTGGTGCTCAGCGTCCAGGTGGCACCGGCGGTGGGGCCGTGGGTGCTCGCCATCGGTGGCCTGCGGTACGCCTTCGTCGTCGCCGGTTGGCTGCTGCCCTGGATGCGGGGGACGCTGCCGCCGCGCTACTGGCGCAAGGTGGTCGCCGCCGCGCAGGGCGTCCTGCTGCTCGTCGTCGCCGCCGAGGTGCTGGCCCGGCCGGTGGCCGCCGTGCTGGCCGCGGTGGCGTTGGCGCTGCTGGTCGAGTCGTTCGGCCACGACGTCGGCTGGCTGTGGTGGCACCGGCCCGCCCGGATCGCCGCGCCGACGTCCGTCCCGTTGGTGTCGTCCGTCGCGACGCTGCCGTCCGTACCGTCGGTGCGGCCCCGGGTCGAGGCCATCGCCGACCGGTCGTTCGTCGCCCACCAGCCGGTCTGAGTCGGACCGTCGACCCGTTGCCCGGCCGTGCCGCCGGGCCCTCCCCAGGAAGGACCATTCGGAGTGTCGTTGCTGTCACGCCTGCGTCGCCGGAGCACGCCGCTCGGAGAACCCGCCGCCCCGACCGCCGAACCCGCCGCCGAGGCGGCCCGGACCGGCGACGTCGCGCCGGCCCCGACGGTCGAGGCCGCTGTGGACGACGCGCCGGTCCGGCCCGCCGAGTCCGCCGACGACGTGCCGGACCCGACGGTCGGGGCGGTGCCCGCGTCGGTGGCGGCGGGACGTCGGCGGTGGCCCGCCGTCGCGGCCCGGGTGACCACCGTGCTGGCCGGGTTGCTGACCCTGGCGGTGCTGACCGCACCGGACCGGCTCGACCAGCTGACCGCCGTCGCGTTCCTGCGCGTCCCGGTCGAGGGGTTGGTCGCCGCCGCGCTCCTGCTGGCCCTGCCCGGCCGGGCGCGACGGCGGGTCGCGCTGCCGATCGGGGTGGCGCTGGGGTTGGTCGCCATCGTCAAGGTGCTCGACATGGGCATGTCGGCCAGCCTGGCCCGCCCGTTCGACCTGGTGCTCGACTGGGTGCTGCTGGACGACGGGTACGCCTTCGTCGCCGACTCGGTGGGCACCGGCGGGGCGGTCGCCGCCGCCGTGGGGCTGGTCGCCCTGGTGGTCGCGCTCCTGGTGCTGACCACCTGGTCGGTGCTACGGCTGACCCGGGTGGCGGCCCGGCACCGGCGGACCACCGTCCGGGTGCTGGCCGGTCTCACCGCCCTCTGGGTGACCGCCGCGACTCTCGGCGTGCCGATCGCCGACTCCGGCACGGCGACCCTGGTCGGGCAGCATGTGGCCCAGGTCGGCACGGGGCTGCGGGACCGGCGGGCGTTCGCCGCCCAGGTCGCCCGGGACGCCTACCGCGACACCCCGGGTGACCAGCTGCTCACCGCGCTACGCGGCAAGGACGTGGTGCTGGCCTTCGTGGAGAGCTACGGCCGGGACGCGGTCGAGGACCCGGAGTTCGCCGGGCAGGTCGGCGCGGTGCTGGACGGCGGCACCCGGCGGCTGGCCAGCGCCGGGTTCACCGCCCGCAGCGGCTTCCTGACCTCGCCCACCGCCGGCGGGGGGAGTTGGTTGGCCCACGACACGCTGCTGTCCGGGCTGTGGATCGACAACCAGCAACGGCACGACAGCCTGCTGGCCAGCGACCGGCTCACCCTCAACAAGGCGTTCCGGCGGGCCGGCTGGCAGTCGGTCGGGGTGATGCCGGCGGCCACCTCGCCCTGGCCGGAGGGGGCGTTCTTCGGCTACGACCGCTACCTCGACGCGGCGGGGCTGGACTACCGGGGACCGCAGTTCAGCTATGCGCCGATGCCCGACCAGTACACCCTGTCCACCTTCCAACGCCGGGAGCGGGCCACCCCCGGGCGTGCCCCGATCATGGCGGAGATCCCACTGATCTCCAGCCACTCCCCGTGGGCGGCGATCCCCCGGATGCTCGACTGGGACCACGTCGGGGACGGCTCGATCTACAAACGGCCGACGTCTGTGGCGTTCAACCCGAAGGACGTGGTGGGGCGGAGCACCACCGAGGTCCGCACCGGTTACCGCCGGGCGATCGAGTACTCGCTGAACAGCCTGATCTCCTACGTCGAGACGTACGGCGACGACGACCTGGTGCTGGTGTTCCTCGGTGACCACCAGCCGTCCCCACTGGTCACCGGGGCGAACGCCAGCCGGGACGTGCCGATCACCATCGTCGCCCGCGATCCGGCGGTGCTCGCCCGGGTGGCCGACTGGGGCTGGCAGGAGGGGCTGCGCCCCGGACCGGACGCGCCGGTGTGGCGGATGGACACCTTCCGGGACCGGTTCCTCACCGCGTTCGGTCCGCAACCGTCGGCCCACGTCGCCGCGCCGCGCTGAGGCCGAGCGCCGCAGCGCTGCTGGGCAGCCGCAGCGCGGCGCGGGGCTCGGCCCCGCCGGGTGTCCCCGGCCGGGGGAGCCGGTCGGGGCCTCACCCGGCCGCGCTGCGCTGCGGGGTCCGCTCGGTGGCGGTGGCGGAGCGGGACCAGCGCACCGCGTCCCGCCGGTTGTCGAAGACCGGGAAGACCCGGTCCAGCCGCATGGTGTGCAGGACGGTGCGGACGAACCGGGACGGCCCGGCGAGGCTGAGCCGTCGTCCGCGCTGCCGGGCGTCCTGCCGGGCCCGGACCAGCACCCCGAGCGCGGTGGAGTCGATCAGGTGCACCCGGACCAGGTCGACCACCACGTGCCGGTCGGCGTCGACCGCCTCCGACAGCGCGCCGTGCAGGTCGTCGCCGGTGGCGATGTCCAGGTCACCGGCGGCGGTGACGATCACCACCTCGTCGAGGTGTTCGACGCCGAGCACGCCGAGGGTGTCGGCGCGGCGGGGCGCGCGGGCCGTCACCGGGGCCGGTCCGGGCACCAGTTCGCAGCGGGGGCAGCGGTGCGGGCCGGTGGCGAACGGCGAGCCGGTCCAGCCCTGCTCGGCGACGAACGTCCAGACCACCTCGGCGTCGGGCAGGACGCAGGCCGGGCCGCTCGCCACCGTCCCGCAGCTGTCGCAGATCAGCGTCATCAGCGGGTCGTCCGGTACGACGGTCATCGGTCTCTCCTCCATCAGGATGGAAGCCGGCGTGGGCCGTGGCCCGGCGCGCGGTGGTCGACCGGACACCCCGCGCGTCGGACCACGACCGGATCCGGGGGTCAGGACTCGGTGGGCCGCCCGGCGGTGCCGACGACCAGCGCCACGGCGACCCCGGCCAGGCCGACCTGCACGATCAACTGCCGCAGGGTGTAGCCGTCGCTGTCGATGCCGACCAGCCGGCTCAGGATGGTGCCGAGCAGCGCGGCGACCAGGCCGACGGCGAGGGTGAGCCAGACCGGGATCTGCTTGCGGCCGGGGACGATGAGGCGGCCCAACGCGCCGATCACGAGCCCGACGACGACGCCGGCGGCGATACCGGTGACGCTCACCGGGTGTACTCCCGGAGCCGGGTCGGGGCGGGCTGCCGGTGGGCGGCGGCAGGGACCAGCCCGCCGCCCACCGGCAGGGCCCGGGGCGTGGTGACCATGGGCAGCACCCGGGACACCCGGGCGGCGCGCAGCACGCGCAACGCCCGGGCGCTGGGATCCCGCAGGGTCAGCACGCCCCCGTGGCGGACCAGTTGCCGGTGCACGTCGAGCAGCAGCCCGACGGCGGCGGCGTCGAGGTGCCGGCATTCGGAGAGGTCCACCACCACGTGTGCCGGGCGCAGTTCGAGGAGCCGGTCGAAGACCTGCCGGGACCGGGCCAGCGCGGCCAGGTCCAGGTCGTCGGTGACGCACACCTCCACCAGCGGTACGGTGCACTCCGGGCGGGACGCTCCCACGATCGGCCTCCTTCCGGTTCGCTGTCCGGTCCCCAGCCTGCGGGCCGAGGTTGGCGAGCGCCGCGCGGACGTGTGTCAGTTGCGTGACAAATCCCGCGTACGGCGCAGCCGGTTCGTCATCGCCGGCGCACACCGGGCACGATTTCCCGATGGCGGGCGTACTGGTGATCGAGGACGACGACCGGATCCGTCTGGCGCTGCTGCTGGCCCTGGAGGACGAGGGCTACCTGGCGCGCGGGGCGGCCACGGCGGAGGAGGGGCTGCGGGCGCAGCGGCAGGACGCCGCCGACTACGTCCTGGTGGACCTGATGCTGCCCGGCCTGGACGGCTTCGAGTGCATCCGGCAGCTGCGCCGCGACGACGACGTGCCGATCGTGGTGGTCAGCGCCCGCGACGACACCCACGACATCGTCGCCGCGTTGGAGGCGGGCGCGGACGACTACCTGGTCAAGCCGGTCGCCATCAAGGAACTCTCGGCCCGGCTGCGGGCGCTGCGCCGCCGGGGCCGCACGGCGGCGTCGGTGACCTCGGCGGCGGTGCCGGTGCTGGCCTTCGGCCCGTTGGAGATCAGCCCGGAGGCCGGCGAGGTGCGCCGGGCCGGGCGGCCGGTGCCGGTGACCCGCACCGAGTTCCGGTTGCTCTGTGAGCTGGCCGAGCACGCCGGCCGGGTGCTGTCCCGGCAGCAGTTGCTCAGCCGGGTGTGGGGTTACGAGACCGGCGACGAGCGGCTGGTCGACGTGCACGTGGGCCGGCTGCGGCAGAAGATCGAGGCCGATCCGGCCAACCCCCGGCACCTGGTCACCCTGCGGGGCCTCGGCTACAAGCTGCAACGATGAGGCGGCTCGGCCTGCGGGCCCGGGTCACCGCCGCCTTCGCGATCGGCGCGCTGTTGCTGTCGGCCCTGATGGCGTTGATCTCGTACGAACTGGTGCGCCGCTCGCTGCTCGACGAGCGGGAGCGGACCGCGCTGCGGGCGGCGTACTTCGACGCGTCGGTGGTCCGGGCCGGCCTGGACACCGAGGCCCCGGACGTGTACGAGGTGCTGCGCACCCTGGACACCGGTGGAAGCCGCCGGGCGCTGGTGCACCGCGACGGCCGCTGGTACGCCCGGACCGCCGACGAGGGCCCGTCCGGCGCGGTGCCGGCGGGGCTGATGGCGATGGTCGCCGCCGGTGAGCCGGGGGTGCAGCGGGTCCGGGTCGACGGGCAGCCGGCGCTGCTGGTCGGGGTGCCGCTGCCGGACTCGACCGGCTACTACGAGATCACCTCGCTGCGGGAGCTGGAGCAGACGTTCCAGGTGTTGGCGTTGGCGCTGACCGTGGTGGCGGTCACCGTGGCCGGTTCCGGCGCGGCTCTCGGCTGGTACGCCACCCGGCACGGGCTGCGTCCGTTGACGGCGGTGGCCGACGCCGCCGAGAAGATCGCGGCGGGGGATGTCACCGCCCGGCTCGCGCCGGGCACCGACCCGGACCTGGCCCGGCTCTCCACCTCCTTCAACCGGATGGCCGACCAGGTGGCGGTACGGATCGAACGGGACCGCCGGTTCGCCGCCGACGTCGCCCACGAGCTGCGCTCACCGTTGCAGACGCTGTCGGCGGCGGCGAGCGTGCTGTCCCGGCGTCGGGACCGGTTGGACGACCGTACGGCCACCGCCGCCGGCCTGGTCAGCGAGGAGATCACCCGGTTCCAGCGGCTGGTCAACGACCTGATCGAGCTGGCCCGCAGCGACCGGCCGGCGTCTCGGGAGGAGGTCGACGTGGTGGCGTTGGCCCGTGGGGTGTGCCGGGGGCGGGGGCTGCCCGAGTCGTTGGTCGGCACCGGCCCGCCCCGGCCGGGGTCCTGGTCGGTGGACCCCCGGCGGGTCGAACAGCTGCTGGTCAACCTGCTGGACAACGCGGTCCGCTACGGCGGCGGACCGGTCGCCGTGCGGCTGTGGGTCTCCGACGGGGTCGGGGTGGTGGAGGTCGACGACGCCGGCCCCGGGGTGCCGTTGGCCGACCGGGAGGTGGTCTTCGACCGGTTCGTCCGGGGCCGGGCCGCGCATGACCGGGCCGGTGGTGATGGCACCGGGCTGGGGTTGGCGCTGGTCGCCCAGCACGCCGCCGCCCACGGTGGCCGGGCCTCGGTCGGCGACCGGCCCGGCGGTGGCGCCCGGTTCCGGGTGGAGCTGCCGGGGAGCCGGCCGTGACCCGGCGGAGGCACCCGCCGGCCGTGACCCGGCGGAGGCACCCGCCGGCCGTGACCCGGCGGACGCAGTCGTCGGGCCGGTGGCGGGTGCTGCTGCCGGTGGTGGCGTTGCTGCTGCCCGCCGGGTGCGGGGTGCCTGCCGACGAGCAGCCCCGGGCCGTCGAGCCGCCGTTCGGCCCGCCGGCCGCCCCGGCGGCGAGCAGCGCGCCGGGCCAGGTGGAGCAGGCGTTCTGCCTGGTCCGCGACGGCCGGCTGGTCCGGACTGTCCGGCAGGTCGACGCCGTCGGCGGGGTGGACGGGCACCTGCGTCGCCTGCTGGCCGGCCCCACCCGGGCCGAGCGGGCGGCCGGGTTGGGTACCGCGCTGCCCGGAGCGGTGCACGTGGTGGACGCCCGCCTGGTCGACGGGCGGGCCCAGGTGGAGGTGGAGCCGCCGGGGGAGGAGTCCGGTCGCAGCGACGAGGCGCTGGCGTACGGTCAGATCGTCTGCACCCTGGACGGCCGCTCCGACGTCGCCGGGGTGTCGTTCCTGCTGCGGGGCCGACCGTTGGAGGTGCCCCGGGCCGACGGCTCGCTGTCGTCCGGTCCGTTGACCGCCGCCGACTATCCCGCGGTCACCGGCCCGGACTGACGTCCGCTGCGGGCCCGGGGCACGACCAGCGGGGTGCCGGTCTCCGGGTCCTCGATGATCCGGCAGGGCAGCCCGAACACCTCCTCGACGAGCGGGGCGGTGACCACCTCGCGCGGGTCGCCCTGGGCCACCACCCGGCCGTCGCGCATGGCGATCAGGTGGGTGGCGTACCGGGCGGCGTGGTGCAGGTCGTGCAGCACCGCGACCAGGGTGCGGCCCTGCTCCTCGTGCAGCCGGGCGCACAGGTCGAGCACCTCGATCTGGTGCGCGACGTCCAGGTAGGTGGTGGGCTCGTCGAGCAGCAGCAGGGAGGTCTGCTGGGCCAGCGCCATGGCGATCCAGACCCGCTGCCGCTGCCCGCCGGAGAGTTCGTCGACGGGCCGCTCGGCCAGCTCACCCACGCCGGTGGCGGCCAGCGACTCGGTCACCACCCGCTCGTCCTCGGCGGACCACTGGCGCAGCAGGCCCTGGTGCGGGTAGCGACCCCGGGCGACCAGGTCGGCCACGGTGATGCCCTCCGGCGCGACCGACGACTGCGGCAGCAGACCGAGGGTACGGGCCACCTCCCGCGACCGCAGGGAATGGATGTCCCGGCCGTCGAGCAGCACCGTGCCGGCGGTCGGCCGCAGCGTCCGGGCCAGGGCGCGCAGCAGGGTGGACTTGCCGCAGGCGTTGGGGCCGATCACCACGGTGAACGACCGGTCGGGCACGGCGACCGACAGGTCCTGCGCCACGATCCGCCGCTCGTAGGCCAGGGTCAGCCCGACCCCGCCCAGCCGACTGTCCTGCGTCACCGCGTCCTCCTCAGATCCGTGCCGCGCGTCGTCGCGCGGCGAGCAGCCACACCAGGTAGGCCCCGCCGATCAGCCCGGTGACCACCCCGACGGGAAGTTGGTGGCCGTCGACCGCCCGCTGCGCGGCCAGGTCAGCGGCGAGCAGCAGCACCGCCCCGGTGCAGGTGGCGGCGGCCAGGTTCGGGCCGGGGGCCCGGGTGAGCCGGCGGGCCAGGTGCGGCGCGACCAGGGCCACGAAGGAGACCGGCCCGGCGGCGGCTGCCGCCACGGCGGCGAGCAGCACCGCCGCACCGAGCAGCAGTTGCCGGACCCGGGACACCGGCACCCCGAGCGCGGTGGCGGTGTCGTCGCCCAGCTCGATCATGGACAGCGCCCGGGCGGCGACGACCACCACCGGCATCAGCAGCGCCAGCAGGCCGAGCAGCGGGACGGCCTGCGCCCAGCCCCGCCCGTCGAGGCTGCCGGTGAGCCAGAGCACGGCCCTCGCCGCGTCCATCAGCGGGGCCCGGGTGAGCAGCCAGCCGTTGACGCCGGTGAGGATCGCCGTGGTGCCGATGCCGACCAGCACCAGCCGGTAGCCGTGCAGGCCGTGCCGGCCGGCCACCGCCCACAGCAGCAGGCCGGTGGCGAGTCCGCCGAGCAGCGCCGCGCCGGAGAGCAGCAGGGTGCCGCCGCCGGCCACCACCACGATCAGCGCGCCGGTGGCCGCGCCCTGGGTGACGCCGAGCACGTCCGGACTGCCCAGCGGGTTGCGGACCAGGGACTGGAGGATCGCGCCGGACAGCGCCAGGGCGGCCCCGACACCGAGCGCGGTCACCAGCCGGGGCAGCCGCAGCTCGCCGACGATGAAGTCCTCGGCGGGGCTGCCGCCGCCGGTGAGGGTGCGCAGCACGTCGGCGGGGCTCATCGGGTAGTCGCCGCCGCCGATCGCGAGCACCCCGAGGACGACGGCCAGGACGGTGGCGAAGAGGATGACGGTCAGCGTCCGGACGCGCCAGCGCACGGAGCGACCGCCGAGCCGTACCACCCGCACCGGTGGCAGGCTGGAGGGTCGGGTCCTGGTCGGCGGGCCGGCGAAGCGGGTGGGGTTCATCGGCGGGCCACCAGACGCAGGAACAGCGGCCCGCCGAGCACGGCGGTGACCAGGCCGACCTGGAGTTCGCCGGGTCGGCCGAGGACCCGGCCGAGCACGTCGGCACCGAGCAGCAGCACCGGTGCGAGCACCGCCGAGTAGGGCAGCAGCCAGCGCAGGTCCGGCCCGGTCAGCGCGCGTACCAGGTGCGGGACCAGCAGGCCGACGAAGACGATCGGGCCGCAGGCGGCGGTGGCCGCCCCGCAGAGCAGGGTGACCCCGGCGACGGTGCCGGCCCGGACCAGGGCGGGTCGGGCGCCGAGCGCGCGGGCCGCGTCGTCGCCGAGGGCCAGGGCGTTGAGCGGGCGGGCCCCGGCCAGCCCGACCAGCAGGCCGACCAGGATGAACGGGGCCACCGTGGCGACGGTGGCGAAGTCCGCGTTGGCCAGCGAGCCGACGGTCCAGAACCGCAGCCGGTCCAGCGAGGCCGCGTCGAGCAGCATCACCGCGCTGACGTACGAGTAGAGCACCGCGTTGAGGGCGGCCCCGGCCAGCGCCAGCCGTTCCGGGGTGGCCTGCCGGCCGCCACCGATGGCGTGCACCGCCACGGTGACGACCACCGCCCCGAGCAGGGCGAACCAGATCCACCCCCGCACCGTGGCGACGCCGAGCAGCGCGGTGGCGGTGGCCACGGCGGCGGACGCGCCGGCGTTGATGCCGAGCAGGCCCGGGTCGGCGAGCGGGTTGCGGGTGAGCGCCTGCATGAGCGCGCCGGCCACGCCGAGAGCCGCCCCGGCGAGCAGGCCGAGCAGCGTACGGGGCAGCCGCATCTGCTGCACCACCGCGTGGTCGGGTGAGGCGGTGGAGACCAGGCCCTGCCACACCTCGACGAGGGTGAGCTGCTTCGCGCCGACCGCGATGCTGAGCACCGCCACCGCGACGAGCAGCAGCAGGCCCGTACCGAGCCCGGCAGCCCGGACGCCGGTGCGCCGGCGGGACGTCACGGCTCCCGGCGGGGCGGCGGGTGGGGATATGGTGACGGACAGTGTCGGCTCCAGGATGTCGAGAGCGGCGCGTGCCGCCTGTTGACAGCGATTTAGGTTAGGTTAACCTAACCGTGCCGTCGCGGATCATCGCGGTCCGGGCCTGACCGAAAGACGTCACATGCTGCCTTCCTCACCCTCACCCCGACTCTCCCGCCGGGGCCTGTTCGCCGCCGGTGGCGGCGCGGCCCTGACCGCCCTCCTCGCCGCCTGCGGTGGGGGTGACGACCCGGCGAAGCCTGCCGCCAAGGGCTCCGCCGGTCCGTGGAGCTTCACCGACGACCGCCAGCGCAAGGTCGACGCGGCCACCGCGCCGACCCGGGTGGTCGCCTTCACCGGGGTTGCCGCCGCGCTTGTCGACTTCGGACTCGACTCCCAGCTCGTCGGGGTGTTCGGCGAGACCACCCGCACCGACGGCTCCCGCGACCCGCAGGCCGGCGACCTCGACGTCGACCGGGTCACCGTGCTGGGCAACGTCTGGGGCGAGTTCAACGTGGAGAAGTACGCCGCGCTCCGCCCCGAGCTGCTGGTCACCCACATGTACGACCCGGACGCCCTCTGGTACGTCCCGGACGAGAGCCGCGACAAGATCCTCCAGCTCGCGCCGAGCGTGGCGATCAGCACCGCGCGCACCCCGATGACCCGCCCGATCGAGCGCTACGCCGAACTGGCCCGCTCGCTCGGCGCGGACCTGACCGCCACGAAGGTCGCCGACGCCAAGGCCCGGTTCGAGGCCGCCGCCGAGCAGGTCCGCGCGGCGGTCAAGGCCAACCCGGGCATCCGGGTGATGGCCTCTTCGGGCAGCCCGGACCTGTTTTACGTCTCCAACCCGAAGGTCAGCACCGACCTGATGTACTTCGCCGAGCTGGGCGTGGAGATCGTGGTGCCGACCAAGCTCGAAGCCGGCGACTACTTCGAGGCATTGAGCTGGGAGAACGCCGGCAAGTTCCCGGCCGATCTGATCCTGCTGGACAACCGCTCCACCGCGTTGCAGCCCAAGGACCTCGCGGCCAAGCCCACCTGGGCGCAGCTGCCGGCGGTCAAGGCCAACCAGGTGACCCCGTGGGACGCGGTGCCCCGCTTCTCGTACGCCGGCGCGGCCCCGCTGCTGGAGAACCTGGCCACCGCGATCCGCTCCGCCAAGCGGCTGGGCTGAGCCGGCAGGTGGCGGAATCCCCGCGTCGGGACATCGCCACCTGCCGCCCGGTGTCGTGGTGACGGGCGGGGTGGCAGCCGCCGTCGCCGCGTCCCGCCTCGCCGGCCCGGTGCGCCAGCCGCCGGGGTCGAGAGGGACGGACGACGGTCGGTCAGGCGGCCTCGGCGCTACGCGAGCGACGCGGGCGCAGGCCCTGCTGTTCCCCGGCGGTGCGCCGGTCGTCCTCGGTCTCGGCCGACGCGTCACCGGCCATGGTCAGCGCCCGGCGGGCGTTGCGCGCGGCGTGGCAGGGCCACACCTGGTGTTCGCAGAGCAGGTTGTCGCAGCGCCCGGACTGGTCCGGGTGATGGGCGTCGATCACGTCGAGGGCGAGTCGCCACAGGAGCGGATCGGTTACCCCGGCGGGCACGGCGGCTCGGGTATGTCGCTGCGGGCGGTCGGTGTCGGACACGGTCTCCCCCTTTGTCGGTACCGAAGAAGAGTCTCCTGCCTTTTGGGCGGCAAAACCACCTGACCTGCGTGGGGAACACCACTCTGCGCCCGCGCGGTGCTCTGCCGAAGCGCAGGGAGGCGGCGGTTCCGAGGCGCTGCGTGCCCGGGAGGTGACCCTGTGCACCGACCCCGGGCGGCATCGCCCGCGTCCACGGTGGCCCCGGCCGCCGCCATCGGCTGACCATTCGCCGCGTACCGGAGGAACGGCGGCCGGGTCGTGATGACCCGGCCGCCGTTTCTGGGACTTCAGGCCGGTCGCCGTCCGGGGAACCTCCGCCCGGCCGCGGGCCCGGCGGATCTCGGCCCGGCTGTCGGGTCAGTGGGCCTTGAACCCGGCTGTGTCGGGTAGGTGGGTTTCAGGCCCGACTGTGTCGGGTGGGGGTGGGCCTCAGGCCCGGCCGCGCTCCTGCCGGTAGCGGCGGATCAGCGCCGCCGTGGACGAGTCGACGTCGGCCAGGTCCGGCGCGTCGCCGGTCAGCTTCGGCGCGAGCTGGTTGGCCATCACCTTGCCCAACTCCACGCCCCATTGGTCGAACGGGTTGATGTCCCAGACCGCGCCGCAGGTGAACACGATGTGCTCGTAGAGCGCGATGAGCTGGCCCAGCGTCGACGGGGTGAGCTTCGGCGCGATGATCGAGGTGGTCGGGTGGTTGCCCGGCATCACCCGGTGCGGCACCACGTCGGCCGCCGTCCCCTCCGCCTCGACCTGCTCCTTCGTCCGGCCGAAGGCCAGCGCGGCGGTCTGCGCGAAGAAGTTCGACATGAACAGGTCGTGCATCTCGCCCAGGTCGTGGTTGGGCTGGCTGAACGCGATGAAGTCCGCCGGGATCAGCAGGGTGCCCTGGTGGATCAGCTGGTAGAAGGCGTGCTGGCCGTTGGTGCCCGGCTCACCCCAGAAGATCTCCCCGGTCGGGTGGTCGACGGGCGTGCCGTCCCGGGTCACCGACTTGCCGTTGCTCTCCATGGTGAGCTGTTGCAGGTACGCCGGGAACCGGTGCAGGTACTGCGAGTACGGCAGCACGGCGTGGGTCTGCGCGCCGAGGAAGTCGACGTACCAGACGTTGAGCAGCCCCAGCAGCGCCGGCAGGTTCCGCTCGACCGGTGCGCTGCGGAAGTGCTCGTCGACGGCGTGGTAGCCGGCCAGCAACTCGCGGAACCGGTTCGGCCCGATCGCCAGCATCACCGACAGTCCGACCGCCGATGGCAGCGAGTAGCGGCCACCCACCCAGTCCCAGAAGCCGAACATGTTCTCCGGGTCGATGCCGAAGTCGGCCACCCGTCCCGCGTTGGTGCTCACCGCCACGAAGTGCCTCGCGATCGCCGCGTCGTCGTCGGCGTCCAGGCCCGACAGCAGCCAGGTCTTCGCCTGCTCGGCGTTGGCCAGCGTCTCCTGGGTGGAGAAGGTCTTCGACACGACCACGAACAGGGTGCTCGCCGGGTCCAGGTCGTGGGTCTTGTCGTGGATGTCGGTCGGGTCGATGTTGGAGACGAACCGGCAGTTGATCCCGCCGTCGCGGTACGCCTTGAGCGCCTCGTACGCCATCACCGGCCCGAGGTCGGAGCCGCCGATGCCGATGTTGACCACCGTGCTGATCCGCTCGCCGGTGTGCCCGCGCCACTGCCCGGAGCGGACCCGCTCGCTGAACGCGGCCATCCGGTCGAGCACCCGGTGCACGTCGGCCACCACGTCCTGACCGTCCACGGTCAGCGCGGCGTCGCGCGGCAGCCGCAGCGCGGTGTGCAGCACGGCCCGGTCCTCGGTGGAGTTGATGTGCTCCCCGGCGAACATGGCGGCGATCCGGTCGGTCAACCGGACCCGCTCGGCCAGCGCGGTGAGCAGCCCGATCGTCTCGTCGGTGACGAGGTTCTTGCTGTAGTCGACGTGCAGGTCGGCGACCTCGCCGGTGAGCCGCTCACCCCGTTGCCGGTCGGCTGCGAACAGCTCCCGCAGGTGGGTGCCGCGCATCGTCTCGGCGTGTTTGCGCAGCGCCTGCCATTCGTCGGTGGTGGTCACACTCGCAGCCATCGGGTCGATCTTCTCCTTCACGATGTTCGTCGACGCGCCACGCGGTGCGCCGACGGTTCGTGTCCAGCCTGCCACCCGGGGCGCGGCCACGCGACGCGACGCGGCGGCGCCGTCCCGCAGGGTGGCCGGCGACACGCCAATGCGACAGGTGTACGACACGCCGGTCACCTGGCGACATCGGATCGTCGCTGACAGTAGGCTCGCCGTGCCCCGCCCCTTCGGCCCGGGAGGACCCATGGCGACGGTGATCGGCCCCCGTCGTTCGACCACCACCGACGAGCCCGATGGCGCGGCCGGTCTGGAGCTGCCGGAGCTGGCGGACGCCGGCTGGATGCACCACGCCGACGAGTTCGCGCACACCAGTTTCCGTGCGGTGGCCCGCCGCCTGCCCCGGCTGCTCCACGAGGCCATCGCGCTGGCCTGGGCCACCAACCGACGCGACACCCTCGCCGCCATCGGCCTGAACCTCGCCGCCGGGGTGATGACCACCCTCGGCCTGCTCGCCACCACCGGTGTGCTGCGTGAGCTGTTCGCCGCCGGCCCGACGCCGGGTCGGGTCCGGGCCGCCCTGCCCGCGCTGGTCCTGGCCGCGGCGGCGGTGACCGCGAAGGGCGCGCTGACCGTCACCGCCGGCTGGGCGCAGGCCCGGCTGATGCCGCAGATCAACTACGCCGTGGAGCTGCGGCTGTTCGAGGCCACCACGGCGGTGGAGCTGGCCGCCTTCGACGACGCCGGTTTCGCCGAGGAGATGGACCGGGTCCGCGACCGCGGGATGGCCGAGGCGGCGTCCATCGTGGACCACGCGGTCAATCTGATCACCGGTGTGGTGGGCGTGCTGGCCACCGCCGCGGCGGTGGCCGTGATCCAGCCGGTGCTGCTGCCCTGCCTGCTGCTCGCGGCGGTGCCCGAGGCGGTCACCGCGGTCAAGATGGCCCGCCGGCAGTACCTGGACATGCTGGCCCGGATCACCCGCCGCCGCCGGATGTGGATGCTGGCCCACCTGATGGCCAACCGGCACACCGCCGCCGAGGTCCGGGCGTACCAGATGCGCGACTTCCTGCTGGCCGAGTTCCGCCGGATGATGACCGGCGAGACCGCCGCGCTGCTCCGGTTGGCGCGGGCGCAGAGCCGGACCAGGGCGGTCGGGATGTCCGTCGGCGGGATCGCCGCCTTCGCGGTCTACGCCGTCCTCGGCGGGCTGCTGCTCACCGGTGTGGTCGCGCTGGCCGCGGCGGCGACCGCCCTGCTCGCCCTCCAGTCGGCCCGGTCCAGCCTCGGCCTGGCCGTCTACGCCACCAACAACCTCTACGAGGACGCCCTCTACTACCAGGACTACCGGGACTTCCTCGACCGGGCCCGGGGCCGCACCACCGTCGGCCAGGGGCGGCCCACCGCCGGCTTCGACGCCATCGAGCTGGACCGGGTCAGCCTCTGCTACCCGGACACCGACACCCCGGCGGTGGACGAGGTCAGCCTCACCGTCCGTCGGGGCGAGGTGATCGCCCTGGTCGGCGAGAACGGCTCCGGCAAGACCACCCTGGCCAAGCTGATCGCCGGGCTCTACCGCCCCACCGGCGGGGTGATCCGGTGGGACGGCGCCGACATCGCCGAGCTGGACCCGGCGACCACCGCCGCCCAGGTGGCGGTGATGACCCAGGAGTGGTGGAAGTTCCCTTTCACCGCCGGGCAGAACATCCGCATCGGCCGGCACGACCGGTCCCCGGACGCCGCCGGGCCGACCGTCGAGGACGCCGCCCGGTCGGCCGCCGCGCACGACATGATCGCCGGGCTGCCGTTCGGTTACGACACCCTGCTCGACCGGGAGTTCAAGAACGGCCACGACCTCTCCGGTGGGCAGTGGCAGCGGCTGGTGGCCGCCCGGGGCCTCTACCGCGACGCCCGGCTGCTGATCTGCGACGAGCCCTCGGCCGCCCTCGACGCCCGCGCCGAGCACGCGCTCTTCGCGCACCTGCGTCGTCGGCCCGACCGGACGGTCGTGCTGATCACCCATCGGCTGGCCAACGTCCGGCACGCCGACCAGATCTTCGTGATGGACCATGGCCGCCTCGTGCAGCAGGGCAACCACGACGAGCTGATGGCCGCCGACGGGCCGTACCGGGAGTTGTTCGAGCTCCAGGCGAGCGGCTATCTCGCGGCCACCGAGTGAGGGTCGTCCCGCCTCGTGGGGAGTGGTGTCGAAAGGTTTCGAAGCCTGATCTGCCGGTCGGATCGGGAGCTCCGCCGTGCTGTTCCGGGCCTTTCGGGCATTCGGTCGGCCATCGCAGGCGCAGATCGGGTATCGACATTCGTTGAACTTTCGGAGATGTTTCGATAGCGTCACGCGAGTAATCCCTCGACCTCTGCGGTGGCGGTCGAGCGACGGCACAGGCCGGCGTGGCCTCCGGGCGGACCACGCTGCCTCCCCGGGCCGGCCACCGCACTCGGGCGAAGGCCGGGGCGATGCACTCCTCACCATCTTGGAAAGGCGTCTGCCATGAACCATGTGTCCGCCCGCAGCAGCGGGCGTCGGACGACACCACCGCGGCTGCGTGCCGCACTGGTCTCGATCGCCGCCGGCGTCGTCGCCGTCGGCACCACCGTCGCCATCGCCTCCAGCGCCAGCGCCGGGACGACCCTCGGCGCCTCCGCCGCCGAGAACGGCCGCTACTTCGGTACCGCGGTGGCGGTGAACAAGCTCTCCGACTCCGTCTACGTCGGCATCCTGAACCGCGAGTTCAACATGGTGACCGCCGAGAACGAGATGAAGTGGGACGCCACCGAGCCGAACCAGAACCAGTTCAACTACTCCAGCGGCGACCGGCTCGTCAGCCACGCCCAGGCCAACGGGATGCGGGTCCGCGGTCACGCGCTGGCCTGGCACCAGCAGCAGCCGGGCTGGGCGCAGAACATGTCCGGCACCGCGCTGCGTAACGCGATGCTCAACCACGTCACCCAGGTCGCGACCCATTACAAGGGCAAGATCTACGCCTGGGACGTGGTGAACGAGGCGTTCGCCGACGGCAACGGTGGTGGTCGGCGGGACTCGAACCTGCAGCGGACCGGTAACGACTGGATCGAGGCGGCGTTCCGGGCCGCCCGTGCCGCCGACCCGGGCGCGAAGCTCTGCTACAACGACTACAACACCGACGGGCAGAACGCGAAGAGCAACGGCGTGTACGCCATGGTCCAGGACTTCAAGTCCCGGGGCGTCCCGATCGACTGCGTCGGCTTCCAGTCGCACTTCAACGCCCAGTCGCCGGTGCCGTCGGACTACCAGGCCAACCTCCAGCGCTTCGTCAACCTCGGCGTCGACGTGCAGATCACCGAGCTGGACATCGAGGGCTCCGGCAGCTCCCAGGCCGACAGCTACTCCCGTGTGGTGAAGGCCTGCCTGGCGATCTCCCGCTGCACCGGCATCACCGTGTGGGGGATCCGGGACTCGGACTCGTGGCGGGCCAGCGGCACTCCGCTGCTCTTCGACGCCAGTGGCAACAAGAAGGCCGCGTACACCTCGACGCTGAACGCGCTCAACGCCGGCGGCACCACCACCCCGCCGACCACCGCGCCGCCGACCACGGCCCCGCCCACCACCGCGCCGCCGACCACCGCCCCGCCCACCACGGCTCCGCCGACCACGCCGCCGCCCGGCAACGGGGACTGCACCGCGTCGGTGACGCTCAACTCCTGGACCGGTGGCTTCGTGGCCAACGTGAAGGTCACCGCCGGCTCCGCCGGGCTCAACGGCTGGGTCGTCAGCCTGACCCTGCCCTCGGGGGCCACCGTCACCAACGCCTGGAGCGCGCAGAACACCGGCACCTCCGGCACCGTCACCTTCCGCAACGTCAGCTACAACGGCACCGTCGGTGCGGGTGCCAGCACCGAGTTCGGCTTCCAGGGCACCGGCAACGGTCCCACCGGGACGCCGACCTGCGCCCGCGTCTGACCCCGGCCTGATCCGGACCCATCCCGGCGCGACGGTCGTCGCCGTCGCGCCGGGATGATCCGGCCGCCCGTCGCACCCGGGCGGCCGGCCGATGCGCGCGACGGGCGGCCCCCGCCCGTCGACGCCGGGCCCCGCCGACCGGCGGTCATCGGGGAACCCCGCCGGGCGACGGGCGGGTCAGACCGCCGTCACCGGATGCCGGATCACCCCGTCGAAGTGGTACCCGAGGTCGTTGAACCCGGCCCGGTCGGGCTGAACCCGCCCGGTCACGTCGACCGCGCGGGCCCGCAGCGTCCACCGGCCGGCGGTCGGCGGGCACCATCGCGTCGACCACCGCTGCCAGGGCCCGCCCCGGTCCGCCTCGACCAGGGTGGCCGGGTGCCACCCGTCGCCCGTGTCGACCTCGACCCGGTCGATCGGACCGGCCCCGGACCAGGACCGACCGGTCAGCGTGGTCTCGACGCCGGCCGCCAGCCGGGCGTCCCAGGGCAGCTCGAAGGCGCTCTTGACCGACTGCACGTCGGCCGGCCCACCGTCGCCCGGATGGCCGGGGCCGAACATCCGGTAGAGGCGGGTGTTCCACGGGGAGAACAGCGGCGTGGTGGAGACCTCCATCGGGCCGACCCACTTCACCGAGGAGATCCCGATCCAGCCGGGCACCACGACCCGCACCGGGAAACCGTGGTCCGCCGGCAGCGGCGCGCCGTTCATCTCGTACGCCAGCAGCACGTCGTCGAGGGCCTTGCCGATCGGCAGCGGACGGCGTACCCGGCCGAGGTCGACACCCCCGGTGACGTACGGCGGGTCCAGGCCCTCCGGCATCACGTCCACCGCGTCGGCGGTCAACCCGGCGTGGCGCAGCACGGTGGCCAGCGGAACACCCCGCCAGCGGGCCACCCCGACACCGCCGAGCCGCCACTGCAGCCCGGAGACCGGCGTGTCCTGCTGGGCGGCGAAGAAGTGCCGCCCGTTGCCGGCGCACTCGACCAGCGCGGGCAGCTCGACGGCGGGCAGCGCCCGCAGGTCGGCGTAGCCGAACTCGACCGGGGCGTCCCGGGTCGGGGTGCCGCGCAGGCCGTCGCCGAACAGGCGCAGCCGCCAGGTGTCGGCGTCGAGCCGGGGGGTGTGGGTGTGGTTACGGACGAAGAAGCGGTCGTTCGGGACCATGTACCCCTGCCCGGCCATCGCCTCCCAGCGCATCTCGGCGTTGCTCTCCACAGGCGTGAGCAGCTCGGCGGGGAGTGGCTTGACGATGCCCGGGTCCACCCCGACCGGGTCGGCGGCGAGCGCAACAGGCCCCCGATCGTCGGCGGCGGCGGCGAGCGCGCTCATCGCCGCGGCCAGTTCGATCAGTTCGGCGCGGGACACCGCGCCGCCCCGGGCCTGGCCGGCCAGCCACTGCCGGGCCCGGCGGGCGTCGTGGTCGGCCTCGTCGTGCGAGAGGGTGGTGGACAACGGAACTCCTTGGACTCGGCGGCAACTCCTACTGAGATAGTAGGAGTTGCCGCCGAGTGGGGCCACTGGTCGACAGCGCTGTGCCGTTCGGTCAGATCGCGGCGGCCAGCGTCACCAACCCGGCCGCGACCAGCACCCCGGCCCAGAGCCGGTCCACGTTGAACCAGGCCCGGCGCAGCACCCCGACGCCGAGCACCTCGTACACCACCAGCGCGACGGTCAGCGCGACGCCCAGCATGGCCAGGGTGTGCACCCCGGCCGCGGCCAGTCCCGGCAGCGCACCGGCCGGTGCCGCCGCCAGGTGCCCGGCGTGCCTGCCGGTCGGCGGCGGGTCGGCAAGCAGCACCGGCAGCAGCATCAACCCGGCTCCGTGCGCCGACGACATCAGGAACGACCAGCCGGCCAGCTGTGCCGCCGACAACCGCATCCCGGCCCAGCGGAAGTGCCGCCGCGACAGCAGCCGCCACAGCCCGAAGCCGACCAGCACCACCCCGCCGGTCACCGCCAGCGCGGTGCTGGCGGTGACCGACCGGGTGGCGGTGACCAGTGCGGCGACCACCGCCACGGAGGCCAGGTGGCCCGCCGCGATCGGGGGCAACGCGGCCAGCAGCGCCGCCCGGCGGCGCTGCTGCAACCCCCGGGCGACCGCGAAGAGCCAGCCCATGGCCGGGTTCAGCCCGTGGAACGCGCCGAGCGCCGCCAGCGCGAGCAGGGTCCGCCCGGTCACGGGAAGCAGTACGAGTCGGAGCTGGCGTCACCGCCCTGCAAGCGGGTCTGGTGCACCCGCAACCCGCGGAACTCCGCCCCGCGTGGGAAGAACCGCTCGTCGGGGGTGAGACCACCGTGTTCCGGGTCGACGTCCAGCTTCGCCAGCCAGGCGCCCACCCCGTCGGGGTAGAACTGGTCGTCCCAGGAGCCGTAGAGCGAGTTGCTGACGTAGACCCGCCGGCCGTCCCGGCTGACCTCCACCATCTGCGGGCCACCGGCGAGGGGCTCGTCCGGCGCGGCCGGGTGGGGAGTGCGCGCCACGATGCCGCCGAGCCGCACCGAGCCGACGAGCACCGGGTGGAACGGGTCGCTGACGTCGTACTGGCGCAGCTCGCCGGTGCCCCAGCAGGAGACGTAGAGGAACCTGTCGTCCACCGACAGGTCGATGTCGGTGACCAGCGGTGGCACCGCGCCGAACGGCTTGAGCAGGTCGGGCAGGTCGGCCGGATCGGCGGGCTCGGCCGGGATGTCGATCACCCGGGTCACCGCCCACGGGGCGTCCGCGCCCGCGCCGTCGCGGTGCCACAACCAGACCGAGGCCGACAGGTCCTCGACGCTGATCACCACCCCGACGAAGCCGTACGACTGGGTCGGGTCGTGCGCGGGGCGCAGCTCGAGCGGCATCTGGTACTGGTCGCCCAGGTCGACCCGCTGCAGGTGCCGACGCTTGGCCAGGTCCCAGAAGTGGATCGCGTGACCGTACTTCCGCCCCAGCAGCAGCTCGCCGACGATGCCGTCCTCGATCATCGACGGGGTGCCCCACTCGCTGGTGACCAGCACGTCCTGGGTGAGGTGCCACCACATGTCGTACGCCAGGAACTGCGGGCCCCGGTCGGCCTCCCAGGCCCCGCGGACTCCGAACGTGGTGTGGTCGAGCACGGCGATCCCGCCGGGGCCCTCGGCGCCGTCGATGCCGCCGAGCGCCGACAGGTAGATGCCGTCCGGGCCGCAGTGGACGGTGTGCGGGCGGGAGTAACCGGCCCGATCGGCCAGTTCCTGCGCGCCGATCACCTTGACCAGTTGCGGAGCGCGGGGGTCCGGTTGGGTGTCGAACACATGGATGCGCGAGGACCGCAGCCCCGGCACGATCAGGTAGCGCCGCTCGACGTGTGGGTGCGGGGCGGTCGGGCAGAGCGCGCTGCTGCACGCGTTCCACCCGAAGTGATGCAGCTCGTCGCCGGTGTGCGGCAGGTCGGTCCAGCCGACCACCCGCCCGTAGTCGGCGGAATCCGGATCGGTGTCGAGCACGACGATCGCATCCGGCCGCTGCGCCGTACGGTCGAAGGCCGCGACGTAGGCCAGCTTCTCGGCGGGCGCGGTGGCCGCCTCGCGGGGGGACGGGTAGAAGCTCGGGTCGGGTGTCCAGCGGGTCATCGGGTCTCCGGTGGGTCAGGCGGCGGGTACGCCGAGGCGGTCGAGCAGGTGGCGGCGCAGCGCGCCGAAGGCGGGATGGTCGGGGGAGCGGGCGGGCCGGTCGCCGCGGTGGCCGACGGGTCCGAGGTCGACGGGGATCTGCTCGGCGATGACGCCGCCGTCGAGCAGCAGGACCCGGTCGGCGAGCAGCAGCGCCTCCTCCACGTCGTGGGTGACCAGCAGTGCGGCGAAGCCGTGCTCGGCGCGCAGCCGGCGCAGCAGGGACTGCATCCGCAGCCGGGTCAGCGCGTCGAGCGCGCCGAACGGCTCGTCGAGCAGCAGCAGGTCCGGCTCGCGGACCAGGGCGCGGGCCACCGCCACCCGTTGGGCCTGGCCGCCGGACAGCTCGGCCGGCCAGGCCCGGCGTCGATCGGCCAGCCCCACCTCGGTCAGCGCCCGCTCCACCCGGGCCCGGACGTCGGGACCGGTCAACCCCAGCGCCACGTTGTCGCCGACCCGCTTCCAAGGCAGCAACCGGTGTTCCTGGAAGACCACGGCGGCGGTGCCGTGCAGCCGGATCTCGCCGGTGGCCTCGGCGTCCAGGCCGGCGAGGACCCGCAGCAGGGTGCTCTTGCCGGAGCCGCTGCCGCCGAGCAGCGCCACCACCTCACCGGCGGCGACGGTCAGGTCGACCCCGGTGAGCACCGGCCGGTCGGCGAAGGCCCGCCGCACCGCGTGGGCGGCGAGCACCGGCCCCACCCCGCTCACCCCGTCGTCCGTATCGCCCGTTCCCGTCGGCCTGGCCGCGTGGCCTGTCGGCCTGGCCGCGTGGCCTGTCGGCCCGGCCGCGTGGCCTGTCGGCCCGGCCGCGTGGCCTGTCGGCCCGGCCGCGTGGCCCGTCGCGCCGGCCGTGTCGTCCGGGTGGCCGGTCAGGTCGCCCGCAGGCCGCGTCGCCATGTCAGCGTCCTCCTCTCCAGCACCCGCAGGGCGAGGTCGGACAGCAACCCGAGCAGGGCGTAGATGACTAGGCCGAGCACGACCACGTCGGTCTGGCTGAACTCCCGGGCCTCCATCATCAGGAAGCCGACGCCGGTCTGGGCGTTGACCTGTTCGCCGACGACGAGGCTGAGCCAGGCCGCCCCGATCGCCAGCCGCAGCCCGAGGAACAGCGACGGCAGCGCCCCGGGCAGCACCACGTGCCGCAGCCGGGCGGCGGCACCGAGACCGCAGGTCCGGGCCGCCTCGACGAGCCGTTCGTCGATGTCCCGGATGCCGGCGTAGGTGTTGAAGTAGATCGGGAAGAAGACACCGAGCGCGACCAGGGTGATCTTCAGCGACTCGCCGATCCCCACCCAGATGATCAGCAGCGGGACGAGCCCCAGGTGGGGCAGCATCCGGGCCATCTGCACCGGCGGGTCGACCAGGTCGTCGCCGAGCCGCAGCAGGCCGGCGGCGGCACCGAGCACCAGGGCCAGCAGCCCGCCGACGAGCAGCCCGACACCGGCCCGGGTGAGCGAGTCGAGCAGGTGGACGCCGAGGGTTCCGTCGCCGGCCAGCCGTACGCCGGTGGCGAGCACCCGGCTCGGCGCGGGCAGCTTCTCCGGGGCGAGCAGTCCGGCGCGGGCGGCGGCCTCCCAGCCGACGACGAGCACGACCGGGCTGACCAGCCGCCGCCAGCGGCCCCGGATGCGCCGTCGCCGACCGGTCTCCGGCGGGGCCGCGACGGCGCTCGGCGGCGCGGCGACCAGCACGGTGCTGCTCACTGGAACACCGCGCTGAACCGGTCGTCGACCCGACCGGAGATGTCCACCGGGCCGGGGACGAGGTCGAGGGTGGTGAAGCCGTCCGCGATGGCCTGGAGTTCCGCGCCGACGGCGGGGGTGACCGGAGCCAGCGGCCGGGCGCTGCGGGCCAGGGCCCGGGTGGTGACGTCCAGCGGGATCTTCAGCTCGGGGGCGAGCACCTGGGCACGCTCCTGCGGGTGGGCGATCCCCCAGTCGGTGACCTCCCGGTACGTCCGGAGGAAGGCGCGCACGTCGTCGGTGCGGTCCCGCACCACCCCGGGGGCGGCCAGCACGTACTCCCGGTTGCTGGCCAGGCCGGTGGCGTCGGCGAGGACCCGCACCCCGGGCTGCTCGGCGAGGGCGAAGTACGGGTCCCAGATGATCCAGGCGTCGACCTGGCCGTTGTCGAAGGCGGGCCGGCCCTCGGCCGGCTTGAGGTACTTGACGTTGATGTCCTTCAGCGTCATCTTGTTCGCCTCCAGCAGCCGGACCAGCAGCCAGTGGACGTTGCTGCCCTTGTTCAGCGCCACCGTCCGGCCGCGCAGGTCGGCGAAGGTCCTCAGGCCGCTGCTCTCCTTGACCAGCACCGCCTCGCCCTGGGGGATGGGGGCGGAGGTGCCGATCACCGAGAAGGGGATCTTCGCGGCGGCGGCGAAGACCGGGGGCGCCTCGCCGACCTGGCCGATGTCGATCGAGCCGGCCTTGAGCGCCTCGGTCAGGGCGGGACCGCTCTCGAACAGCGACCACTGCGCGTCCGGTGCGGCGTTGCGGGCCTTGACCAGGCTCAGCCCGCCGAAGCGCTGGTAGCCGATGCGCAGCGGGCCGGTGCCGGCACCCGCGTCGGCGGCGTCGTCGGCGCAGCCGGTGACCCCGCCGACGGCGACCAGCGACAGGGCGGTGAACAGGGCGGTGGCCAGGCGGCGGACGCGCCTCGGTGGGGTGGGCATGTCGACTCCTCGGGAACGGGCGGGGTGCGGTCGGCGGCGGGCAGTAACCTACCAAGCCGATAGGTTTTATGGGAGCCTGTCGTGGTCCCCGTCCCATCCCTCAGGAGGACCTTCGATGCCGCTGACCTTCCACTGGTTCCTGCCCACCCACGGCGACGGCCGCGACATCGTCGGGGGCGGCCACGGCGTCGCGGTCGGCACCGCCGTTGGCACCCGCCCCGCCACCGTCGCCTATCTCGGGCAGATCGCCCGCAGCGCCGAGCAACTCGGCTTCGTCGGCGCGCTCACCCCGACCGGGGCCTGGTGCGAGGACGCCTGGTTGTCCACCGCGATGCTGTCCGAGGTCACCGAACGGCTGAAGTTCCTGGTGGCGTTCCGCCCCGGCCTGCTCTCACCCACCCTCGCCGCCCAGATGGCCGCCACCTTCCAACGACTCTCCGGCGGCCGGCTGCTGCTCAACGTGGTCACCGGCGGGGAGTCCGCCGAACAGCGCTCCTACGGCGACTTCCTCGACAAGGACGCCCGGTACGCCCGTACCGACGAGTTCCTGCACGTCGTCCGGGCGCTCTGGCGGGGCGAGACCGTCGACCACACCGGGGCGCACCTGCGGGTCGAGGGCGCCAGCCTGTCCCGGCTGCCCGACCCGGTGCCGCCGGTCTACTTCGGTGGGTCGTCCGCCGCCGCCGGCCCGGTGGCCGCCCGGCACAGCGACGTCTACCTGACCTGGGGCGAACCGCCCGCCCAGGTGGTCGGGAAGCTCGACCGGATTCGCGCCCTGGCGGCGGACACCGGCCGCACGCTGCACTTCGGCATCCGGCTGCACGTCATCGCCCGGGACACCGCCGACGCGGCCTGGGCGCAGGCCGGCCGGTTGCTCGACGGCGTCGACGAGGCGGACGTCCGGGCCGCCCAGGAGGGGCTGCGGCGCAGCGAGTCCGAGGGGCAGCGCCGGATGCTGGCGCTGCACGGCGGCAGCCGGGACGGGCTGGAGGTCGCCCCCAACCTCTGGGCCGGGGTGGGGCTGGTCCGGGGCGGCGCGGGCACCGCGCTGGTGGGCAGCCACACCGAGGTCGCCGACCGGATCGCCGAGTACCACGCGCTCGGCATCGACGAGTTCATCCTCTCCGGGTACCCGCACCTGGAGGAGGCGTACTGGTTCGGCGAGGGGGTGCTGCCGATCCTGCGGTCCCGGGGGCTGTGGCGGCACCCGGCCGGCGACCCGGCCGCCGACACCCCGGCGAACATCCCGTTCGCCCCGCAACCGGCCCGGGTCTGACGCCCCATCCCTCCGTCACTCACGGTGTTGCCGCCGCCCGATCTCCTCCGTTACCTTCGGTGAGCGCCGTCACCGCCACCTCACCGCATCCCGACAGGCGACTCGCCACCGCACCTTCCTGAACAGGTGTTTTCCTCAGCCGCTTCGCCATCCCCATTACCCTCACCCGCCCCCTTTGCTCTGCTGCCATCGGCGCGACGGTTACCTGGCGTCACCGTCGCCTCGGGGGCGGCAGAGCAAAGGGGGCGTGGGGGAGTGGTCAGGGGAAGCAGGATGATTACGGTGAGTGGCCGTAGTGGATCGTCGTTGTCCGGGTGGGTCGTGCAGTGGGTCAAGCGTGGCCCGCGAGGAAGTCGGCCAGCACCCGGGTATGGGTGGAGAAGGCCAGCTCGACCGGCTCGGTGAGGACCAGCCACTCGGTCGCCTCGTCGGTGGCCGTCGACGGCGGCAACTCCGCCGCCGGCCGCTCCGGCAGCACCCCGAAGATCATCATCGTGCCGCCGTGCGGGGCGCCGTGCACCGCGAACAGTCGCGCCCGCTCCGCCTCGTCGACCAGGCCGGTCTCCTCGCGCAACTCCCGGACCAGCGCCTCGGACCACTCCTCGCCGTACTCGACGAAGCCGCCGGGCAGGGCGAGCTGGCCCCGGGCCGGCTCGATGTCCCGGCGGACCACGACCAGACCGAGGCCGGCGTCGGTGCGTACCGGAAGCAGCGCCACCGCGACCGGGGTGGGATTACGCCATACTGTCTCCCCGCAGGCCGCGCAGAGCCGGGGCCAGCCGGCGTCCGCCGGGTAGGCCGCGCCGCAGTAGTGGCAGTGCGTGTACGGGAGGGCGGTCATGCCGCCGCACGTTACCGGCCTGGGTCACGGCCTGACCCAGGCAGGTCGACCCGGCTCCTCGCCGGCCTGCTCAGGGCAGGTCTACCGCTTCTCGCCGGCCGGCTCAGGCAGGTCTACCGGTGCTCGCGGCCGGCTCAGGGTGGGTCGATGGGGCGTCGCGCAGGATGTCGCGGGCCTCCATCAGGGCGAAGCCGAGCAGGTTGAGCCCGCGCCAGCGGGCCGGTTCCTCGGCGCGCGGATCGTCGGGGGCCAGCCCGACCCCCCACACCCGGTCGACCGGACTGGCCTCCACCAGCACCCGCTCCCCGGTGCCCAGCAGGTACGCCCGCAGGTCGGCGTGCTGGCCGAACTTGGCCAGGCTGCCGGCCACCACGATGGCGTAGCGCCGGGCCTCCCACACGGTCTGGTCGAAGTGCCGTACCTCCCGGCCGATGGCCTTGGCCCGGTGCGGATGTGGTGCGGCGAGAACGCGGTCACCGGCCTCGGTGTCGTCGAAGAGCAGCGCCTTGTGCCACATCATCCAGTGCTCGGCGGTGGGGAAGTGCCGCCCGTCGACGGTGAAGGGGGCCGGCCACCACTGGCTCAGACAACTCTGGCCAACGGTGCCGTCCCGCCGGGGCCGGTGCCCCCAGAAACAGAGGTACTTCACCGGATGCCCGGCGCGATGCAGGGCGAGGACGTCTTCGGCACGGCGGGGAGGCATGTCGCACAGTCTCCCCGCAGGCACCGACAGCCTCGACTCAGGTGCCGGCAGCCTCCCCGCAGGCACCGACAGCACTGTCCGCAGGTGCCGGCAGCCTGCCCGTGGGCGTATCGGCAGTCTGTCGGCAGCGTACCGGCAGTCTGCACCGATTCGCCGGACCACGACGACCGTGGCCCGCCGTATCGCCGTGCGGCCGTTCAGCCGGGTCGCCGGGTTGTTAGGCGGAGGGTGCGCCGGTGTAGGCGGCGATGGTGCGGGCGGCGGCGGCCCGCGCGGCCTGCGGGTCGGTGCCGCCGGCGATGTCGGCCTCGGCCCAGCTCTCGCCGCTCAGCGTCATGAAGCGCCGGCCGTCCTCGGAGCCGATCCAGGCGACGGCCTCCTCGGGGGTGATGCCCGTGCCGTCGCCGACCAGGTGGCTGGCGAGGCCGAGCAGACCGGAGTCCCAGCCGACGCCGACCGCGCCGGGGCCGTACTCGGTCCACCGCGCGTCGTCGACGTGGGCGACGTGTTCCAGGGTGAACCGGGTCCGCTCGTCACCCTCCGGGGTCAGGTGTACCTCGATCCAGCTGACCTCGTCGCCCATCTCCCAGGTGGCGGCGAAGCTCTTCGGCGGGTCGCAGCGCTGCACCACGCCACCGGCGTTGCCCTCGAACTGGTAACGGCCGTGCAGTCGCAGGTCGCCGGAGATCGGCAGGAACCAGCGGGGGATGCGTTCGGCGTTGGTGCAGGCGTCCCAGAGGTCGTCCAGCGTCGTCCGGTACGTCTGGCTGATGGTCAGCACGCGTGCCTCACCCGCTTCCAGGGTGCGGCTGCCCACGGTCCGTCGTACGGCGCTGATCTGGTGGCTGGTCTCGATCATGATGTGCTCCGGTGCTGGGTCGGGTCGTCCGTCGTGGTGTGCGACCGCCGTTCGCGCCGACCTCGGGCAAGCTCGGTGCCCAGGGCGTCCAGCGCCGGTGTCCAGAACCGGCGGAACCCCTCCAGCCACTGGTCGACCTCCCGCAGCGGGGCGGGGTCGACCGCATAGAGCCGTCGGGCGCCCTGCGGGCGCACGGTGGCGAAACCGTTGTCCCGCAGCACCTTGAGGTGCTGCGAGACGGCGGGCTGGGAGATGCCGAACTCCTCCTGGATGACCGCGCAGACCCCACCGGCGCTCCGCTCGCCCTGCGCGAGCAGTTCGAGGATGCGCCGGCGTACCGGGTCGCCGAGGACGTCGAAGGCGTGCACGGTCCCCTTTGTATCAGCCATGGCTTATATAAGCAATCACTGTATTAGTGCGGCGACGGCGGACCGCAGCTCGGGCAACCGGTCGTGCAACAGGCCGGGGCACTGGGTGCTGGCGAAGTCCTTGTGGCCGTAGATCTGGCTGGCCGGGATGCCGTACTGCTGGCAGGTGAACGCGCAGAAGACGATCAGGCTGTTCCACAGCGCCTGCGGCGGCTGCACGTCGAGGTAGATCCCGTCGTTCTCGATGCCGATGGCCTGGCTGTTCTGCCCGACGCAGTGCGCGCCCTGCACCATGGTCTGCCCGTGCAGCAGCGCGTACAGGCTGCCGTGCCGGCCCTCGGTGAGCTGACCGCCCCGGCTGTTGGTGAAGTGCTGCCCGGAGTCGAGCCAACCGTTGCCGTCCATGTGCAGGTTCTGGATGTCGCGCGAGTTGGCGTACGCGTGGGCCAGGCTGTAGTCGGTCGAGTTCGGGAATGCCGTGTGGTGCACGATGATCTTGTTGGGTCGGCTCTCGACCACGCTCACCGCAGACGAGGGCGGCCGGGCCCCCCAGGTGGCGCAGTTGGCGATGACCGGCTGGTCGACGCGGGCGGCGGCGTGCGCGTTGCCGCCGCCGACCTGGGCCAGGGTGGTCGCGCCGGCTGCTGCGCCGAGCAACACCGCGCCGCGCAGCACACTGCGCCGGGACACGGGTACGGACATGGCAGGCTCCTCGGGATGGCGGGAGGGTCCGGCGGCGGACCTGCTTGGGCCCGCCGCCGTTGGATGGGGGCTCCGCCGGTGGACACGGGGCGGTTCCGGTGTCGGTCGGGGTGGCTTCGGTGTCGGTCGGGGCGGGGCGGGTCAGCAGGGACCGTTGCAGGCCAGCACCTTGAGCCGGTCGAGGGTGCCGTTCCAGACGTTCTGGTCGCCCGGGAAGGTGCCCGACGATGCCCACTGCCAGAAGGAGTACGTGGACCAGCCGGCCGGCAGGGTGCCCACCGTGCCGGCGTACCGGGCGAGCCAGAGCGGATTGTTGGCGGCGAAGCCGCTGTAGTTGCCGGTGCAGGTGGTCCACCAGTCGGTGGTGGTGTAGATCGTCGCCCAGCGCCCGGTGCGGGTGTAGTACTGGTTGACGAAGGAGGTGATCCAACTGCGCATGGCGCTCTGACTCAGCCCGTAACAGGTCGCCCCGTACGGGTTGTACTCGATGTCGAGCGCGCCGGGCAGCGTCCGACCGTCCTTCGACCAACCGCCGCCGTGGTCGACGAAGTAGTTGGCCTGGGTGGCCCCGGTCGTGGTGTCCGGCCGGGCGAAGTGGTACGCGCCCCGGATCATCCCGACGTTGTACGACCCGTTGTACTGCTGGGCGAAGTACGGGTTGGTGTAGTAGGTGCCCTCGGTAGCCTTCACGTAGGCGAACCGGGCGCCGTTGGTCCAGGCGGCGGACCAGTTGACGTTGCCCTGGTAGCTCGAGACGTCCATGCCGGGCAGCCCGGCCGGGGCGGCGGCGGCCGGGGTGACGACGCCGAACGTGGCGGCGGCGACCATGGTGGCGGTCGCCAGCAGCGTGCCCGCGATCGCGCGGAGACGGTTCATCTTTCCTCCCTGGGGGATGCCGTGTGGGTACGGCGGGAGCGGTGAAAGGAACTGTCAGGTATTAGGTCGCGAGCGGAGAAAGTTTTCAATAGCTGCACTCAAGATTGTCGATATCTTCCGGGTGGTGGATCGGCGCAGGGCGCAACGGTCGAGGTCCGGTCGGACCGTGTCGGCCGGAGTCCAGGTGATAGGTAGGGTTTCGGCGGTCGGCCGGGATTCGGCGGTGGGGCGGGGTCTGGGTAAAGGGGTGGGCGAGGACCTCGGCCGCCGCCCACTCACCGGCCAGCACCGCGCCCTCCAGGTAACCGGCCCAGCGGGTCGCCGTCTCGGTGCCCGCCCGGTGCACCCGTCCCACCGGTTGGCGCAGCGCGGGACCGTAGTCCCGTCAGGAGCCGGGTGTCAGCGCCCCGCAGAAGCAACCCCGGGTCCACTCGTCGGCCGATCAGTCGTACTCGACGAGGTCGTCGGGCTGGGGGCGGCCGACCATCCCCAGCAGCAGTGCGCTTCCACCGCCACTGCGCAGGTAGAACAGCACCCGCACCCGCACCCGCACCCCGCCCCGGGCACAGTGCCGCCGCAGCGGCGAGCCCCGAAAACCCCCACCGACCCCCACCACCCGCACGCCCTCCGCATACCCCACCCCATGATCAAATTGCCGAAATGCAGACGACACGCCGGGGAGAGTGCATCAAATCGCAATACGATCTTGGGGTGCCGTAGCAGAGTTCCGGGGGACGTGGGGGTTGTCCACAAGGAGGTCAGCGTCCACAGGGAGCAGGGCGGCACGTTGAGGCGGTGCGGGTCGGGAGGGCAACCTCTGGACATGCACCCGGTGTTGCGATCCCTGGTCGAGCAGGGAGGCGGCGTGGTCACCCGACGGGCGGCGGTCCAGGTGGTTCCACCCTGGGTACTTGCCCACGCTGATCGCGTCGGCCAACTCCGACGGGTCCTGCCCGGCGTCTACGTCGACGCCGCCCTCGTACCCGCCGCTGCCCACTCGGTTGGTGGCGCGACCTTCCCGCTGCTCGACGCCGCCCTTCGCATCCGTGCGGCGCTTGCCTGGGCCGAGGGGCGCGCGGCGCTGGGTAGTCTCACCGCCCTGGCCGCGTGGGGTGTGCGCGGCCAGCCGGCCGGGGAACCGGTGTGCCTCAACGTGGTCGCCGGCTCCGGGCTCCGGCCCCGGGCGCACCTGATGATCCATCACCGAGTGGGCTTCGCCCTGGTCCCACCCCACGTGCTGAGTCGGGGTGGTTGTCCGGTGGTGCGGTTGGAGCGGGCGCTGGTCGACGCCTGGCCTCTGCTGCCCGTGCCGGACCGCCCCGCCCCGGTGATCAGGGCCGTCAACGACCGGCTCACCACCCCGGCGCGGATCGCGTCGGCCCTCGCCGCCGTGCCGAGGCTGAGCGGCCGGGCGCAGTTGTGCGCGCTGCTCGACCGGCTCGTCGCAGGGTGTCGCAGCCCCCTGGAGATATGGGGACACGACCACGTCTTCACCGGCCCGGGGATGCCCGCGTTCCAACGGCAGGCCCGGATCGTCGTCGGTCGCCGTACCATGTACCTCGACGTGTACGCCGAGCGGGAGCGCGTCGACTTCGAACTCGACGGCGCGACGACCCACGGCGACTCCCGTCAACGCGAGATCGATCTGCGTCGGGATGCCCTGCTCGCCACCGTCGGCATCATCGTGGTGCGCTTCGCCCGCCTCCGCCTGGTCCACGAGCCTGACGCGGTCCGCCACGAGGTGCACGCGATCCTCGCCACCCGACGCGATACCGCGATGCGTGATCGGTGCGCCGGGATCCCGATGCCCGGCACGTGAGCTGCCCGGGTTCGGGTCCTTCTCATGCGACGTGTGGGAGATCCGGGCGAGGCGTCGGAGTAACGGCAGCCGAACTGCGGCCGGGAGGGGCAGGCGGTGGCCGGGGCTGGGGCTGGGCCGGGTCGGTCGGGGTGGGATGGCGGGGTCAGTCGTGGAGGGTGCGGAGGATGCGGGTGAGGTCGGCGTGGTCGGTGGGGGAGAGGTGACCGAAGAAGCGTTCCGCCTCGGCGGTGCGGGCCGCCCGGATGGCCGCCCCGACCCGCGTACCCTCGTCGGTCGGCGCGACCAGGGTCGCCCGCCGGTCGGCCGGGTCGGGCCGGCGCGCGACGAGCCCGCGTTCCTCGAGGCCGTCGACGACCTCGGTGGTGGAGCGGGGTGCGATGTGCAGGTGGTCGGCGAGGGCGCTGAGCCGCATCGCCCCGTGCCGGGTGAGCACCGTCAGGGCACGGGCGTGGCCGGGGTTGATGTCCCAGGGTTCGAGGGTACGCCGGGACTGGTGGCGCAGCCGCCGGGCCACCGCCCAGAACAGCTCCGCGAGGCTCTCCTCGGGCGGGTCGGATTTCTCGCCGGTCACCGGAATACGGTAGCAGCAATCGCTGTTGCTCCCTCATGATGAGGTAACCTCAGCAAATCCCTGACTCAGAGCCTGCCCCCGCAGGCACAGGAGCCCCCGAACGGAAGAGGAACCCCCTTGGACACCACGCAAACCCACCGGGAGGGCCGCGGCGGCGCCCCCCGGACCGTCAGTGCCGCCGAGAAGACCCAGGCCCGCGAGGTCTCGTTGCGCCGGATCGGCCGGCTGTTCACCGCGTACCGCGGGCAGTTGGCCGTGGTCACCGCGATCATCGTGGTGTCGTCGGTGGTCGCGATGGCCTCACCCTTCCTGCTGCGGGCCGTGATCGACCGCGCGTTGCCCGAGCGCGACCTGAACCTGCTGGTCTGGCTGGTCGTCGGCATGATCGCCGTCGCGGCGGTGACCGCCGTGCTCGGCGTGGCGCAGACCTGGATCTCCACCCGGGTCGGGCAGTTGGTGATGCACCGGCTGCGCACCGACGTCTTCGCCCACCTGCACCGGCAGTCGATCGCGTTCTTCACCCGCACCCGCACCGGTGAGGTGCAGTCGCGGATCACCAACGACATCGGCGGGATGCAGGCCGTGGTCACCTCGACCGCCACCTCGATCGCGTCCAACCTGACCACCGTGGTGGCGACGCTGGTCGCCATGGTGGCGCTGTCCTGGCGGCTCACCCTGGTCTCGCTGGTGGTGCTGCCCCCGGCCATCTGGCTCACCCGCCGGGTCGCCTCGATGCGCCGTGAGATCACCGCCCAGCGCCAGCGCGAGCTGGCCGACCTCAACGTCACCATCGAGGAGGGGCTGTCGATCAGCGGCGTACAGCTCAGCAAGACCCTCGGCGCGGGCGACGCGCTGATCGACCGGTTCACCACCTCCTCGGCCCGCCTGGTCGACCTGGAACTGCGCTCGGAGCTGGCCGGCCGCTGGCGGATGGCCACCATGACGATCATCTTCGCCGCCATCCCGGCCGTGATCTATCTCGGCGCCGGGCTGCCCGGCACCGCCGGCACGCTCAGCATCGGCACCCTGGTCGCCTTCACCGCGCTCCAGGGCGGGCTGTTCCGGCCGCTGATGGGGCTGCTCAACGTCGGCGTCACGCTGACCGCCTCGCTGGCGTTGTTCGCCCGGATCTTCGAGTACCTCGACCTCCCGGTGGAGGTGGACGACCCGGCCCGGCCGGTGGCGATCGACCCGGCTCGCATTCGGGGGCACCTGCGGGTCGAGGACGTCACCTTCAGCTACCCGGGCAGCGACACCGCCGCCGTCGCCGGCATCACCCTGGACGTCCCGGCCGGCACCAGCCTCGCCCTGGTCGGCGAGACCGGATCCGGCAAGAGCACCCTCGCCGCCCTGGTCAGCCGGCTGCACGACCCGGCCGCCGGCCGGATCACCATCGACGGCATCGACCTGCGCGACCTGCGGCTGACCGACCTGGCCGCCGTCGTGGGCGTGGTCAGCCAGGAGACCTACCTGCTGCACACCACCATCCGCGAGAATCTGCGGTACGCGCGCCCTGACGCCACCGACGCCCAGTTGGAGGCCGCCGCCCGCGCCGCGCAGATCCACGACCTGATCGCCGCCCTCCCCGACGGGTACGACACGGTCGTCGGCTCCCGGGGCCACCGCTTCTCCGGCGGCGAGAAGCAACGCCTGGCCATCGCCCGTACGCTGCTGCGCGACCCCCGGGTGCTGGTGCTGGACGAGGCCACCAGCGCGCTGGACACCGAGACCGAACGGGCCGTCCAGCGGGCCTTCGACACCCTCGCCGAGGGGCGTACGGTGCTCACCATCGCGCACCGGCTCTCCACCGTCCGGCACGCCGACCAGATCGCGGTGCTCGACCACGGCCGGATCGTCGAGTCCGGCACCCACGAGACGCTGCTGGCCCACGCCGGCCGGTACGCCACCCTGGCCAGCTGACCAGGATCGATCAGGCGAGCGGAAGAACCCGATCTGCAAGACGTGAGTCCTCGATCAGCGGTGGCTAGAGTGACGCGGTGCAAAGTGGTGTGCGGGCCCAGGTTCCGGTGCTGTACGTGGCGGACGCCGACGCGGCCCGACGGTTCTACGAGACCTTCGGCTACACCGAGATCCGCGCCGGGGGCGACGGTGGATCGCACTGGTCGTACCTGCGGTGCGGGGAGTTGACCCTGCTGCTGGCGGCGGTCACCCCCCGCCTGGTCACCGTCGAACTGCCCCTGCTGATCTACCTGTACGTGGACGACCTGACGGCGACCGCCGAACGTCTCACCGCCGCCGGGCACCCGGTCGAGAAGGCCGGCTACCCGGAGCACGCCCCCGGCGGCGAGTACCGGGTCACCGACCCCGACGGCAACATGGTCGCCTTCGGGCGGCGGCAGGCCGTACCGCAGCAGGCGCGCGACCCGGACGCGGGCGGTGAGGTGCGGTTCTCGCTGATCCGGGAGGCCGCCGAGGCGGTCGGCCGGCGCGGCGGCGCACCCGCCCGCTGCCAGATCGGCGGCCCGCGCGGCGAGTCCTGCCCGGAGCCGGCGGAGGTCAAGCTCGCCGACTCGTGGGGCGACACGGTGTGGGGCTGCATGGCGCACGCCGACGAGACGCTGCTCACCGCGCGGGGCGCGTTCCTGGCCACCGAGGACGGGACGGGGCTCGGCCCGTTCCTGCGCGCCCGCCAGGGGCAGCCGGACCGGCAGACCGTCGAGGACCCGCCGGAAGCCTGACCCGGCTTCACCGACGAACCCCGTCCGACCTGGCCGGCCGGTCGGTGGAGCGGCTGCTGGTGGACGGCGGGCCGGCGGGACGTCGATCGGCCTGGGCCGGTGGCGGCGAGGCGGGACGTCGATCGGCCTGGGCCGGTGGCGGCGAGGCGGCGCGTCGGTCGATCTGGGCCGGTGGCGGCGAGGCGGCGCGGCGCAGGCCGGCGAGTTGGACGTAGACCTCCCGCCTGGCGGTGGCCCGGCCGTGGCGGTCGATGACGTACCCGGTCAGCCAGAGCCAGTTGGAGTACGGCACCGCCTCGCCCACCGACACCACCCGCAACCGGAGGGCCCGCTCCCCGGCGAACTGCACCGAGGCTGCCCCGTCGACGATCAGCAGGTCACCGGGGCGGGGCCGTTCGTTCACCAGCGACCGCCGTTCGCCGGCCGGCACTGTCGGGCGTGTCGGGCCTGCCAGTCGCGCAGCGCCCGGGTGATCCGGTCGTTCTCCTCGGCGAGGGCACGCATCTCCTGGTGCAGCGCGGCGAGTTCGTCGGCCAGCCGGGCCTGGAACTGGCGTACCAGAAGGGGGTCGAGGCCGCGCCGACGCGGCGGAAACTCGTGGGTGCGTACCTCGTGGGGGGTCATGAGGGCCGGGCGGCCGGTCCCGTAGGGCTGGCCACCTCGATACACCTGGGTCACTGGGGTCCTTTCCGATGCTGGGGGAGAGCGGGGGAGGTCCCTCGGTGGGTCTGGAAGCGGGCCGTCCGCCGCCGGCTGCGGACGGCCCGCCGGCTCGGCGGTCGCAGCCCCATTCGGCGGTACGACGGCAGAGCGGCCGGACGGGTCGGGACGGGCACACACACCCGCCCCGACCAGGGGGTGAGCCGTTCTCGTTGCCACGCGAGGAGCAGCTCGCGCTCAACACTAACGGCTTAGTCGTTTAAGTCAACCACTGATTGTTGTCGCCTGCGGGCGGTTCGTGATCGAATTGGCGTGCCACGCAAGGAGCGCCATGCCTACAACGCCGGACTACATCCGTATCGCTGACGACATCGTCGCCGGGGTGCGGGCCAGGAAGCTCATGCCCGGGGACAAGCTGCCGTCGATCGCGCAGATGGCTGCCGACTATGAGGTCGGCACGTCGACGATCCAGATGGTCTACGTGCGGCTGGAGGCGTTACGCGTCATCCGTCGACACCAGGGCAAGGGCGTCTTCGTCACCGACCCGAACCTCTGGATGCGCGAGCCCTGAACCTGAAGCCTGATGCACGCCCGATGATGCGAGGTGCGCTCGGTGATCAAGAAGTTTGCGTCATCCGGGGCCGTGACCCTGACGTAAACCTCTTGATCACCGGGGTCGGCGCTCGATGGTGCGCCCGTGTGTTTGGTGATCAAGAGGTTTGTGTCATTGGGGGCGGTGGTGCTGACGTAAAGCTCTTGATCACGGGGGTGGGGGATGACGTGAGGCGGATTTGGGTGGGGTGCTGGGGAAAATGGTGGGAGCCGTCGGGGTTCTGGGTGCGTCCAAGCGGTATGACTAGTTTTCGAGGCTTGTGGGTGGCGGTCGTTCCGCTGCTCCTGCTGACGGCCGCCTGCGCTCGGCAGGGCGACGCGGCCGGTGCGGCGGATGGTGCCGCTCCTACTTATGGCGACGACGTGCCGGTGCTCCGGATCGACTACACGGGTGGCTTCGTGACGCCGGAGACGACGGTCACCCGCCTGCCCGGGGTCAGCGTCTACGGCGACGGCCGGGTGATCACCCCGGGGCCGACCACGCTCATGTATCCCGGCCCGGCGCTGCCCAATATCCAGGTCCGGACGATCAGCGCCGCCGAGGTGACGAAGCTGGTCGAGCAGGCCCGCGCGGCCGGGGTGGGCAGCGCGGTCGACGTGGGCACCCCGTCGATCACGGATGTGGCCACCACCCGGTTCACCATCCGTGGCCCGGTCGGCACCGAGCAGTTGGAGGTCTACGCCCTGGGCGAGGCGACCGGCCCGCAGGCGGGGTTGACCGCCGCGCAGCAGGCCGCCCGGGACAAGCTGCGCGCCTTCGCCGACAAGCTGACCGACCCGGCGGGCGCGGCGACCCAGCCGTACCAGCCGACCGCGATCGCGGCGGTGGCCCGGCCCTGGGTCGCCACCCCCGAGACGGCGAAGCAGGCCAGGGTGGCCTGGCCCGGCCCGGCGCTGCCCGGCACCAGCCTCGGCGAGGGTCTCGACCTGGGCTGCGTGACGGTCACCGGTGCCGCCGTGCAGCAGGTGCTCGACGCCGCCGGCAAGGCCAACACGGCAACCCCGTGGACGTCCGGCGGGAAGCGCTGGTCGGTCACCCTCCGGCCGCTGCTGCCCGACGAGACCGACTGCGCCAGCCTCTCCACCACCCGCTGACCCGACATCGTGTGGTCGGCCCGATCGCGGGCCGACCGTACGGCAGGATCATGCTGCGGCGACGGCACTTGTTTCCATAGGCAACCATCACTACATTGGGTCCGGGTGCCGCCGTGTTGCCAGGCGGCTGTTGGCCCGAGCCGGGCTGTTGTCCACGTGCTGTGCAGGCACGTCGGCGCGCGAGCGATGTCGATGCTCCCGCGCCGTCGGTACGTCACCGACGGCCAGCCGGAAGGACCCCTGTGAGGATTTCCCGTACCCGTATCACCGCCGCCGTGGCCGCCACCGCCACGTTGGCGGCGGCCGTCACCACCCTGCTCGCCGGTACCGCCTCGGCCGCCCAGGGCTGCCGGATCGACTACCAGCCCAACGAGTGGACCGGTGGGTTCACCGCCAACATCCGGGTCTCCCCGGGTGACACCGCCCTCACCAGCTGGACCGTCACCTGGTCCTACCCGGGTGGCCAGCGGCTCACCGGTGGCTGGAACGCCCAGGTCAGTCAGGCCGGCACGACGGTCACCGCAAGCAACGCCGCCTGGAACGGCAGCGTCCCGGCCGGTGGCTCCACCGAGTTCGGCGTCCAGGGCACCAGCACCTCCGGTGCCGCCGCGCCGACCGGGTTCACGCTTAACGGCGTACCGTGCAACGGCGCTCCGCCGCCGACCACCCCGCCGCCCACGACCCCGCCGCCCACGACCCCGCCGCCCACGACCCCGCCGCCCACGACGCCGCCGCCGACCACCCCGCCCCCGACGACCCCACCGCCGACCACGCCTCCGCCCACCACCCCGCCGCCCACCACGCCTCCACCCACGACCCCGCCGCCCACCACGAACCCGCCGGTCGGGTGTGCCGGTGCGGTGCTCTGTGACGGCTTCGAGAACCAGACCGGTGGGACGCCGGCCGGCGACTGGAGCGTGGTCAACCCGGACTGCTCCGGAGCGGGTCGGGCCTCGGTGGACACGGCGACCACGCACAGCGGCAGCCGTTCCCTGCGCATCGACGGCGCAGCAGGCTACTGCAACCACGTCTTCGTCCGGTCCAACAAGGACCTCAGCGCCGTGGGCACCGTGCGGTACGGCCGGATCTGGGTACGCCACACCACCGCGCTGCCGACCCAGCACGTCACGATGACGGCCATGACCGACTCCGCCGACGGCAACCGTGACCTGCGGATGGGCGGCCAGAACGGCGCGTTGCAGTGGAACCGGGCCTCCGACGACGCGACCCTGCCCGAGCAGAGCCCGGCCGGGGTGGCGTTGAGCGTGCCGCTGCCCACCGGCCGCTGGACCTGCCTGGAGTTCATGGTCGACGGCGCGCAGGGGCAGCTGCGTACCTGGCTCGACGGCGTCGCCGTCACCGGGCTGACCGCCGACGGGGTGGCCACCCACGACATCGACGGGCAGTGGTACAACCGCACCTGGCGTCCCCGGCTGACCGACCTGAAGCTGGGTTGGGAGAGCTACGGCGAGGGCGCGGACACCCTCTGGTACGACGACGTCGCCCTGGGCGCCAGCCGGATCGGCTGCTGAGCGGCCCCGGGACCGGGTGGCCGACGGGGTCGCCCGGTCCCGGACCGGTCGTGGCACAGGGCGCTGCGGTACCGCGCCCGCGGTGAGCATTCAGCCGGCGGTGGCGCGCCGATCATGGTGCGTTCATCCACGGTTGTCAGGCTGACCTCTGGTCGGTGGGGGTCGTTTCCCGCCAGAATGTGGCTGATCGGGATAACCATCCTGATCGATGCATTCCTGTCGGCCCCCGCGACCCGGAGGACCTGTTGAGCACTCCCGCGAACCCTGTCACCCCGACCACCCCCGCCATCGGCGCGAGCCCCGCCGCCGCTGCCGCCGACGCGAGCCTCGCCGCCGCCCCTGTCATCGGCCCGAGCCTCGCCGCCCCTGTCACCCGACCGCGCCGCCTGCTGGGCACGCTCGCGCTGCTGACCGCCATGGTCGCGGCGGTGCTGGTCGGGCCGTCCGTGGTGGCCCCTAGGCTGACCGACTCCGCGTCGGCGGCGGTCTACGGCTCCTGCACGATGTCCCGCTGCGCGGACGCCCGGACCGCCCGCTCCGGCTGGTCGGCCAAGAGCTTCCCGACCAGCCGGGGCTGGTACAGCTGGAGCGGCGGGCTGTCGAACTTCGCCGGTGGCCAGTTCTACAACTACGAGGGGCAGCTCCCCACCAACGCCACCTACTACGAGTACGACGTCTACCCGCGGGTCTCCGGCGCGGCACGGGACGCGTACCGCATCGTGGTGAACAAGAGCACCGGGGCGACCTGGTTCTCGCCCGACCACTACAGCAACTTCTACCGGATCTGACCGAGGACCACCGGGGCGGGCCGGTCCGCCGGCCCGCCCGCCGAGCAGGAGGATGCACGATGACCGGACAGCGTCAGCCGGGGTGGCTGCGGGTGACCGACGAGGCGCAGCCGTCGGGGCAACCGACGGCGGTGGTCACCGTGGCCGGGGCGGCGGCCCGTACCCGACGGGCGCTGTTCGACACCCTTACCGACGCCCTCGACCTGCCCGGACACTTCGGCGGCAACTGGGATGCGCTCGCCGACGTACTGGCCGATCGGCTCGACGCCGGGCCGCTCACCCTGGAGGTGACCGACGCCGGTCTGTTGCTGGCCGACGAGCTGCCCGGCCAGCTCGGCACCCTGCTCGACGTGGTCGGCGGGGTGTCGGCCGGTGCCCGGGAACCGGTCCGGCTGGTGCTGCGGGACACCCCGCAACGACTGCCCGCCCTGCGGCACCGGCTCTCCGCCGTCCTCGGCGGCGGCGGGGTGGCCGTCCCGCCGGGCGGCGCGGTGCGCTGAGCCGGGCGGGCCGGCGGCACGGTCCGTCGCGCCGTCCCACCTGGCGGCGCACGGTGCGTCGAGCCCACCTGGCGGCGCGGTGTGCTGAGCCGGGCGGTCCGGCGGCGCGGGCGGGGTGGCGGGGGTCAGTTGGGCTGGTCGAGGATCGCGCTGAAACGTTCCTCGGCCAGGTCGAGCTGGGCGAAGATGTGCCGCTTCACCGGTGCCGACAGCGGGGTGTCCGGCCGGGCGATCAGCTCCCGGAAGACCGGCACCAGGGGCCGGTACTTCGCCGCCGAGCGGGCCACCTTGGGCCCGACGGAGTAGACCACCCCCACCCCGTTGTCGGTGAAGTCGGAGACCTTGATGACCCGGGCCCACGGCTCCCGGTCCAGGCTGGCCGCGACGTGCTCCCGGTACTGCACGTGCGGATCCCGGTCCGGGTCGTACACCGGATTGGTGACCGCGGCGACCAACCGGGCCACCCGCGCCCCGAACCGGTCGGCCAGCGTGGCCAGCGCCGCCGCCGTCGGGTCGGCGGCCTCCGCGCCGGCCAACTCCCCGGGGTGGTCCTCCACCGCGTCGTGCAGCAGGCCCGCGACGATCACGTCGGCGTCGCGCACCTGGTAGTGGTGCATCATCCGGATCGTCACCCGCAACAGGTGATTGAGGTACGGCTCCCGTGAGCGGCGGTCGTCCCGGTGCAACTCGGCGGCCAGCTCCAGGGCGGCGGTCAGCCGGTCCCGGTCGGCCGCCGCGAAGACCGGCAGCTCCAGCCGGAATCGGGCCAGCAGACCCGGTTCGCCGTGCAGCTCGGTGATCGCGTGCATCGGCATGGTGGCGAGGTACGGCGGGAACTCCATCGCCTACTTATAGCTGATCTTCACTGCCCGCCCGAGCCCGCCGTCGGGCATGTGACCGGGTCAACTGTTGCCGGTGAGGCGCTTGACCAGCCGTACCGTCGTCCCGTCGGGAGTGCCGTCGATCCGTGCCTCGTCCATCAGTCGCGCCATGATCAACCGCCCCCGGCCCCGGTCCCACCCGTCCGAGGGGGCCTCCCGCCAGCCGCCGGTGTCGGACACCTCGATCTCCAGCCGGTCGGCGTGCAGTCGGGCCTGCACCGTGACGGTCGCCAGGGACGCGAACCGGTAGCCGTGCTCGATGGCGTTGGCGCACGCCTCACCGACGGCGATCAGCACCACCTCCACGACCTCCTCGCCCACCCCGAGCCCGACCAGCCACGCCCGCAGCGCCTCCCGGGCGGGGGAGAGCTGCGCCGGGTCGGCGGCGAGCACGGCGCGGAACGCACCTGGCGCGTACCGGACCGCGAACCCGACCGGCGTCGCCACGCTGGTCGGGTCGCCTGCCGGCGGGAGTACGGTCACCGGGTCGGGGAAGCCCGCGTCGGCCTCGCGTCCACCCGTCACCCGCGTCCACCTTCCGCTGGTCCTCGTCGCCGGGGCCGGGCCCCGGCCGTCACCCGCGGGTCATTGTCCCTGCCGGGGCCCGCCGCCGGGCGTCGACCCCGGGGCGGTCGGCCCGCCGGGCGGCGAGGTCGGCCCACCGGGGTGGTGGCGGGGTCTACGAGGCCAGCCGTTCGCCGGGGGCGGGTGCCGAGCCGGCGAGGTCGATCCCGCCGTCGGACTGGCTGATCTCCGACCAGACCGCATCGAGGGAGAGGCCGAGGACGTCGGCGAGGACCGCGATGGTCGGGAAGGCGGGGGTGGCCACCCGGCCGGACTCGATCTTCCGAAGGGTCTCCGGCGAGAGCCCCGCGGCCAGCGCGGTGCCGAGCATCGAACGCTGCCCCCGGGCGCGGCGCAGGAGGGCGCCGAGGCGCTGTCCGCGTTCGACCTCTGCCGGAGTGAGTGGCAACCTGACCATGGCTCCGATTCTAGTACCGGGATAATATGGCCGGGATACTTATTGGTGGTCCGAGGAAGGCGCTGCATGATCGAGATCCTGAACCCCACCGACCTGCTGCGAGCCCGGGACACCGGTGCCCTGGTCGCCGACATCCTGCGCACGCTGAAGGGCCGCAGCGTGGTCGGCACGAACCTCCTGGAGATCGACGAGTGGGCGCACCGGATGATCATCGAGGCCGGGGCGCAGTCCTGCTACGTCGACTACGAGCCGTCCTTCGGACGCGGACCGTTCGGCCACTACATCTGCACGTCGGTCAACGACGCGGTGCTCCACGGACTGCCGTACGACTACCCGCTCGCCGAGGGTGACCTGCTGAGCCTCGACCTCGCGGTCTCCCTGGGCGGAGTGGTCGCCGACTCGGCCATCAGCTTCGTCGTGGGCGACGTCCGGCCCCCGGAGAGCCTCGCGCTGATCGACGCCACCGAGCGCGCGCTGAGCGCGGGGATCGCTGCGGCCGGCCCCGGAGCCCGCGTCGGTGACATCTCGCACGCCATCGGCGCGGTCCTCAGCGCGGCGGGATACCCGATCAACACCGAGTTCGGCGGTCACGGCGTCGGATCGACGATGCACCAGGACCCGCACGTGTCCAACACGGGCCGGCCCGGTCGCGGCTACCGGCTGCGCCCCGGGCTGCTGCTGGCCCTGGAGCCGTGGGTCATGGCGGACACCGCCGAACTGGTCACCGACGCCGACGGCTGGACGCTGCGCAGCGCGACCGGCTGCCGGACGGCGCACAGCGAGCACACGATCGCCGTCACCCACGACGGCGCCGAGGTGCTCACCCTGCCGAGGTAGACGCCACCGCAAGGCGTCCGACGACCGGTCGGGCCGCGCCCGGCGGCGCGGCCCGACCGCAGGGGTCACAGCGGCAGCCGTCCGGCTCCGGCGAGCCCGCCGACCACGAGCGGGACCAGCGGCGCGGGCGACGCCGGCTGCGCCCGCAGGGTCGGCGTCCAGCCGGCGTCGGCGGCCAGGTCCGGGTCGTGGGTCGCGTTGTAGGCGGCCACCAGGTCGACCGGGCGGGGCAGCGCGCCGTCGGCGCGCACCCAGTTGCCCCGGGTGGTGACGGCGGTACCGCCCCAGTCGTACAGCAGGTCACCGGAAGCGATGCCGACGCCGAGGGTGAAGTAGTTGTTCTCCACGTACGCGGCGGACTGCACGCCGACACCGACGGCGTACTCGAAGCCGTCGCCGGCCAGCCGGTACCAGTTGTTGTAGACGTCGACCTGACCGAACCGGACCCGGGGCAGCCGCTGGAGGACCCGGTCGAAGAGATTGTGGTGCACCGTCACCTTCAACCGGCCGACGTCCGGCCCGACCGTGTTGGACGAGCCGATCAGCATCAGTTTGTCCCGCCCCACGAACCGGTTGTACGAGGCGGTCACCAGGCTGGCGGTGTGGGTGATGTCCAGTGAGCCGTCGTGCACCTGGTACGGCCGGCCGAAGTGCACCGGCTGGCCGCTGTCCGGGTTGTCGCCGTCGGTGAAGGTGTTGTGGTCGACCCAGACGTGCTCGCTGCGGCGCACCGAGACCTGGTCGTACTGGGAGTTCCAGTTGCCGGTCGCGCCGTCGGTGGGGGACCAGGCCGGGAAGCAGTCCCGAGCGTCGTCGAAGGTCAGGTTGCGGACGATGGAGTTGCTGGCCCCGTCGAGCATCAGGGTCAGCCCGGTGAGGGTGGCCCCGCGCAGGCCGACGATGGTGGTGTTGGGGCCGACGTTGATCTGGGTCTGCTTCGTCTGGTTGGCCACCGAGCGGACCCGGGCGGCCTCCAACGCCCCGGTCGGCGGCACCATGCCCCACACCGCCGGGTCGTACGCGGCCAGGTAGGCCGGCAGCGAGTACTCCGGGTCGGCCAGGTCGGCGCAGCTGCGCAGACTGCCGTCGTCGGCCTCGAATCCGTCGACGACGCCGTCGACGACGATCACCTTCGGGGTCGCGTTGGTGCGGTTGGTGGCGTTGTCGCCGCCCAGCGCGCGGACCAGGTCGGCCCGGCTGCGGACCAGGTGGACCTGGTCGGGGCCGGCCGCCGCGCCGCCGGTGGTGCCGGGGCCCTCGGCGGCCCAGCCGTCGTCGGCCGGCAGGGTCTGCCGGGCGAGCCGCTCGGCGGCCCGGGAAGGCCCGTCGGTGGGGTGGCCGGGCGCGGCGTACGCCGCCGTGCCCGAGGTCAGCAGGAGGGTGAGGGCGATCAGGGCCGCCCCGCTGGTTCGTGGACGCATGTGTCTCTCCGGAGGGTGTGGTGGATGGTGCGGTGGTGCCGCCCGGTCTGCCGACGACCGGGCCGCCCTGCTGCGCCGGGGGCCGCCCCGTGAGCCGCTACCGCCGAGCCGTGGGCCGGTGCCGGGGCCGCCCCCCGTGAGCCGCTGCCGCTGAGCCGTGGGCCGGTGCCGCCCCGGTCAGCCGTCCCCGGATGTGGCCAGTTCCGTACGCACCGGCGGCACCGCCCACGGCACCGCCAGCTCCGACAGCAGCGCCCCCTGCTCGGCGGCCCGCCGCAGCGCCGCGTTGACCCCGGGCACGGTCACCACCCGCTCCGGCCCGCTGCCCGTCACCGTGACCAGGTCGCCGTCGAGCAGGGTCGGCTCGGGGGCCTGCCGCACCTCCTCCAGCACGGCGGTGAACGGCGCGGTCCGCGCCAGCGGCGCGATCAGCGGCTCCCCGGCCGGGTCGGCGCGGTGCGCGAGCAGGTTCTCCAGCAGCCCCCGCCGCCCCGGCACCACCCGGGGTTCCGGGTCGCCGGGCAGCAGCAGCCGGTCGGTCGGGTACTCCAGCACCGCCCGTCCGGCGGTGCCGGTCACGATCACCTCCCCGGCGACGAAGTCCTCCCCGGCCAGCGTCACCGCCGCCACGATCGGCGGCCCGTCGGGGGTGACGATCCGCAGGGTGGCGGTGTCGTCCACCTCGATCGGGCGGACCCGGTAGCGCTCCAGTTCGATCCGGGACGGCCGGACCGGTGCGCGGGTCACCGTCTCGGCCACCGCCAGGCACTGCATCACCGCGTGCGCGAGCGGGTTGGCCAGCGCCCCGTCCAGCACCGGCCGGCCGTGCAGGGTGCGCCGGCCGGCCCACGGGGAGCGGGCGTAGTAGCCGTCCGGTCGCTGCCAGGCGGCGACCGTGCCGATCCCGGTGACGGTGCCCAGCCGGCCCTGCCCGATGGCGGCCGACAGTTCGGCCAATGCCGCCGACCCGAGCGCCTGGAAGCCGACCTGGCAGGCCCGGCCGGTCGCGGCCAGTGCCCCGGCCAGCGTCCGGTGCTCGGCGGTGGACAGCACCGGCGGCTTCTCCAGCAGCAGGTCCGCGCCGGTGGCGAGGACGTCCAGGGCGATCGGCAGGTGGGTGTGCGGCGGGGTACAGATGATCACCACGTCCGGCCGGGCGGCGGCGAGCATCTCCCGGTGGTCGGTGTGCACGGTGACCTTCGGCGGGACCGGGGCGGCCGGCTCGTCGGAGATCGGCGCGAGGTCGACCAGCGCCACCAGCCGCAGCCGCCCTGCCGCGTGCAGCGGGGCGACGGTCCGCCGGTGCCAACGGCCGTGCCCGTTCGCCCCGACGATCGCCACCCGCGGCACGGCGACGCCGGTCCCGGCCGGTGCGCCCGGCGGTGTCCCGGCGGCGCGGTGGGCGGGCGGTGCGCCTTGGGCGGGCAGCCCACCGACGGCGGCCGGCGGCACCGGGGCGGTCACGCGGCACCCGCCAGGATCGGCCCTACCGGGGCGGTCACGCCGCACCTGCCAGGGTCGCCAGCACTCCGTGGGTACGCAGCGCGGCGAGCCAGCCGGCGACGTCGGTACGGAACCCGTCGTCGTCGGCGAGCGCGGTCGGGAAGACCTCCGGCAGGGCGAACAGCGCCTGCACCGTGCCGGCGGGGGTGTCCCCGGCGCTGGCGAGGGCGGCGGTGAGCCGGTCGGCCAGCGGGTCGTCCAGCGGCAGCGCCGTGCCGTCGTCGGCCCGCCCGTCGAGGAACCGCAGCCAGGCCGCCACGACCAGCGCCGCCCAGTACGCCGACCGGCCCTGCGCGCGCAGGTCGACGGCGGTGTGCAGGACCCGTTGCGGCAGCTTCTGCGAACCGTCCATCGCCACTTGGAGGGTGCGGTGCCGGATCGCCGGGTTGGCGAAGCGGGCCAGCGCCTGGTCGCCGTACTCGGTGACCCGTACGCCGTCGGGCGGGGTGAAGCTGGCGGCCACGTCCTCGGCGACGAGCCGGCGCAGCACGTCGGTCAGGCCCGGCAGCGCCAGCGTGTCGGCGATCGTCTCGCAACCGGCCACCGCCCCCAGGTACGCCACCGCCGAGTGCACCCCGTTGAGGCCGCGCAACTTCAACCGCTCCCACGGCCCGGCGTCGGTGGTGAGCACCGCGCCGGCCCGCTCCCACTGCGGCCGGCCGCCGGGGAAGTCGTCCTCCACCACCCACTGGGTGTACGGCTCGGCGGCCACCGCCGCCAGGTCGGCCACCCCGAGCGCGGCGCGGGCGGCAGCCAGCGTCTCGGCGGTGCTGGCCGGGACGATCCGGTCCACCATCGTGCCGGGGAAGCTCACCTGGGCGGCGAGCGAGTCCAGGACGGCGTCGGGCACCCCGGCCAGGGTCAGCGACTGCTGCACCAGGCCGCGCAGCCGACGCCCGTTCGCCGGCAGGTTGTCGCAGCTGACCAGCGCGATCGGCCCCGCCTGCGCGGCGGTACGGGCGAGCAGCCCGCGCACCAGCAGACCGGGCACGGTGACCGGTGGCCGGTCGGTGGTCAGGTCGAGGGTCAGCTCCTCGTCGGCCCGCAGCCCTCCGGAGACCGGGTCCAGTTGGTACGCCTTCTCGGTCACCGTCAGCGTCACCACCCGGATCGCCGGGTCGGCGAGCAGCGCCACCACCGCCGCCGGATCGCTGGCCGCGTGCCGTACGCCGGCCAGCGCGCCGATCACCCGGGTCTCGGACCGGTCGGCGGCCAGCGTGCTGACGCTGAACAGCGCGTCCTGCGCGGCCAGGGCCTCGACCAGGGCGGTGCTGCGCGGGGCGACGCCGACGATGCCCCAGTCGCCGCCGGCCGCGCCGATCGCCGCCTCGGTGTAGACCGCCTGGTGGGCCCGGTGGAACGCGCCCAGTCCCAGGTGGACGATGCCGGCCGGCACGGTGCCCGGCCGGACCAGCGGTCGGCTCTGCTCGGGCAGCCGGCGCAGGGTGGCCAGGCCCAGCCGGTCGGTGCCCACGCTCACCGCCATGCCGGGCCGTCCGGGAAGCGGAACCGGGCGATCGACTCCGGGCGCAGGGTGCTGCTGTAGCCGGGGGCGGTGGGCAGCAGGTACCGGCCGCCCCGGGTCCGGACCGGGTCGACGAAGTGCTCGTGCAGGTGGTCGACGTACTCGACCATCCGTCCGTCCAGGCTGGTGCCGACCCGCAGGTAGTCGAAGATCGCCAGGTGCTGCACGTACTCGCAGAGGCCGACGCCGCCGGCGTGCGGGCAGATCGGCACCCCGAACTTCGCCGCCATCAGGATCTCCGACAGCACCTCGTTGACCCCGCCGACCCGGCAGGCGTCGATCTGCATCACGCCGATCGCCTCGGCCTGGAGCAGCTGCTTGAAGATGACCCGGTTGGCGGCCACCTCACCGGTGGCGACCCGGCACCGGCCGCCGGTCAGCCCGGTGACCGCGCGGGCGATCCGGGCGTGGCCGAGGATGTCGTCGGCGTGCGTCGGCTCCTCGATCCAGTACGGGTCGACCTCGGCCAGCGCGGCCATGTTGGTGATCGCCTCGTCGACGTCCCAGACCTGGTTGGCGTCCATCATCAGCAGCGCGTCCGGGCCGATCTCGGCCCGGATGAGCCGGGCCCGGCGCAGGTCGTCGGCGGGCGGGCCGCCGACCTTCATCTTCATCGCCCGCCACCCCCGGGCGTACGCCTCGCGGGTCAGCGCCCGCACCTTCTCGTCCGGATACCCCAACCATCCGACCGACGTGGTGTATGACGGGAAACCGTCCTGTTCCAGGGCCGCGAGCCGTTCGGCCGCTCCGGTCAGACCTTTGTCGAGGATGGCGGCGGCCTCGTCGGGGGTGAGCGCGTCGGTGATGTGGTGGAAGTCGACGTTGGCGACCAGTTCCTCGGTGGACAGCTCGGCCAGGTACCGCCACATCGGCTTGCCGGCCAGCTTGGCCCGCAGGTCCCAGACCGCGTTGACCAGCGCGCCGGCGGCCATGTGGATGACCCCCTTCTCCGGGCCCAGCCAGCGCAGCTGCACGTCGGCGGTGAGCGAGCGCCAGAACGCCACCGGCTCGGCGGCGATCTCGGCCACCGTCCGGCCCCGCACGTGGTGCGCCAGGGCCTCGATCGCGGCACAGGTCAGCTCGTTGCCCCGGCCGTTGGTGAAGGTGAACCCGGCGCCGGTCGGGCCGGTGTCGGTGCGCAGCTCGACGTAGCTGGCCGAGTAGTCGCCCCGGTTGATCGCGTCGGAGCCGTCGCCGGCCGCCGCGGTGGGGAACCGGACGTCGTGCACCTCGACGTCGGTGATCCTGGTGCTCATGCGGACTCTCCGAACTTGAAGACCTTCTTCGGCAGCCGGTACGCCAGGTCGACGACCGTCTCGGCGGCCTCGTCCTCGGTCAGCCGGTGCTCGGCGACGAGGCGGGCCAGGAACCCGGCGTCGATCCGGCGGGCCACGTCGTGGCGGACCGGGATGGAGCAGAACGCGCGGGTGTCGTCGACGAACCCGGCGGTGTTGTAGAACCCGGCGGACTCGGTGACCGCCTCGCGGAACCGGCGCAGCACCTCCGGCGAGTCCAGGAACCACCAGGGCGCGCCGAGGTAGAGCGCGGCGTAACCGCCGGCCAGCGGGGCCAGCTCCCGGGTGAAGGTGTACTCGTCGAGGGTGTAGAGCACCACCCGCAGCCGCGGGTCGTTGCCGTGCGCGTCGAGCAGCGGGGCCAGCGCGTGCACGTACTCGGTGGCGTGCGGGACGTCCCCGCCGACGTCGCGGCCGTGGGCGCCGTACAGCCAGCGGTTGTGGTTGCGGACCGCGCCGGGGTGCAGTTGCAGCACCAGGCCGTCGTCGAGCGACATCCGGGCGAACTCCACCAGCATGTGCGCCCGGAACGCCTCGGCGTCGGCGGCGTCGGCCAGCCCCCACCGGCCCTTGTCGTAGAGCTTCGCCGCCTCGTCGGCGGGCAGCACCAGGGTCCGGGCGGTGGGGTGGCCGTGGTCGGAGGAGGTGGCGCCGGCCGCGATGAACGCCGCCCGCCGGGCCCGCAGCGCGTCCAGATAGCCGGTGTACGTCCCGGTGTCCACGCCGGCCACCTCGCCCAGCCGGGCCACGTTGTCCCGCCAGCCGTCGAACTCCATGTCGACGACGTTGTCCGGGCGGAACGTGGTGACCACCCGGCCGCCCGGCCCGCCCCAGCCGTCGGCGGCGAGCTTGGCGTGCCGGCCCAGGTCGTCCAGGGGCGACTCGGTGGTGGCCAGCACCTCGATCCGGAACCGCTCGAACAACGCCCGGGGCCGGAACTCCGGCTCGGCCAGCCGGGCGGCCAGCTCGTCGTAGACGGCGTCGGCGGTGGTGGGGGACAGTGCGGTGTCCACCCCGAACACCTCGCTGAAGGTGCGCTCCAGCCACAGCCGGGACGGGGTGCCCCGGAACAGGTGCCAGTGCGCGGCGAAGCGCCGCCAGATCGTCCGCCCGTCGGTCTCCACCGGGCTGCCGTCGACGCTGGGCACGCCCAGCTCCGCCGGGGGTACGCCCTGGCTGAGCAGCATCCGGGTGAGGTAGTGGTCGGGCACGATGAGCAGCCGGGCCGGGTCCGGGAAGGGGCGGTCCTCGGCCAGTAGCGCCGGGTCGACGTGCCCGTGCGGCGAGATGATCGGCTGCGGCCCGGCCAGGGCGTACAGCTCGCGGGCGATGGCCCGGACGCCCGGGTCGGTCGGCAGGAGCAGGTCAGGGGTGGTCGGCACGTCGGGGGACTCCTCGGGTGCGGGCGACGGGTCGGCGGGTCAGGGCAGGGTGAGCAGGTCGGCGACGCGGACCGGGTCACCGGTGTCGAAGGAACGGTTGGCGGCCAGCCCGGTGAGCAGGGCGAGCGCCCCGTCGTGGGCAGTGGCGGCCCGGCCCAGCGGGTCCGGCTCGCCGCCGAAGATCACCCGGGTCATCCGGGCGTCCGCGCCGCCGTGGCCCTGCCGGGTGTAGCCCTCGACCGGTATCCGGACGGGCGGCTGCCAGAACGGACGCAGGGTGAGGGTGGCCTCGCCGTGTTCGGCGGCGGCCTCGGCACCGTGCAGGGCGGCGCCCTTGAGCGCCCCGGCGGCGGCCGGGCTGACGAAGTCGCTCTCGGTGACCTCCAGTTCGAGCCGGCCCCGGCTGCCGTTGACCATCACCCGGTAGCCCTCCCAGGGCGCGTACGCGGTCAGGTGGTAGGTCATCGTCGCGCCGGTGGAGTAGCGGGCCAGCACCGCCATGTCGTCCTCGATGCTCACCCCGGGGGCGAAGACGTTGCGGTCGCGGTGGTAGCCGTCCTCGGCCTCGGCGTCGAGGTACAGCTCGCGCAGCCGGGGGTGGTCGGCCAGGCGCAGGGCGAACGGGTCGTCGGCGGCGGCGGGGGCGTCGTGTGCCCGGTCGTAGTCGCGGGCGTAGCCGTGCCGGCGGCCGTCGTCGCCGTAGAAGAACAGCCGTCCGGCCGCGTACACCTCGACCGGGGTGGCGTCGAGCCACCAGTTGACCAGGTCGAAGTGGTGGCTGGCCTTGTGCACCATCAGCCCGCCGGAGCTGGCCTTGTCCCGGTGCCAGCGGCGGAAGTAGTCCGCGCCGTGCCGCACGTCGAGCAGCCACTCGAAGTGCACCGAGCCGATCTCGCCGACCGCGCCGTCGGCGAGCAGCCGCCGGACCTGCTCGTGCAACGGGTTGTAGCGGTAGTTGAAGGCGACGGTGACCTGCCGCCCGGTCTCGGTGACCGCGTCGAGGATGCGCCGGCAGCGGGCCGCGTCGATGGTCATCGGCTTCTCGGTGACCACGTCGCAGCCGGCCCGCAGGGCCGCCACGACGTACTCGTCGTGGGTGACGTCGACGCTGGTCACCAGCACCACGTCGACCCGTTCCTTGTCCAGCATGGTGGCGAAGTCGTCGGCCCGGTAGGTCGGCACGGCGGGGTGGCCCAGCTCGGCCAGCCACCGGTTGTGCGCGTCCATCCGGGTCTGGTTCACGTCGGCGAAGGCGACCAGCTCGGCGGTGTCGGCGTGTTCGGTGACCAGGGCGCGGACGAACATCTCGGCACGCGCCCCGGTGCCGACCAGGGCGTGACGCCGGCGGTGCGCGGCTGGTGGTGACATCGGGTGGAACCTCCCGCTCGCTGCAAAGGTTTGCAGTGAAGAAACCATGTCGCTGAAGACCACGTCAACGATCGATGCCAATCCCGTGGCATAGATGCCGTTTCATGCGCTTAAGGGGGCATGGTGGGAGCGGGCCCGCAATCGATCCGTAACAAAGTCCCGTTGACAGTGGAGCAACCGTTTGCATTAATTGGCGACACCCACGTGACCTCAACCACACCATCGACGAGAGGGTCGCCCGTGCCAGCCACCATCCGCGACGTCGCGCGGGCCTCGGGCGTGCACATCTCCACGGTGTCCCGGACCTTCTCGGCACCGCACCTGGTCAACCCGGAGACCCGGGTCCGGGTGCTGGCCTGCGCCGAGAACCTGGGCTACCGACCCAACCGGGCCGCCCGCGCCCTGATCACCGGCCGGACGCACAACATCGGCCTGATCATCGCCGACATCGCCAACCCGTTCTTCCCGCCGCTGATCAAGGCGGCCGAGGGGCAGGCCCGGCACCGCGACTACCACGTCTTCGTGGCCGACACCAACGAGGACCCGGCCGCCGAGGAGGAGCTGGTCCACGCGCTGGCCAAGCAGGTGGACGGGGTGCTGCTGTGCAGCCCCCGGATGAGCAACAGCCTGATCGAGCAGGTCAGCCGGGAGGTCCCGGTGGTGGTGATAAACCGCCAGGTGACCGGCCTGCCCTGCGTGATGATGGACGTCGGCCAGGGGGCCCGCGCCGCGATCGAGCACCTGCTCGGCCTCGGCCACCGGCAGCTCGCCCTGCTCGGCGGGCCACGTGGTTCCTGGACCAACCGGGAGATGCGCCGGGCGGCCGGGGCCGCCGCCCGGTCCGGCGGGGCCGAGTTGACCGTGCTCGGACCCAACCCGCCCACCGAGACCGGCGGCAGCGCGCAGGCCGACCAGGTGCGCCGCAGTGGCGTCACCGCCGTGCTCGCCTACAACGACCTGATGGCGATCGGGCTGATCGAGGGGCTCGACCAGCTCGGCGTCCGGGTGCCGCAGGACGTCAGTGTCGTCGGGGTCGACGACATCGCGCTGAGCCGGCTCACCCGTCCCAAGTTGACGACGGTGGCCACGCCGACCGCGGCCGCCGGCCGGACGGCCGTCGACATGCTGCTGCAACACGACGCCGAACCCCGCCCGCGGGGCGGGGGACGGGCAGCGGCCGTCGGCGACCGTCGTACCACCGCACAGGTAATGCTCCAGACCGAACTGGTCATTCGCGACTCGACCGGGCCCGTGCCCGGTCGATCACGTCCCGGCTCCGTTCCGGATGGCCCGGGCCCGCATCGCCTTGCGGACCCGGGCGGCCCGACCGTGACCACCGGTGGCGTCGTCGCCTCCTAACGCCAAGGAGTGAGCGCATGCACCCCGCAACGTCCCCCACCGCCGGCACGCCGGCCGAACCGTCCCACCGTACCCCCGCCCCCCGCCGTCGATTCCTGCGCGGCCTGGTCGCCGCCGCCGTCGCCGTACCGCTGATCTTCGGCGCGGCGGCCTGCGGCGACGACTCCGCCGGTGACGACGGCCAGGTCAAGCTCTCCATCTTCTGGTGGGGCGGTGACGCGCGGGCCAAGCTCACCGACGAGGCCCTCGCCCTCTATACCAAGAAGCACCCGAACGTGACGTTCGAGAAGACCTGGCAGGCCAACCAGGGCTACTTCGACAAGCTGGCCACCCTCACCGCCGGCGGCAACCCGCCGGACCTGTTCCAGATCGACGACAACTACCTGTCCGAGTACGCCGGCCGCAGCACCGTGCTCGACCTCAAGAGCTACCAGGACAACGGCAAGCTCGACGTGTCGAAGTTCCCCAAGAGCCTGCTGGAGTACGGCGTCGTCGACGGCAAGCTGGCCGGGGTGGCCTCCGGCGAGAACACCCAGGGACTGGTCTACAACAAGACCCTGCTGACCGCGCACGGCCTGCCCGAGCCGACCACCGGCCAGAGCTGGGAGGAGCACGTCGCCTGGGCCGAGCAGGTGGCCAGGAAGACCAAGGTGCCCGGCACCCAGGACCCGAGCGCCGACTACAAGGCGTTCTGGGTCTGGCTGCGCCAGCAGGGCAAGGACCTCTACAACGGCAAGGACCTGGGCTTCACCGCCGAGGACGTGACCAGGTGGTTCGAGTTGTGGAAGGGCGCCCGGGACCGGGGGGCCACCCCCACCGCGGACGTGATCCACGAGGGCAACTCCAGCGACATCACCAAGCAGTTGGTGGTCACCGGCAAGGCCGCCACCTCCTGGGTCTGGGTCAACCAGCTGCCGGACCTGAAGAAGAACACCAAGGACGAGCTGGGGGTCGTCGCCTACCCGGGTGACCCGAGCGCCCAGTGGGCCCGCGCGTCGATGTACTGGTCGGTGTTCAAGAGCAGCAAGCACCGCGACGTCGCGGTCGACGTGATCAACTTCCTGGCCAACGACCCGGAGGCGGTGGCGCTGCTCGGCACCGACCGGGGCCTGCCGTCGAACATGGACCTGCGGGCCAGGGTCAGCGAGACGGTGACCGACCCGGCGATGAAGCAGTCCATCCAGGTCGAGTCCGACCTGGCCCAGAAGTTCGGCCCGTCGCCGCAGGTGCCGATCAAGGGGCACAGCAAGGTCAAGTCCGAGCTGATCAAGGCCGCCGAGAACGTCCAGTACAAGCGGGCCACCCCGGCTGCGGCGGCGGAACAGTTCCTCGCCGCCTGCAAGTCCGCGATCGCCTGACCGACCCCGCGCGGTCGACGAAAGGAGCCGGCCCGGTGGCCCTCACCACGGTGCCCGGCCGGACCGGACGCACCGGTTCCGCCCGACCCCACGCCAACCGGCGTCGGGCCGGGCGGGACCGGCACGCCGAAGGTCTGGCGGGTTACGTATTCCTCTCGCCCTGGCTCATCGGACTGATGGGCGTCACGGCGATCCCCATGCTGCTCTCACTCTGGCTGAGCTTCACCAACTACGACATCCTCACCCCGCTGTCCGAGGTGGAGTGGGTCGGGCTGGCCAACTACGAGCGGATGTTCACCGCCGACCCGTCGTACTGGCACGCGGTCCGGGTGACGTTGACCTTCGCCCTGGTGGCCGTGCCGCTGAAGCTGGCCGCCGCGCTCGGCGTGGCGCTGCTGCTCAACAAGGCGTGGCGGGGCGTGGGCCTGTTCCGGGCGCTGTTCTACCTGCCGTCGCTGCTCGGCGGCAGCGTCGCGCTGGCCATCGTCTGGGTCAACATGTTCAACCGGGACGGCGCGTTCAACTCGTTCCTCGCGTTGTTCGGCATCGAGGGGCTGCCCTGGGTCAACGACCCGGACTGGGCGCTACAGACCCTGATGGTGCTGGCCATCTGGCAGTTCGGCGCCCCCATGGTGATCTTCCTGGCCGGGCTGAAGCAGGTCCCCACCGAGCTGTACGAGGCCGCCTCCGTCGATGGGGCCGGCCGCTGGTCGCAGTTCTGGCACGTCACCCTGCCGATGCTCTCCCCGGTCATCTTCTTCAACCTGGTGCTGGAGACCATCAACGGCTTCCAGGGCTTCACCGCCGCCTTCGTGCTCAGCAACGGCACCGGCGGGCCGGTCGACTCCACCCTGATGTACACCCTGAAGCTCTACATCTCCGGCTTCACCGACCTGGAGATGGGCTACGCCTCCGCGATGGCCTGGGTGTTCCTGATCGCGATCGGTCTGATCACCGCGATCTTCTTCAGCACCGGGCGGTTCTGGGTGCACTACTCCGACGGGGAGAAGTGATGGTGGCGGTGACCTCGACGGCGCGTCGAGCGGGTGCCCGCCGGTCGGGCGGCCGGCAGGCGGTACGGCTGCTCGTCCTGGTCGTGATCGTGGCAGTGGTGCTCTACCCGCTGCTGTGGATGCTGGGCACCTCGGTCAAGTCCCAGGAGGAGATCGTCAACAACGTCGGCCTGCTGCCCGAGACGTTCACCCCGGGCAACTTCACCGACGGCTGGGGCAACTTCGACATCAGCTTCGGCACGTTCTTCCTCAACAGCGCGATGGTCAGCCTGCTGACCGTGGTCGGCAACGCGGTCTCCTGCCTGCTCGCCGCGTACGCCTTCGCCCGGCTGCGGTTCCGGCTGCGCGGGGTCTGGTTCGCCGTCATGATCGGCACCCTGCTGCTCCCCGGCCACGTGCTGATCGTGCCGCAGTACATCCTGTTCCGCAGCCTGGGCCTGGTCGGCGGGGAATGGCCCTACCTGCCGCTGCTCATCCCGCAGTTCCTGGCCACCGAGGCGTTCTTCGTGTTCCTGATGGTGCAGTTCATGCGGGGCATCCCGCGCGAGCTGGACGAGGCCGCCAAGATCGACGGCGCCAGCCCGTACGGCATCTTCCGGCACATCATCCTGCCGCTGAGCCGGCCGGCGCTGGTCACCACCGCGATCTTCTCGTTCATCTGGACCTGGAACGACTTCTTCCGGCAACTGGTCTTCCTGTCCAGCCTGGACGACTACACGGTGCCGGTGGCGCTGACCCTGTTCATCGACTCCACCAGCCAGAGCGCGGTCGGCCCGATGTTCGCCATGTCGGTGCTGTCCCTGCTGCCGGTCTTCCTGTTCTTCCTGGCCTTCCAGCGGATGCTGGTCGAGGGCATCAACACCAGCGGGTTGAAGGGATGACCGCCCCCGAGGTGGCGGAGCCGACCGCCGAGCGGACCCGTCGGGACTGGCGGGACACCCTGCGCGACGCCACCGACCTGGCGCTGCTCGGGTTCGCGCTGGTGCTGGCCGCACTGCCGGTGCTCACCGCCGCGCCGGCCCTCGCCACCGCCAGCGCCGCCGTGCACGACCGGCTGACCCTCGGCGGCTGGCCGGACCTGCGTACCACGCTGGCCCGGTTCGGTCGGGCGCTGCCGGCCGGCCTGGCCGCCAGCGCCGTCGGGGCGGCCGTCGCCGTCGCGCTCGGCGTCGACCTGGTCGCGCTGGCCACCGGCCGGGTGCCCGGTGGCGGGGCCGCCCTGGCCGGCACCGCCGTGGTCACCGCCGCCCTGGCCGGGTACGCCGGGCTGACCGTGGTCGCGATCGGCCGTACCGGCGGGCGGGGCTGGCGGGACGCGGCCCGCGCCGCCGCCCGGACCGGCCTGGCCCGGCCGGGGACCTGGGCGGCGGCCGGCGGGGTGTGCGCCGTCGCCGGTCTGTTGGGGATACTTGTCACCCCGGTGGCGGTGCCGATCCTGGCCGGCTACGCGCTGGCCGCCCTGCACGCCGTCGCCGCCCGCCGGCCCGTCGTCCGGATGGAGTCACCGTGACCGGTCACCCGCCCCTGACCCCGGCCCGGCCCGGCCCCGACCCGGTGCCGGTCGCCTCCGGCGACGACGATCCCCGGCTGCACGTCGGCGACATCGAGGTGGCCCGGTACGTGGTGTGCCCCGACCTGGCCCCCCGGCACGGTCCCCGGCCCTACCTGCACCCGGTGCGTACGCTGGCCGGCACCCCGGTCACCGACGCCCTGCCCGCCGACCACGTCTGGCACCTCGGGGCGTCGCTGGCCGTGCAGGACGTCGACGGCACCAACCTGTGGGGCGGCCGGACGTACGTCCGGGACACCGGGTACACCTGGCGCGACGACCACGGCGTGATCGCGCACACGCAGTGGCGCGACCGTGCCCCGGACCGGTTGGCGCACGCGTTGCAGTGGCGCGACCGCGACGGCGGGGTGCTGCTCACCGAGCACCGGCGGCTCGTCGCGACCCCGGTGACCTCGGACGCCTGGGCCCTCGACGTCGACTACACCCTCACCGCCCCGGCGCAGCGGGACGTCCACCTGGGCAGTCCGGCCACCAACGGTCGACCCGGCGGGGCCGGCTACGGCGGGTTCTTCTGGCGGGCGGTCGCCGACGGTGAGCCGGCCACGTTCACCGTCGACGCCGACGGCGAGCAGGCGGCCAACGGCAGCGCCGCCCGTTGGGTCGCGTTGACCGGTGTCGCGCCGGGCGGTGGGGCGTACACCCTGGTCTTCACCGGGCTCGGGCTCGGCGACCGGTGGTTCGTGCGGACCGCGATGTACCCGGGCGTCTGCGTGGCCTTCGCCTTCGACCGGCCGGCCGTGGTGCCCGCCGGGGGCCGGCGCACCGGCCGGCACCGGGTGTTAATCGCCGACGGGGTGCGCGACCGGGCCGGCGTGACCGCGCTGCTCGCCGCCGCGGAGCCGGTGTGACCGCCGACCCGCCCGCCCCCGAGGCGTCGGCCGGCCCGGAGGTGGCCACCGTCGGCGAGTCGATGGTGGTGCTCAGCCCGGACCCGACCGGGCCGCTGGAGCTGGCCGACCGGTTGGGTGTCTCGGTCGGCGGCGCGGAGTCCAACGTGGCCTCCGCGCTCGCCGCGCTCGGGCACCGGACCGCCTGGGTCAGCCGGGTCGGCGACGACCCGTTCGGCCGGCGGGTGCGGCGGCACGTCGTCGCCACCGGGGTGGACACCAGCCTGGTCACCGTCGACCCGGCCGCGCCGACCGGCGTCTACCTCAAGGACCCGACGCCCGGCGGGACCGCCGTGCACTACTACCGGTCCGGCTCGGCGGCTGCCCGGCTCGGCCCGGGGGTCCTGGACGACCCGGGGCTGGCCGGGGTCCGGCTGCTGCACCTGTCCGGGGTGACCGCCGCCCTCTCGCCGTCCTGTGCGGCCCTGGTGCGGCGGGCGGTCACCGACCGGCCGCTGCCCGCCGCCCGGGTCTCCTTCGACGTCAACCACCGGGCCCGGCTGTGGTCGGCCGAGGCCGCCGCGCCGGTGCTGCGCCGGCTCGCCGACGCCGCCGACGTGGTCCTCGTCGGGCTGGACGAGGCCCACACCCTGTGGGGCGTCACCGACCCGACCGCCGTGCGTGACCTGCTGCCCGGTCCGGATCTGGTGGTGGTCAAGGACGCCGACGTCGGCGCGACCGCGCTGCCCCGCACCGGACCGGCCGTGTTCGTCCCCGCGCTGCGGGTGCGGGTGCACGAGCCGGTCGGGGCCGGCGACGCCTTCGCCGCCGGCTGTCTGTCGGGTCTGCTGCGCGGCCTCGACCTGCACCACTGCCTGCGGCTCGGGCACCTCTGCGCGGCGCCCACCCTGACCGTGGCCGGGGACACCGCACCGCCGCCGCAGCGGGCGCTGGCCGATCGGCTCCTCGCGCTGCCGGCGCAGGAGTGGGCGAGACTGGACCTGGTCGACGCCGGTCTGCTCGCCGCCCCCGACACCGGATGGAGTGGTCGATGACCGTGCACGACTTCGCACCCCTGTTCGGTACCGCGCGGGTGATGGTGATCCTGCGTGACCTGCCACCGACGGAGACCGTCCGGCTCGCCGAGCGGGCCTGGGACCTCGGTATCGACGTGGTCGAGGTGCCGATCCGCACCCCCGAGGCCACGCTCGCCCTGCGGGCGGTGGTGGAGGCCGGCAAGGAGCGGGGCCGACGGGTCGGGGCCGGCACGGTGCGTACCCCCGCCCAGGTACGGCAGGCCGCCAGCGCCGGGGCGGCCTTCACCGTCGCCCCCGGGCTGGACCTGGCGGTGGCCGACGCGGCGGTCAGCTACGGCATCCCGCACCTGCCCGGGGTGGCCACCCCCACCGAGGCGCAGCAGGCGCTCGACCACGGGCTGGTCTGGCTCAAGGCGTTCCCCGCCGTCAGCCTCGGCCCCCGGTGGTTCACGGCGGTCGCCGGCCCGCTGCCGGAGCTGCGGTTCGTGGCGACCGGGGGGATCGACGCGGGCAACGCCGCCGACTTCCTCGCCGCCGGGGTGCGGGTGGTGGCGGTGGGCTCGGCGCTGTCCGACCCACGGCAGATCGACCGGCTCGCCGAGCTGGCCGCCACCCCGGCCTGAGCCGGTGTCCGTGCCGACCACCGACCCGGTCCACCGACCGCGCCCACCGGCCGGCGGCGGATCCTGCCGTGGCCGGTCCGGGCCCGACGGGTCAGGCCGGGGCGGGGCCGAGGCTGTCGCGGACGACCAGGGTGGCCGGCAACACCTCGACCCGGGACCGGTCGGTGGGCGGGCCCAGGGCCAGGGTCATCGCCCGCGCGCCCAGCTCCACCAGCGGCAGCCGGACGGTGGTCAGGGCCGGGGTCACGTCGGCGGCGACCGGCATGTCGTCGAAGCCCACCACCGAGACCTGCCCGGGGACCGGGACGTCCCGGGCCCGCAGCAGGGTCAGCGCGCCGACGGCCATCGAGTCGTTCAGCGCCACCAGGGCGGTCAGCCCCGGATGGGCGTCGAGCAGCTCACCGGCGGCGCGGGCGCCACCGTCGCGGTCGAAGTCGGCGTACCGGATCCGCTCCTCGGGCAGCGGGTGGCCGCCGTCGGCGAGCGCGGCGCGCAACCCGTCGAGCCGGTCGGTGATGGTGGTCAGCACCTGCGGGCCGGCGACCACCCCGATCCGGGTGTGCCCCTGGCGCAGCAGCTCCGCGCCGAGCAGCCGGCCACCGTCGGTGTTGGCCGGCATCACCGCGTCGCCGGGGTGCTCGTGTCGGCCGACCACCGCCACCCGGCCGCCGGTCGCCTCGTAGGCGGCCAGCTTCTCGGCGAGCCGGGCGGTGAAGGCGGGATCGTGGTAGCCGGAGCCGGCCAGCACGATCGCGGCGACCTGCTGGGCGCGCAGCAGCTCCACGTACTCCAGCTCGCGTTCCGGGTCGCGGTAGCTGTTGCAGATGATGACCAGCCGGCCGTGGTCGGTGGCGACCCGCTGCAACCCCCGGGTCAGCTCCGCGAAGTACGGGTCGGAGACGTCGTGCACCACCACGCCGACCACGCTGCGCTGCGGCCGGGCCAGGAGCTGGGCGTGCGCGTTCGGCACGTAGCGCAGGTCGGCGACGGCCCGCAGGACCCGTTCGCGCAGCTCGTCGGCGACCGGCTTGCTGCTGCCGTTGATCACCCGGGAGGCGGTGGCGGGGGAGACCCCGGCGTGGCGGGCGACATCGGCCAGCGTCGCCATGGGCACCCCCGGAAGTGTCCGGCCCCGATCCGGGGCGCGCGGTAGCGGACAGGTTACCGCAACGGCCGGGACAGACCCTTGCCCCGTGGTCGGGCCGCCGCCTAGGCTGCTAGGAAAGCGCTTACCTCCGTGATGTGCAAAGGGGAAGGACGACCATGACCCGAAGGTCGATCGGCATCATCGTCAACGGCGTCACCGGTCGGATGGGCTACCGCCAGCACCTGGTCCGCTCCCTGCTCGCCCTCCGTGAGCAGGGCGGCCTGGCGCTGGGCGACGGCACCCGGATCTGGCCCGAGCCGATCCTGGTCGGCCGGGACGAGACCCGGCTGCGGGCGGTCGCGGAACGGCACGGCCTCACCGACTGGACCACCGATCTCGCCGCCGCCCTCGCCCGCGACGACGCGGAGATCTACTTCGACGCCCAGGTGACCCAGCAGCGGGAGAAGGCGATCCGCCAGGCCATCGAGGCCGGCAAACACATCTACACCGAGAAGCCGCTCGCCGAGTCCAGCGCCGCCGCGCTGGAACTGGTCCGGGCCGCCGACGCCGCCGGCATCCGCACCGGCGTCGTACAGGACAAGCTCTTCCTCCCCGGGCTGCGCAAGCTCAAGCGGCTGATCGACGGCGGCTTCTTCGGCCAGATCCTCTCCGTGCGCGGCGAGTTCGGCTACTGGGTCTTCGAGGGCGACTGGCAACCCGCCCAACGGCCCTCCTGGAACTACCGTGCCGAGGACGGCGGCGGCATCGTGATGGACATGTTCCCGCACTGGCAGTACGTGCTGGAGGAACTGTTCGCCCCGGTGCGGGCGGTCACCTGCGTCGCCACCACCCACGTCCCGCAGCGGGTCGACGAGGCCGGCCGGCCGTACCCGGCCACCGCCGACGATTCCGCGTACGGCATCTTCGAACTCGACGGCGGGGTGGTCGCCGCGCTCAACTCGTCCTGGTGCACCCGGGTGCACCGCGACGAACTGGTCGAGTTCCACGTCGACGGGACCGAGGGCAGCGCCGTCGCCGGGCTGCGCCGCTGCCGGGCCCAGCACCGGGCGGTCACCCCCAAGCCGGTCTGGAACCCGGACCTGCCCGCCACCGAGGACTTCCGGGCACAGTGGACCGAGGTGCCCGACAACGAGGAGTTCGACAACGGCTTCAAGGTGCAGTGGGAGGCGTTCCTGCGGCACGTCGTCACCGGTGCCCCGTTCGGGTGGGACTTCCTGGCCGGCGCACGCGGCGTGCAACTTGCCGAGCTGGGGCTGCGTTCCGCGCGGGAGGGTCGCCGCGTCGAGGTGCCGGAGCTGACCCGGTGACCGCCACCGTCCGGCTGCCCGACGGCAGCACGCACCGGCTGCGCGGCAGCGCCGGCCACGACCGCCCCACCGGTCCGTCCACCAGCCGGATGGCGTACGCCGCCGCGCACGTCGTCGCCGACCCGGGGGCGGAGAACGTGCCGGGTGCCCCGGCCGCCGTCGACTGGGAGCGCACGCTCGCCTTCCGGCGCCACCTCTGGTCGTACGGGCTGGGGGTGGCCGAGGCGATGGACACCGCCCAGCGCGGCGCGGGCCTGGACCACCCGGCCACCCGGGAGCTGATCCGGCGCAGCGCCGCCGAGGCCCGCGCGGTCGGCGGCCGGATCGTCGCCGGGGTCGCCACCGACCAGCTCCCACCCGGGCCGGCGACGGTGGCCCAGGTGACCCGGGCCTACACCGCGCAGCTCGCCGACGTCAGCGCCGCCGGCGCCCGCCCGGTGCTGATGTGCAGCCGCCAGCTGGCCGCCGCCGCCACCGGCCCCGACGACTACCTGCGGGTGTACGACGAACTGCTCGCCGCCGCCGACCAGCCGGTGGTGCTGCACTGGCTCGGCGACATGTTCGACCCGGCGCTGGCGGGTTACTGGGGCTCGACCGACCTGGACGAGGCCACCGAGACGGTGCTGCACCTGATCAAGGAGCACCAGCGGAAGGTCGACGGGATCAAGGTGTCCCTGCTCGACGCCGACCGGGAGGTCGCGCTGCGTCGCCGACTGCCCGCCGGGGTACGCCTCTACACCGGCGACGACTTCCACTACCCGGAGTTGATCCGGGGCGACGACCAGGGCCACTCCGACGCGCTGCTCGGCGTCTTCGCGGCCATCGCGCCGGCCGCCGCCACCGCGCTCGCCGCCCTCGACGCCGGCGACCTGGACCGCTACGACGCGGTGTTCGCCCCGACGCTGCCGCTGGCCCGGCACCTGTTCGCCGCGCCCACCTGGTTCTACAAGACCGGCATCGTCTTCCTCGCCTGGCTGGCCGGGCACCAGGACCACTTCACCATGCTGGCCGGTCAGCAGTCCGGCCGTTCCCCGGCCCACCTGGCCCGGCTGCTCGTCCTCGCCGACGCCGCCGGGCTGCTGCCCGACGCGGAGCTGGCCGCGGCGCGGGCCCGCGCCTACTTCACCGTGGCCGGGGTGACCCAGTGACCGCCCCGGCGGTGCCCGGCGGCGGCGTGGTGCCCGGCGGCGGCGCGGTGGCGGCGGTGGCGGGACGGGTCGTGCCGGGCGAGGGCCTGGCCCGGTTCTCGTTCAACCAGGCCACCGCCACGCACTGGCCGTTGGCCGAGGTGGTCGCCGGCTGTGTGGCGGCCGGGGTGCCCGGCATCGGCCTGTGGCGGGAGCCGGTCCAGGAGCACGGCGTCGACCGGGCGGCGCGGCTGGTCCGGGAGGCCGGAATCACCGTCACCTCGCTCTGCCGGGGCGGGTTCTTCACCGGCCCGGACTGGTGGGACGACAACCGGCGGGCCATCGAGGAGGCGGCCACCCTCGGCACCCGGGAACTGGTGCTGGTCTCCGGCGGGCTGCCGCCCGGCAGCCGGGACGTCGACGGGGCCCGCCGGCAGGTCGCCGACGCCGTCGCCGCGCTCGCCCCCGAGGCGGCGGCGGCCGGGGTACGGCTGGCCATCGAACCCCTGCACCCGATGTTCAGCGCCGACCGGTGCGTGGTGAGCACCCTCGGCCAGGCGCTCGACATCGCCGAACGGTTCGACCCGGCGGTGGTCGGGGTGGTGGTCGACACCTACCACGTGTGGTGGGACGACACGGTGTACGCGCAGATCACCCGGGCCGCCGACCGGATCGCCGCGTTCCAGGTGGCGGACTGGGTGACCCCACTGCCGGAGGGGGTGCTGCTCGGCCGGGCGCTGCCCGGCGAGGGCTGCGTCGAGCTGCGCCGGCTGCGCGAGGCGGTCGACGCCGCCGGGTACACCGGGCCGGTCGAGGTCGAGGTGTTCCAGGCTGCGCTCTGGTCCCGGCCCGGCCCCGACATTCTCGCCGCCACCATCGACGCCTACCTGACCCATCTGCCCTGACCCGGCTGCTACTGCTCCCGGCACCCGCGTCGAGCGGACCGGCACCGAAGAACGGGCCGAGCGGGTGGCGGGGGCTGGGCGGGTGCCGGTGCCGGGCGGGTGTTGCGGGCGGGCTGGGCCTGGGCGACCCGGTACCTCACCGGGCGAGGCGTCCCGTTCCGGCCGGCGGTGACGGCCGCAGCTGGTCGCCGTGCCGAGTGCGGCGTGGGGCCGACGTCGAGACCGCCGTAGCGTGAGGGCCGACCCGACCCGACCCGAGCGGAGTGGAGGAGGCGGCACATGCTGCGGTGGAGCTGGTTGCAGGCCGCCGCCGGCCGGCTGCGGCAGGGCTGGCTACCGGTCGTCGAGACGACCCTGGCGGCCACCGTGGCCTGGGTGCTGGCCACCCGGATCGTCGGCCACCCCCAGCCCTTCTTCGCGCCCGCCGCCGCGCTGATCGTCCTCGGCCAGGCCCGGGGCCAGCGGGTACGCCGGGCGGTCGAGGTGGTGCTCGGGGTGGCCGCCGGCGTCCTCGTCGCCGACCTGGTGGTCCAGGCCCTGGGGCCGCGTACCACCTGGACGGTCTTCACCGTCATCTTGCTCACCATCGCCCTCGCGGTGGCGATCGGTGCGAGCACCGTCTCGGTGGTGCAGGCCGCGGTCTCCGCCCTCTACCTGGTGGTGGTCTCCCCGGCCACCGAGTCGCTGGTGCCGTTCCGGTTCGTCGACGCGTTGATCGGTGGCGGGGTGGCGGTGGTGGCCAGCCAGCTCATCGACGCCCGCCGGCCGCTGGCTCCGCTGGTCGCCGAGTTCCGGCGTACCTTCGACGGCCTCGCCGAGGTGCTGGAGGAGGTGGCCACCGCACTCGACCGGCATGACGCGCCCGCCGCGCTGGCCGCCCTGGAACAGGCCCGGCAGCTCGACGTGGAGCCGCTGCGGGACGCCGTCCTCGCCGCCGGCGAGGCGGTCCGGCTCAACGTCCGCCGCCGCCGGCACATCGGCCGGCTCCGGAGCGTGGACGCCTCCATCGGCCAGATCGACTACGCGGTACGCAACATCCGGGTGCTGGCTCGCGCCGGGGTGACCTTCAGCCGGCTGCCCACCCCCGTCCCGTCCGACCTGGGCGCGGCGCTGCGTGACCTGGCACGGGCGGTCGAGGCGGCCGGCCTGGCGCTCGCGGCCGACCTGGAGGGTGCGGAGGAGGCCGGTGACCGACACGCCGAGGAGGCCGACCGGGCCGCCCTGGCGGCGGTCCGGATCGCCGGACGGCTCTTCACCGCCGGTCAGAGCCTGCCGCTGGCGATGATCGTCGGCCAGATCCGGGCCACCGCCATCGACCTGCTGCGCGGGGTGCGCACCGACGACGACGCCGCCGTGTTGGCCCGGGTGGACGAGGCGCTCGGACTGCCCGCGCTCTGACCGGCATGGGGTAAGGGGCGTATACCGCTTGTGGCCGTGACGAATCGGGTGTGAGATCGACGACGAGGATGTCGTACCGGAAGGACCGCCCCCGTCGTGAGCGCTACCGCCAGCCCGCCCCGCAGTGCCGTACCCCCGCCGTTGCTGGCCGCCCGCAACGGCGTCGCGGTGGTCTTCGCCCTCAACGGCCTCGCCGTGGCCACCTGGTTCTCCCGGATCCCGGCCGTCCGTGAGGCGCTCGGCCTCAGCGCCGGCCAACTCGGCCTGTTGCTGCTGGCCATGTCCGGCGGCGCGGTCCTGGCGCTGATCAGCGCCGGCCTGGTGACCCAGCGTCTCGGCCCGGCCCGCACCGTCGTCACCTCGACCGTACTGGTGGCGGCCGGGCTGGCCGGGGTGGGCCTCGCCGCCGGCCCGATCGGCTCGCTGCCCGGCGTCGCGGTCGGACTGTTCGCCCTCGGCTACGGCTCCGGCACCTGCGACGTGGCGATGAACGTCGAAGGCGCGGCAGTGGAGAAGCGCCTGGGCCGCACCATCCTGCCCCGGTTCCACGCCGCCTGGAGCCTCGGCTCGGTGGCCGGCGCGGGCCTCGGTGCCGGCGCGGCCCGGCTCGGCGTCCCGATCACCGCCCACCTGGCGGCGCTGGCGGTGCTGGTGCTCGGTGGCACCCTGCTCGGGGCTCGGCGGTTCCTGCCCGCCTCCCACGCCGACGGGGGGTCGACCCGCCGGGGCGGCCTACTCGCGGCCTGGCGGGAGCCCCGCACCCTGCTCATCGGCGCGCTGGTCCTGGTGATGGCGTTCACCGAGGGCAGCGCGAACGACTGGTTGGCGGTCGCCTTCGTCGACGGCTACGGGGTCAGCGAGGCCGCCGGCGCCGCCGTCTTCGGGGTCTTCGTCACCGGAATGACCATCGGCCGGACGGCCGGCACCGTGGCCATCGACCGTTGGGGTCGGGGCCCGGTGCTGGTCGGCACGATCCTGCTGGCCGCCGCCGGTTCGCTGCTGGCGGTGCTGGCCGGCTCCGGCCCGGTCGCCGTCGTCGGGGTGGTGCTCTGGGGGCTCGGCGCGTCGCTCGGCTTCCCGGTCGGGATGAGCGCCGCCGCCGACGACGAGGAACGGGCTCCGGCCCGGGTCAGCGTCGTCGCGGTGCTCGGCTACACGTCGTTCCTGGCCAGCCCGCCGTTGCTGGGCCTGCTCGGCGACCACGTCGGCACCCTGCACGCGCTGCTGGTGGTGCCGGTGCTGTTGATCCCGACGCTGGCCCTGGTGCCGGCGACCCGGCCGCCGGCCGGCTCGTCCGCCACCGCTCCAGTACAAGAAAACTAGCAGTCACCGAGCGGCACCGGTATCGGGTGCGTGGCCGACTCCACGGGCCGTCGGAGTTGGCTAGGGTCGCCGAATGCCTACCGAGATCACCGCCGCGGCGGCGGGCCACTGGACCCTGGGCGACCGCACCGTGCACCGGATGGGGTTCGGCTCGATGCGGATCACCGCCCACCCCGACCGGGACCGGGCGCTGCGGGTCGTGCGCCGGGCCGTCGAACTGGGGGTCGACCACCTCGACACCGCCGCCTTCTACGTCTCACCGGGCGGCACGCTGAACGTCGGCACCGGCCCCGCCCGGTACGCCACCGAGCTGATCCGCGCCGCGCTCGCCCCGTATCCGGACCACCTGGTGATCGCCACCAAGGTCGGCTTCCGGTACGACCCGGCGACCGGGCTGCACGAGGAGACCGGCCCGGCCGCACTGCGCGCCCAGGTGGAGGAGAACCTGCGCCGGCTCGGCCGCGACCACCTCGACCTGGTCAACCTGCGGATCGTCAAGCGACCCGTGCCGGACTCCGTGGCGGAACGCTTCGGGGCGCTCGCCGCGCTGCGCGACGCCGGCCTGATCCGGCACCTGGGCCTGTCCAACGTCCGCCTCGACCACCTCGACGAGGCGCAGACCATCGCCCCGGTGGTCTGCGTACAGAACAAGTACGCGCTGGACAACCGGAGTGACCAGGATGCCCTGGTCCGTGAGTGCGGCGTGCGGGGCATCGCCTACGTGCCGTTCTTCGCCCTTGCCGGGGTCAACCGGGAGGGTGGGGCGCGCACCGACCACGCCGCAGCCGTGCACGCCGTCGCCCGCGCCCACGGCGTCACCCCGCAGCAGGTACGCCTCGCCTGGACCCTGCACCAGGGCCCGCACGTGCTGGCCATCCCCGGCACCGGTGATCCGGAGCACGTGGCCGAGAACGTGGCCGCCGCCGCGCTGCGACTCACCCCCGACGACCTGGCTGCTCTCGGCTGAGCCGTCGTCCTCGGCCGAGTAGTCGGCCTCGGCGGTGTTGGCCGCTCTCGGTGGTGTCGCCGCTCTTGGTGGTGTCGCCGCTCGCGCGCGGGGTAGCTGCGGTGGCCTGGGGCGCCCGTTCAGCCAGCTGTCACGGGGCTCGCAGCGCGCTGCCAGGTAGGGGTGCTCCACTGGAGGGACGCCGAGGAGAGGAACGGGCAGATGGGCTGGTTCAACCGGCGGCCCCGGGCCGTCGAGGGCATCCCGACCAAGCTCGACCGGGAGGCCACCCGGGAGGATCTGACCGCGCTGGAGGATTTCGTGGCGGCCCACCGGGGGGTGGAGTTCTACCTCGAACCGGAGACCACCGCCACCGACACCACTGTCGTGGCGATCGCGCACGACGGGGAGTGGATCCGTCGCCGTACCGGCTCACCGCGCACGGCGGCGAAGCTGGCCCACCGGCACGCGGTGCCACTCTACGAGGCGGCGAAGACCGGCTATCCCGAGCGGATGCGGGCCTGGAACCGGTCCCACCCGGAGCGCCGGTCCCGCTGAGTGTCGGGCTGCTGGGCGCCGGTCCTGCTGGGCACCGGTCCTGTTGGGTGCCGGGGTGCTGTCCGGGGCCGGCGGGTCCGATGTCGAGCGGGTTGCCGGTGAAGGTACCCCTGTTGCCGTCCTTTCGAGCTGATGACGTTGACGGATCAGCGTCGCTTGACGTTGACGGATCGGCGTCGTGGGGTCGATGGCCGTCCCGGTGAACCCAACGGTGACGGCCTGAGTCGTTGACGTCATCAGCTCGACAGCGTGCAAGGGAGACATGTGACCCGCCGGGCCGCTGCACCGTCGGCCTCAGGCCGGGCGTGATGCTCCGGCCCGCTGTCGTCGAGCCCCGGGGTTCGACGTGCCGGTTCCGCCCGTCCCCGGCAGCGAGGTCTTCGTCTGCCGCTCGGCCGTGGAACGCCGGGCGTGGTGGCTGCTGCGTGCGAGGGGCGCGACGGCCTCGTACGGCCCCGTCACGCCGGTCGATCAGCTCCGTCCGGTCCGGGTGCCCGCCGTTGACCTCGGGGTGAGGAGTGTGGCAGCATTCGCGGCCTGACGGCAGTGAAGGAAGTCGGTGTGATTCCGACGCGGTCCCGCCACTGTCACCGGGGAGCGATCCCCCCTCGCGAGTCACGACCGTGTGTGTGCGGTTGGAAGACCGGGGGTGAGCGTCGATCCGGAAGCCAGGATACTTCGGCCGTCGGAGAACCCCAGGGCGTGGACACCCGAGGAGGATCCGATGACGCGCAGCGTCTCCACCGCCGCCGATCCGTTGATGGTCGGCTATCCCACCGCCGTGACCGGGCCGTGTCGCCCGATCGGTCGGCGTGCCGCATGCCGCTGACGACCGCCCCGAGCGCCCCCGCCGCCCGGCGCGGGTGAGTCGATACCTCCGTCGCCGCTGAGCGGCGTCCATCCACTCCGCCCGACCAGCCACCACGGTCGACTCGGGTGTCACTCTCCGGAGCTGCACGTGCGCATCCTGCTGTTGTCCACCGCCGACACCGACCTGCTCGCCGCCCGCGCCAGCGCCGCCGACTACCGACTCGCCAACCCCGCCCGGGTCGGTGTGGACGCCGTGCCGGCGCTGCTCGACGGCGTCGACCTGGCTGTCGTACGGCTGCTCGGTGGTCGGCAGACGTGGCCGGACGGCCTCACCGCGGTGCTCGGCTCCGGCGTGCCCACGATCGTGCTCGGCGGTGAGGCGGTGCCCGACGCGGAGCTGATGGCGGTCTCCACGGTGGCCTCCGGGGTGGCCACCGAGGCGCTGTCCTACCTGGTCGAAGGGGGTGCGGAGAATCTGGCCCAGCTGGCTCGGTTCCTGTCCGACACGGTCCTGCTCACCGGCGAGGGCTTCGACCCACCCACCCCCACCCCTGCCTATGGCATCCTCGGCGCCACGCCAACGCCCACGCCAACGCCCCGCCCGAGCGGAGGCACCGGCCCGGTCGAGGGGGCCGAGCCGGTCGAAGGGACCGGGTCGGCTGCGGGGGTCGGGTCGGCTGCGGGGGCCGGGTCGGCGGGTGGGGAAGGTGGTGCCGACGGTCGGCCGACGGTCGGGATCGTGTTCTACCGGGCGCACGCGCTGGCCGGTAACACCGGCTTCGTCGAGACCCTGGCCGATGCGGTCGACGCGGCCGGCGGCAACCCGTTGCCGATCTTCTGCGGCTCGCTGCGCGGCCTCGCCCCCGGCGACGGGCCGCTGGACCTCTTCGCCCGCTGCGACGCCCTCGTCGTCACCGTCCTCGCCGCCGGTGGGACGGTCGCCGCCGACGCCTCCGGCGGGGGTGACGAGGATGCCTGGGACGTCGGCGCGCTCGCCGCCCTGGACGTACCGGTGATCCAGGCGCTCTGCCTGACCAGCACCCGTGCGCAGTGGGCCGGCAGCGACGCCGGGCTGTCCCCCCTGGATGCGGCGATGCAGGTGGCCATCCCCGAGTTCGACGGCCGGATCGTCACCGTGCCGTTCTCGTTCAAACGGATCGACGCCGACGGGCTGTCGGTCTACGCCGCTGATGCCGAACGCGCCGCCCGGGTCGCCGGGATCGCTGTCCGGCAGGCCCGGCTGCGGCATCTGCCCCACGCCGACAAGCGGCTGGCGATCGTGCTCAGCTCCTACCCGACGAAGCACTCCCGGGTCGGCAACGCCGTCGGGCTGGACACCCCCGCCTCGGCGGTACGGCTGCTCGCCGCCCTCGCTGCCGCCGGCTACCACCTCGGCGACGCGCCGCCGCCCACCGACGGGGACGCGCTGATCCACGCGCTGATCGCCGCCGGTGGCCACGACGTCGAGTGGCTCACCCCGGAACAGTTGTCCGCCGCCGAGGCCCGGGTGCCGGGGGAGACCTACCGGCGCTGGTTCGACCAGGTGCCGGTCGACCTGCGGGACCGGATGCGGGAACACTGGGGTGAGCCACCCGGCCAGCTCTACACCGACGACGGCGACATCGTCCTGGCCGGGCTGCGGTTCGGCAACGTCACCCTGCTGATCCAGCCGCCACGGGGCTTCGGTGAGAATCCGATCGCCATCTACCACGACCCCGACCTGCCGCCCAGCCACCACTACCTGGCCGCGTACCGGTGGCTGGCCGCGCCGGTCGCCGACGGCGGCTTCGGCGCGGACGCGGTGGTGCACCTCGGCAAGCACGGCACCCTGGAATGGCTGCCCGGCAAGGGCCTCGGGCTGGCCGCGGACTGCGCCCCGGACGCCGTCCTCGGCGACCTGCCGCTGGTCTACCCGTTCATCGTCAACGACCCCGGCGAGGGCACCCAGGCCAAGCGGCGCGCGCACGCCGTCGTCGTCGACCACCTGGTGCCACCGATGGCCCGCGCCGAGACCTACGGCGACCTGGCGAAACTCGAACAGCTCCTGGACGAGTACGCCACCGTCCAGGCCCTCGACCCGGCGAAGGTGCCGGTGGTCCGGGGGCAGATCTGGGACCTGGTGCGCGCCGCCGAACTGCACCACGACCTGCACACCGAGGCGATGCCCGCCGCCGACGACTTCGACGACTTCGTGCTGCACCTCGACGGCTACCTGTGTGAGGTCAAGGACGTGCAGATCCGCGACGGGCTGCACATCCTGGCCGAGGTGCCCACCGGCGAGGCCCGGGTGAACCTCGTCCTCGCCGTGCTGCGCGCACCCCAGGTGTGGGGCGGCAGCCGCGCCCTGCCCGGCCTGCGACAGGCCCTCGCTGCCGGTTACGGCCTGGACGAGCAGGCGCTGCTTGCCGAGCCCGGACAGCGGGTGGTGGTGCCGGCGGCGCTGACCGACGTCGTCGACGGCCCGGCGGTCACCGCCGCCGACGCCGTCGACCTGATCGAAGGGCTGGCCCGGCGGCTCGTCCTCGGCATGGAGACCCTCGGCTGGAACTCCGCCCGGGTCGACGCGGTGGTCGAGGAGGTGGCCGGTCGGACCTTCCCTGACGCCGCCGAGGTGCTGCGGTTCGCCGCCCGCGAGGTGGTGCCCCGGCTGGACCGGACCACCGACGAGATCACCCATACCCTCGGTGCGCTCGACGGCCGGTTCGTGCCGCCCGGACCCTCCGGGTCACCCACCCGGGGCCTGGTCAACGTGCTGCCCACCGGCCGCAACTTCTACTCCGTCGACCCGAAGGCGATCCCCAGCCGCAACGCCTGGGACGTCGGGGTGGCGCTTGCCGACTCGCTGCTCGCCCGGTACCTCGCCGACACCGGGGCGTACCCCCGTTCGGTCGGGTTGACCGTCTGGGGCACCAGCGCCATGCGTACCCAGGGCGACGACATCGCCGAGGTGCTGGCCCTGCTCGGCTGCCGGCCGGTGTGGGACGACCGGTCGCGTCGGGTCACCGGCGTCGAGGTGGTGCCGCTGGCGGAGTTGGGCCGGCCCCGGGTCGACGTCACGGTCCGCATCTCCGGCTTCTTCCGGGACGCCTTCCCGCACGTCGTCGCCCTCATCGACGACGCGGTGCGGCAGGTCGCCGCCCTCGACGAGCCGGCCGGGGACAACTACCTGAGGGCACACGTGGCCGCCGACGTCGCCGTGCACGGCGACGAGCGGCGGGCCACCGCCCGGATCTTCGGCTCCAAACCCGGGGCGTACGGGGCGGGGCTGCAGCCGTTGATCGACGCCCGCAACTGGCGCACCGACGCCGACCTGGCCGAGGTGTACGCCGTCTGGGGCGGCTACGCCTACGGCCGGGGCCTGGACGGGCGGGAGGCGCGGGCCGACATGGAACGCTCGTTCGCCCGGATCGCGGTGGCGGCGAAGAACCAGGACACCCGCGAACACGACATCGTCGACTCCGACGACTACTTCCAGTACCACGGCGGGATGGTGGCGATGGTCCGGCACCTCACCGGGGCCACCCCGGCCGCCTACGTGGGCGACTCGGCGATGCCGCACGACGTGCGCACCCGGACCCTCGGTGAGGAGACCCGGCGGGTGTTCCGGGCCCGGGTGGTCAACCCGAAGTGGATCGCCGCGATGCGCCGGCACGGCTACAAGGGCGCCTTCGAGTTGGCCGCCACCGTGGACTACCTGTTCGGCTACGACGCCACGGCCGGCGTCGTCGACGACTGGATGTACGAGCACCTGGCCGAGGCGTACCTGTTCGACGCGCCGACCCGGGAGTTCCTGGAGCAGTCCAACCCGTGGGCGCTGCGCGGCATCACCGAACGACTCCTGGAGGCCGCCGAGCGGGGGCTGTGGGCCGCACCCGAGCCGGCCACCCTGGACCGCCTCCGCGAGACCTACCTGGCCACCGAGGGCGACCTGGAGGAGCGACAGTGAGCGCGAGGAGTGAGCCGGGTTTGCGAGCCCCGCAGTCGCGAACGGAAGGTGGCTCGGTGAGCGCGAGGAGTGAGCCGGGTTTGCGAGCCCCGCAGTCGCGAACGGAAGGTGGCTCGGTGAGCGGGTATCCCTTCTCGGCGGTGCTCGGGATGGACGACATGCGCCTCGCGTTGCTGCTCAACGCGGTCAGCCCGGCGATCGGCGGGGTGCTCGTCCGGGGCGAGAAGGGCACCGCCAAGTCGACCGCCGTACGGGCCCTCGCCGCCCTGCTCCCACCGGTGGACCGGGTCGCCGGTTGCCGGTTCGGCTGTGACCCGGCCGCCCCCGACCCGACCTGCCCCGACGGTCCACACCCGGCCGCCGCCGACCGGGCCCACCCGGCCGCCGCGCCGGTCGAGCGTCGGCCGGCCCGGCTGGTGGAGCTGCCGGTCGGGGCCGCCGAGGACCGGGTGGTCGGTTCGCTCGACCTGGAGAAGGCCCTTGCCGAGGGGGTACGCGCCTTCGAACCGGGCCTGCTCGCCGCCGCCCACCGTGGGGTGCTCTACGTCGACGAGGTGAACCTGCTCCACGACCACCTGGTCGACCTGCTCCTGGACGCTGCCGCGATGGGCCGGTGCCACGTCGAACGGGAGGGTGTCTCGGTCAGCCACGCCGCCCGGTTCCTGCTGGTCGGCACGATGAACCCGGAGGAGGGTGAGCTGCGTCCGCAGCTGCTCGACCGGTTCGGGCTCACCGTCGAGGTGGCCGCCAGCCGTGACCCGGCCGTCCGGGTGGAGGTGGTGCGTCGCCGGCTCGCCGCCGATGCCGACCCGGCCGGGTTCGCCGCCCGCTGGGCCGCCGCCGACGCCGAGGTGGCCGCCCGGGTCGCCGCCGCCCGGGACCGGCTCGACCGGGTACGACTGCCCGACGCCGCGCTGCGGCAGGTCGCCGAGGTCTGCGCCGCGTTCGACGTCGACGGCATGCGCGCCGACATCGTCACCGCCCGTACCGCCGTCGCGCACGCCGCCTGGCAGGGCCGGGACCGGGTCACCGCCGACGACGTCCGGGTCGCCGCCCGGCTCGCCCTGCCGCACCGACGTCGCCGTGACCCGTTCGACACCCCCGGGCTGGACGAGAAGCACCTCGACGAGGTGTTGCAGCGGGCCCGCGACGAGCACCCCGACGACGACCCACCCGAAACCGGCCCGGACACCCCCCGCCCGGACGGCGGTCCCGACACCTCCGGCCCGGACGGCGGTCCCGGTGGTCCCGGCCCGGCCGGTGGTTCCGGCGGTCCCGGCCCGGCCGGCGGCTGCGGCCCGGACGGTGGCTCTGGCGGCTCCGGCCCGGACGGTGGCTCCGGCGGTGCCGGCCCGGACAGTGGTGCCGGCGGGCCGTCAGGCGGTGGACCGGGTGGGCGTGACGACAGCGGGACCGGCCCGGACGGCGGCCCCGACGCCGCCGCCCGTCCGTACCCTGCCGACACCGGCCCGGACACCGGCGAGCGACCGGGCCGCACCGGACGTCCGGACGGGTCGGACGGGAACCCGGCGACCGGGACGCAGTCGGTGGCCGTACCCCGTGGTGGGATGACGGCCCGGTTGTTCACCGCGCCCGGGGTGGGTGACGGGGTGCCCGGCCGGCGGTCGCGGGCCCGGACCGGGCGGGGGCGGACCACCGGCGCGCGGGTGCCCGCCGGCCGGCCCGACGCGCTGCACCTGCCGGCCACCCTGCGCGCCGCCGCCCCGCACCAGGCCGGGCGGGGCCGGTGCGGCGGCCGGTTGCTGCTGCGCCCCGACGACCTGCGGGAGGCGGTCCGGGAGGGCCGCGAAGGCAACCTGGTGCTGTTCGTGGTCGACGCCAGCGGGTCGATGGGCGCCCGGCAGCGGATGTCGGCCGTGAAGGGCGCGGTGCTCGCCCTGCTCACCGACGCCTACCAGCGCCGGGACACGGTGGCGGTGGTGACCTTCCGGGGCGACGGGGCACAGGTCCTGCTGCCGGCCACGTCCTCGGTGCTGGCCGCGTCGGCGCGGCTGACCGAGCTGCCCACCGGCGGGCGTACCCCGTTGGCCGAGGGGTTGCTCGCCGCCGCCGACCTGCTGCGGGTGCAGCGGCTGCGCGACCCGAGACGGCGTCCGCTGGTCCTGGTGGTCACCGACGGTCGGGCCACCGCCGGCCCGCGTCCGTTGGAACGGTCGGCGCGTGCGGCGGCCGTCCTCGCCGCCACCGGTGCGCCGTGTGTCGTGGTCGACTGCGAGTCCGGACCGGTCCGCCTGCACCTGGCCCGCCGGCTGGCCGGCCAGCTCGGCGCGGCCCACCACCGCCTCGACACGGTCGCCGCCGACCCGCTGGCCGGGCTTGCCACCGTCGGAACGAACCGGAGCGTGCGCTGATGCCACAGGGAAAGCCGGACCACGTGCCCGCCGACGGGTTGACCACCCGGCAGCGGCGGCACCGCCCGTTGACCATCGTCCACACCGGCCAGATGAAGGGCAAGTCGACGGCCGCGTTCGGGCTGGCGCTGCGGGCCTGGACCGCCGGGCTGCCGATCGGGGTGTTCCAGTTCGTCAAGAGCGCCAAGTGGCGGGTGGGCGAGGAGAACGCCTTCCGCGCACTCGGACAGGTGCACACCGACACCGGCCAGGGCGCCCCGGTCGCCTGGCACAAGATGGGCGAGGGCTGGTCCTGGATCCAGCGTGGCGGCGACGCCGACCATGCCGCCGACGCCCTGGAGGGCTGGCGGCAGATCCAGCGCGACCTGGCCGCGCAGCGCTACGGCCTGTACGTCCTCGACGAGTTCACCTACCCGATGAAGTGGGGCTGGGTGGACGTCGACGAGGTGGTCGACACCCTCACCCACCGGCCCGGCTTCCAGCACGTGGTGATCACCGGCCGGGACGCCGACCCGCGCCTGGTCGCCGCGGCCGACCTGGTCGCCGAGCTGACCAAGGTCAAGCACCCGATGGACGCCGGCCAGAAGGGCCAGAAGGGCATCGAGTGGTGATCGCGCTGCCCCGGCTGGTGGTCGCCGCCCCGGCCAGCGGACACGGCAAGACCACGGTGGCCACCGGCCTGCTCGCCGCGCTGCGCCGCCGGGGCCTCACGGTCAGCCCGCACAAGGTCGGCCCCGACTACATCGACCCCGGCTACCACGCGCTCGCCGCCGGCCGCCCCGGCCGCAACCTCGACCCGTGGCTGGTCGGCGAGGAGCTGATCGCCCCGCTGCTGCGGCACGGCGCGAGCGTCCCCACCCCCGCCGACGTCGCCGTGGTCGAGGGCGTGATGGGTCTGCACGACGGCGCGGTCGGCCGGGCCGGGTACGCCTCCACCGCCCACGTCGCCACGCTGATCGACGCGCCGGTGCTGCTGGTCCTCGACACCACCGCGCAGGGCCGCTCGGTCGCCGCGCTGGTGCTCGGCATGCGGGCCTTCGACCCGGCCGTCCGGGTCGGTGGGGTGATCCTCAACCGGGTCGGCTCGCCCCGGCACGAGACCCTGCTGCGCGACGCGCTCGCCGAGGTGGGCGTACCGGTGCTCGGGGCGGTCACCCGGGCCGTCGAGGTGGCCGCCCCGGCACGGCACCTGGGGCTGGTGCCGGTCGCCGAACGGGCACCGGAGTCGCTGGCCGTCGTGGCGGCTCTCGCCGCGCTCGTCGAGGCCACCGTGGACCTCGACGCCGTGCTCGACCTGGCCCGCAGCGCGCCACCGCTGACCGTCGACGCGTGGGATCCGGCCGTCGCCGTCGGCGGCCCGGCCGGCGGGGACCGTCCGGTCGTCGCGGTCGCCGCCGGAGCGGCCTTCACCTTCTCGTACGCGGAGACCGCCGAACTGCTCACCGCGGCCGGGGCGACCGTGGCCCCCTTCGATCCGCTGCGCGACCCGGCCCTGCCCGTCGGCACCCGGGCCGTGGTCATCGGGGGCGGCTTCCCCGAGGTGCACGTGGAGGCGTTGAACGCCAACACCGGGCTCCGTGCCGACCTTGCCGACTTCGCCGGTCCGGTGGTCGCCGAGTGCGCCGGGCTGCTCTACCTCGGCCGGTCCCTGAACGGGGTGCCGATGTGCGGTCGGCTCGACCACCACGCCCGGATGACCGGTCGGCTCACCCTCGGCTACCGCGACGCGGTCGCCGTCACCGACTCCCCGGTCCACCCCGCCGGTGAGCCGGTACGCGGCCACGAGTTCCACCGCACCGTCACCGACCCGGGCCACGGCGACCGGCCCGCCTGGCGCTGGGACGACACCCCCCACGGTTTCGTCACCGGCCAGGTGCACGCCTCCTACCTGCACACCCACTGGGCGGGCCGGCCACAGGCCGCCCGCCGCCTGGTCGAGGCGGCGAGCCGGTGACCGCCGCGACGCTGACCGGGGTGGGGGTCGGACCGGGGGATCCCGAACTGCTCACCCTCAAGGCGGTACGGGTGCTGGCCGAGGCCGACCTGGTGGTCGTACCGGTGCTGGACCGGCTGGCGGCGGACCCGGGGACGCCGCCCGGCCGGGCCGAGACGACGGTGCGCGCGCACGTGTCGGCGGACCGGCTACGCCGGGTGCCGTTCGCCCTCGACGACCGGGGCGGGGTGACCGCCCGCCGGGAACGCGCCTGGGACGCCGCCGCCCGTGCCGTCGTCGACGCGATCGACGGAGGCGCGCGGTCGGTCGCCTTCGCCACCATCGGCGACCCGAACGTCTACTCCACCTTCGACTACCTGGCCCAGGGCGTACGGGCGTTGCGGCCGGCGGTGCAGGTGCGGACCGTCCCCGGTGTCACCGCCATGCAGGAGTTGGCCGCGCGCAGCGGCGTCCCGCTCTGCCAGGGGCGGGAGCCGCTGACCCTGCTGCCGGCCACCGCCGGCCTGGCGCCGGTCGCCGACGCCCTCGCCGGCCCCGGCACCGTCGTGGTCTACAAGGGGTGGCGTCGCCACCGGGACCTGGTCGACGAGCTGCGCCGACACGATCGGCTCGACGACGCCGTGCTCGGCCGGGGCCTCGGCCTGCCGGACGAGCGGATCGGACCGGTCGGACCCGCCGACGACGACCTGCCCTATCTGTCGACGCTGCTGGTCCCGGCCCGCCGGGACCGGCGGGGAGGAAAACTGTGACCAGCACCGGAAAGGTGTGGTTCGTGGGGGCCGGTCCCGGTGCCGCGGACCTGCTCACCCTGCGTGCCGCCCGGGTGATCGCCGCCGCCGACGTGGTGATCTGGGCGGCCAGCCTGGTGCACGCCGACGTGCTGGCCCACGCCCGCCCCGACGCCGAGATCGTCGACTCGTCGCAGCTGCCCATCGAGGGGGTGCTGCCGCTGTACCGGCGGGCCGCCGCCGACCGGCTCACCGTGGCCCGGATCCACTCCGGTGACCCGGCGCTCTGGGGTGCGGTGCAGGAACAGCTCGACCTGTGTGTCGCCCTCGACCTGGCCGTGGAGATCGTCCCCGGGGTCTCCTCGTTCACCGCCGTCGCCGCCCTCGTCGGCCGGGAACTGACCATCCCCGAGGTGGCCCAGTCGGTGATCCTCACCCGGTTGGAGGGCGGCAAGACGCCGATGCCGGCCGGGGAGCGGGTCCGCGACTTCGCCCGGCACGGCACCACCATGGCGCTGTTCCTCTCCGCCGCCCGCGCCGGGCAGGCCCAGGCGGAACTGCTCGCCGGGGGCTACCCGGCCGACACCCCGGTGGTGGTGGCCTACCAGGCGACCTGGCCGGACGAGCTGGTGGTGCGGTGCGCCCTCGGTGACCTGGCGGCCACCGTGAAGGAACACCGGCTGTGGAAGCACACCCTGTTCCTGGTCGGCCCGGCGCTCGCCGCCACCGGTACCCGCTCGCACCTCTACCATCCCGGGCACTTCCACACCTTCCGTCGGGCGGAGCCGACCGCCCGCGCCGAGCTGCGCCGGTCCCGCGCCGCCGGACCGGGGGACGCACCACAGTGACGTACGTCGAGCCGCCGCTGCGCGAGCCGGACCTGCCGCGTACCGCGAAGGTCCGGCCGGTCGCGCTGCGTACCGGCTGGACCACCGGCGCGTGCGCGACGGCGGCGGCGAAGGCGGCGGTGACCGCCCTGGTCACCGGCGTGCCCCAGCGGGAGGTGGAGATCGGGCTGCCTGCCGGCCGACGAGTGGCCTTCCCGGTCGCCCGCTGCGAGCTCACCCCGCTGCCCGCTCCACAGGCGGAGGCGGTCGTGGTCAAGGACGCCGGGGACGACCCGGACGTCACCCACGGCGCGCACCTCACCGCCACCGTCGGTTGGCGGCCCCGGCCCGGCCTGGACCTCGCCGGCGGCTCCGGCGTCGGCACCGTCACCCGACCCGGGCTCGGACTCGAAGTCGGCGGACCGGCCATCAACGACACCCCCCGGCGGATGATCGGCCAGGCCGTCGCCGAGGTGGTCGACCTGACCGAGGTGGGTGTCCGGGTGGTGATCAGCGTGCCGGGCGGCGAGGTGATGGCCCGCAAGACCACCAACCGGCGGCTCGGCATCGTCGGCGGCATCTCGATCCTCGGCACCACCGGCGTCGTCCGACCCTTCTCCACCGCCTCCTGGCGGGCCAGCGTGGTGCAGGCGGTGCACGTGATGGCGGCCCAGGGGCAGCGGACCGTGGTGCTGTGCACCGGTGGGCGTACCGAACGGGCCGCCCGCGCGCTGCTGCCGGAGCTGCCCGAGGTGTGTTTCGTCGAGGTCGGCGACTTCACCGGCGCGGCCGTCACCGCCGCCGTCGGCGACGCGATGACCGGGGTCGTCTTCGTCGGCATGGCCGGCAAGCTGGCCAAACTCGCCGCCGGCATCCTGATGACCCACTACACCCGGTCGAAGGTGGACCTGTCGCTGCTCGGCGCGGTCACCGCCGAGGCCGGTGGCGACGCCGACCTGGTCGCGGCGGTCGTGGCGGCGAACACCGGACGGCACGCGTACGAGCTGTGGGAGGCCGCCGGGCTGCTGCGTCCGGCCGGTGACCTGCTCTGCGGCCGGGTCCGTCAGGTGCTGCGCCGCTTCGCCGGGCCGGCGCTCACCGTCGACGTGGCCATGGTCGACTTCGCCGGCGACAACCTGGTCGCCTCGTCCGGCCGGTGGCCGGCGTGACCGGCCCGGAGTTGCCGCTCGGCGCGGCGCGGTCGGAGCCGGCGGCCGGGAAGACCGGGCCGGAGCCGATCCTGGTGCTGGGCGTCGACGCGGCCGGTCGGCCGCTGTCCCCGCCCGCGCGGGCCGCCCTGGCCGGGGCCGGACTGGTCGTCGGGGCGGCCCGGCACCTGGCCGCCGCGCCGGTGCCGCCCGGCGTGGACACCGTCACCCTCGGCCCGCTCGCCCCCGCGCTGGACCGGCTCGTCACCGCCCACGCCGCCGGGGTTCCGGCCGTCGTGCTGGCCAGCGGCGATCCCGGCTTCTTCGGCGTGGTACGCCGGTTGCGCGCCGCCGGGCTGCCGGTCCGGGTGCTGCCGGCGGTGTCCAGCGTGGCCGCCGCGTTCGCCCGCGCCGGGCTCGACTGGGACGGCGCGGTGGTGGTCACCGCGCACGGTCGGGAGCTGGGCCCCGCGCTCAACGCCTGCCGGGCGCTGCCCGCCGTCGCCGTGCTCACCGCGCCCGACGCCGGAGCCGCCGAGATCGGTGCCGGACTGGCCGGCTGGCCTCGCCGCCTGCTGGTCGCCGAACACCTCGGCACCCCCGCCGAACGGATCACCTGGACCACCCCGGAGCAGGCCGCCGCCCGCCGCTGGGCCGACCCGCACGTGCTGCTCAGCCTCGCCCCGACCACCGGCGACCCCGATCTCCATCCCGTGGCCGACTCCAGCGTCGATCCCGTGGCCGACCTTGAGGTCGATTCCGTGGCCGGCTCCGGCGTCGATCCTGTGGCCGACCCCGACGACGGATTCGTGGCCGACTTCGACGGCGGCCCCGGGGCGGGGCGTATCGACCGGAGGGGCATCGGTGGTTCGCCCGGCGTCGCGGGCCGGGGCGACGTCGGTGGTGCGGTCGGCGTCGGGCCGGTGCGGGCGGACAACCAGCCGGCCGCCGCGCCCGCCGACGGCTGGGCGCTGCCCGAGTCCGCGTACCGGCACCGGGATTCGATGATCACCAAGGCCGAGGTACGGGCCCTCGCGGTGGCCCGGCTGCGGCCCCGACTCGGCCGGCTGGTCTGGGACGTCGGCGCGGGCAGCGGGTCGGTCGGCATCGAGTGCGCGCTGCTCGGCGCGGCGGTGATCGCCGTGGAGCGGGATCCGGCGGCCCCGATCGCCGCCAACGCCGCCCGGCACGGCGTCGACGTCCGGGTGGTCACCGGCGACGCGCCGGCCGTGCTGTGCGGGTTACCCGACCCGGACGCCGTCTTCGTCGGGGGTGGCGGGACCGACGTGCTGACCGCCGTCGCCGACCGCCGCCCCGTCCGGGTGGTGGTCACCCTCGCCGCCCTGGACCGGGTCGCCCCGGCCGTGCACCTGTTGCGTACCGCCGGCTACACGGTGACCGGCAGCCAGCTCGCCGCCGCCCGGCTCGCCGATCTGCCCGGCGGCTCCATCCGACTCGCGGCCACCAACCCGGTGGTCGTCCTCACCGGGGAGCGCCCGTGATCGCCTTCGCACCGCGCCGGAACCAGGGGACGCCCGGGATCGACACCGCACCGCCTCGCGTCGGACTCGTCGCGGCGACCGCCGCCGGTCGCCGGCACGCCCGTACCCTGGCCGCCGCCTGGCCGCACGCCCGACTCGTGGAGGCCGACGGGGTCGCCGACGCGCTGCGTGCCGCCTGGGCGGGCTGCGACGCGGTGGTGGCGTTCCTGGCCACCGGGGCGGTGGTGCGGATCCTCGCCCCGCTGCTCGGCGACAAGCGCACCGACCCGGCGGTGGTGGTGGTCGACGAGGCCGCCCGGCACGCCGTCGCCCTGCTCGGCGGCCACGCCGGGGGCGCGAACACGCTCGCCGCCGAGGTGGCCGTGCTGCTCGACGCCCGGCCGGTGGTCACCACCGCCACCGACGCGGTCGACCTGCCCGGCCTGGACACCCTCGGCTGGCCGGTCGAGGGGGCGGTGGCCACGGTGTCCCGGGCCATCCTCGACGGCGAGCCGGTCCGGCTGGTCGCCGACGCGGTGTGGCCGCTGCCCGCCCTGCCACCGAACGTCCACGTCGTCCCGCCGGCCGGTGCCACCGCCACGCCGGACGCGCCGACCCCGCCCGCCGGGCACCAGCCCGATGGCGCGGAGCGCGGGTACCGGGTGCTGGTCACCGACCGGGTGGTGCCGCTCGGTGACCGGACCGCCGTGCTGCGGCCCCCGTCCCTGGTCGCCGGGGTGGGGTCCAGCCGGGGGGTGCCCGCCGCCGAGGTCGCCGCGCTGCTGCACCGGGCGCTCGACGACGCCGGCCTGAGCCCGGCCAGCCTGCGCTGCCTGGCCAGCGTCGACGTCAAGGCCGACGAGGAGGGCATCCGGGCCACCGCCGAGGCGCTCGGCGTACCCCTGGAGACCTGGCCGGCGGCGGAGCTGGCGACGGTCGACGTGCCGCACCCCAGCGAGGTGGTCCGCGCCGCCGTCGGCACGCCGAGCGTCGCGGAGGCGGCGGCGTTGCGCGGCGGCGGCAGCCTGCTGGTGCCGAAGACCGCCTCGGCGATGGCGACCGTCGCGATCGCCCGGCACGCCCCGCGCGGCCGGCTGGCGATCGTCGGCCTGGGCCCCGGCGCGGCCGACCTGCGTACCCCGCGCGCCGTCGCCGAGCTGCGCCGGGCCGCCGTGGTGGTCGGCCTCGACCAGTACGTCGACCAGGTCCGCGACCTGCTCCGGCCGGGTACCCGGGTGCTCGCCAGCGGGCTCGGCGCGGAGGAGGAACGAGCCCGGACCGCCGTCGCGGAGGCCACCGCGGGGCACGCCGTCGCCCTGGTCGGCTCCGGCGACGCCGGGGTGTACGCGATGGCCAGCCCCGCCCTGGAGTACGCCGACGAGCGGATCGACGTGGTCGGGGTGCCCGGGGTGACCGCCGCCCTGGCCGCGGCGGCGTTGCTCGGTGCCCCGATCGGACACGACCACGTCTACCTGAGCCTGTCCGACCTGCACACCCCCTGGGCGGTCATCGAACGGCGGGTCGCCGCCGCCGCCGGGGCGGACCTGGTGGCTCTGCTCTACAACCCGCGCAGCCGGGCCCGGGACTGGCAGCTCGGCGCGGTGCTGAAGACGTTCGCCGCGCACCGCCCGCCGCAGACCCCGGTCGGGGTGGTGCGCAACGCCAGCCGTCCCGACGAACAGGTCCACCTGGCCACCCTCGCCACCTTCGACCCGACCCTGGTCGACATGTACGGCCTGGTCGTGGTGGGCAGCTCGCAGACCCGGCTGGTCGGTGGCCGGATGGTCACCCCCCGGGGCTACCGGTGGCGCGAATGACCCCGACCGCCCCGCCGCCCGGCCCGGCCGCCGCCCCGCTGCCTTGCCCGGCCGCCGCCCTGTCGTCCGGCCCGGTCGTCGCCCCGCCGCCCGGCCCGGTCGTCGCGTCCCGGTCCGGCCCGGTCGTCGCGCCGGTGGTCATCGACGCCTGTCAGGGCTGCGGCGCCTGCCTGCTCACCTGCCCCACCCACGCGATCCGCCCGGTCCCCGGCGGGTTGACCGTCCGGGCCGACCGCTGCACCGGCTGCCTGGAGTGCGTGGAGATCTGCCCGGTGGACGCGATCCGGGCCACCACCGACCGTCGAGGAGAACCATGACCACCACCGGGTACGCCGTCGGCCCGACCCGCCACCGGCCGGTCGCGGGGGGTGAGCGGTGAGCCGGGCCGTCCACCCGATCGAGCAGGAGTCGTACCGCATCCTGCGGGAACGGGTCGACCTGGGGCGGCTGCCACCGCTGACCCGCGCGGTCGTCGAGCGGGTGGTGCACGCCAGCGCCGACCTCGACTACGTCACCGACCTGGTCTGCGACGAGGCGGCGCTGGTCGGCGGGCTGGCCGCGCTGCGGGCCGGTGCGCCGATCGTCACCGACGTGGCGATGGTGGCCGCCGGGATCACCCGCCCGGGTCGGGAGATCGTCTGCCCGGTCGCCGAACCGGCCGCCGCCGTGCTGGCCCGGCAGACCGGGCTGACCCGGTCGGCGGCGGCGGTCCGGATCGCCCTGGACCGGGTCGGGCCGGGGGCGGTCTGGGTGGTCGGCTGCGCGCCGACCGCGCTTGTCGAACTGATCGCCGTGGCCGCCGCCCCGGCGCTGGTGGTCGGGCTGCCGGTCGGCTTCGTCGGGGCCGCCGAGTCCAAGGCGGCGCTGCGGGCCAGTGGCCTGCCCGCCGTGTCCAACGTCGGCGAGAAGGGGGGCTCGGCGGTCGCCGCCGCCGCCCTCAACGCCCTGCTCTACCAGGAGGAAACATGACCGCACTGGTCATCGTCGGGCACGGTACGCGCAGCGCGGCCGGGGTCGACCAGTTCACCGCGCTCGTCGAGCGGGTCCGCAGCCGGGCCGGGGCCACCGTCGGCGACGTCGCGGGCGGTTTCATCGAGCTGTCCCGGCCGCCGCTGACCGACGCGGTCACCGCGCTGGTCGCCCAGGGTCACCGGGCGCTGGTGGCGCTGCCGCTGGTGCTCACCGCCGCCGGGCACGGCAAGGGCGACATCCCGGCGGCGATGGCCCGCGAGCAGGACCGCCACGCCGGTCTGACCTACCGGTACGGCCGCCCGCTCGGCCCGCACCCACTGCTGCACACGGTCCTGGAGCAGCGGATCGACGCCGCGCTCGCCGGGGCCGACCGGGCCGGCACCTGGGTGGCGCTGATCGGGCGCGGCGCCACCGACCCGGACGCCAACGCCGAGGTGGCGAAGGTGGCCCGGCTGCTCTGGGAGGGGCGCGGCTACGCGGGGGTCGAACCGGGGTTCATCTCGCTGGCCGAGCCGTCCGTGCCGGCGGTGCTCGACCGGCTGCGGCGGCTCGGTGCCCGCCGGATCGTGGTCGCCCCGTACTTCCTGTTCGCCGGGGTGCTGCCGGACCGGATCGTCGCCCAGTCGCAGGCGTTCGCCGCCGACCATCCGGACCTCGACATCCGGGTCGCCGACCTGATCGGTGACTGCGACGCCCTGGCCGACCTGGTGCTGGAGCGGCACGCCGAGGCACTGCGCGGGGACATCCGGATGAACTGCGACACCTGCGCGTACCGGGTGCTGATGCCGGGCTTCGCCGACAAGGTGGGCCGTCCGCAGACCCCCCACGACCACCCCGACGACCCGGTCGACGGCCACGGTCATCAGCACGGCCAGGGCCATCGGCATGGCGACGGTCATCAGCATGACCCCGGCCACCAGCACGGCCCCGGTCGTTCCGGGGTCGGCGACGAGCGCCCCGGGGTCGGCGAGGGCCGACCTGGTCCCGAGACGGCGGCCGGGCCGCGACCGGAGCAGGTCGCCGTGCGGGGCGCGACCCCTGCCCGCTGACGCCCTGCCCGCTGTTCAGCCGGTGAATGCCTGGGCCAGGGCGAAGCCGAGCGTCGCCGCGGTCAGCCCGGCGACGACGCTGACCAGGGCGTTGGCCATCGCGTGAAGCCGGGCGCCGGTGCGGGCCAGCCGTACGGTCTCGTAGCCGAACGTGGACCAGGTGGTGAGTGCGCCACAGAAACCGGTGCCGACCAGCGCGGTCACCGCCGGCCCGGCGGGCACCCCGACCACCGCGCCGAGCAGCAGCGAGCCGGCGACGTTGACGGTCAGCGTCCCCCACGGGAACCGGGAGTCGTGACGTGCCTGCACGGCCCGGTCGGTGAGGTAGCGCAGCGGCGCACCGAGCGCCGCGCCCAGCGCGATCAGCAGCACGGTCACCGGGCGTCCCCGCCGGCTGTCCGGTCCGACGCCGTTGACCGTCCGGGCCATCCGGACCCCCGGTCGAGCAGCCGGGTGGCCAGGGCGTCACCGGCGGCGACCGCCAGCAGCCCGCCGACCAGGGTGGCAGCCAGGTAGCCCAGCGCGGTGGCGGCGGCCCCGGCGGCCAGCGCCCGGTGCACGTCCACCACGTACGCGGAGAAGGTGGTGAAGCCGCCGAGCACGCCCACCCCGAGGAACGGCCGGACCAGCGGGCCGACCCGACGCCGGCCGAGCACCGCCATCAGCGCCCCGATCAACAGGCAGCCGGTGACGTTCACGGCAAAGGTGGACCAGGGGAAACCGGTCGGGGCGTACGGCAGGGCGGTCTGCACCCCGGCACGGGCGAACGCCCCGAGCACCCCGCCGGCGGCGATGACGCCCAGCACGGCGGCGGGACGTGCGGTCAGCTCAGCCCGGTCGGCCGGGACGCGCAGGTCGACGTCGGGGTCGACGCGGCGCGGTGGCCGTTGCGACATCGGGACCTCCCCACCAGTACGTGGACCACTGGCAGGGACCGTTGGCGCGTCCGGCGCGGTTCTCCCGGTCGGGGCCGGGACGGCGGGCCCCACCGCCGACTCGTCCGTGAGCATAGCCCGTGCCGGCCGGCACGGGTGACCGTCGGGCGCACCTGAGCGCCGGCATCCGGTGGTGGGTCGCCGCAGCTCCAGGCCCGGCCGGGCCGGGATCACCCGGGCTCGGCCACGCGGCGGGCACCGACCGGCGTACGGCCGGCACCGGCGGCCGGCGGGAGTTCCGGTCGTTGCGCCGCGACCGTGCCGCGCCGCAGCCCGCGCCCCGACGGGCACGGCCGGGCCGAGGCCGGCCGCGCAGCGGGCGACTGCCCCGCACCTCGTCGCGGGGGCGGGGTTTGACCGCCGGACGATGGGAAACAGAAGCGGTGGGCGGGTGTCCGCTGTGCACACTCCACGCACGACGGACGCCCGTGACGGTCGGTGAATTGCGCTGATTTCATTGACATCGCCCCGCTTGGCGGAGAAGACTCGCCTTTCTGATCTGACAGGCGACGGAGGGTGGCCGTGTCCATGACCAGATCGAGAATCGCCGCAGGGGCGCTCGCCGTCGTCCTGACCGCCCTGGCCGGGTGCAGCGCGGGCGAGAGCGTCGAGGTCGACGGCGGCGGGTCCACCGGCGGGGCGTCGGCCGGCGGCACGCTCACCGCCGCCATCGGCGGCGAGCCGGACCAGCTCGACCCGCACAGGACCTCGGCCTACTACAGCTTCGAGGTGCTGGAGAACGTCTACGACACCCTCGTCGAGCCGGACGCCGACCTGAAGATGGGCCCCGCGCTGGCCACCGGGTGGACCACCAGCGCCGACCAGCTCACCTGGACGTTCACCCTCCGCGAAGGGGTGCGGTTCTCCGACGGGTCGCCGCTGACCTCGGAGGACGTCGTCTACTCGTACCAGCGGATCATCAACGAGAAGCTGAACGCGGCGTACCGGTTCAGCAGCGTCAGGTCGGTGACCGCGCCCGACCCGGTCACGGTGGTGGTCACGCTGACCGCGCCGACGCCCAACCTGCTGGCCAACCTCGGCGGCTTCAAGGCCGTCGCGATCGTCGAGAAGTCCAACGTGGAGTCCGGCGCGATCAAGACCAGGCCGGTGGGCAGCGGCCCGTTCACGGTGGCCGCCTACACCTCCGGCGACACCATCAAGCTGACCCGCAACGACGCCTACTGGGGGCCGAAGCCCAAACTCGACGGGGTCACCTTCACCTTCGTCAAGGACCCGACGGTGGCCCTGCAGAACCTACGCGGCGGCGAGGTGCAGTGGACCGACAACCTGCCGCCGCAGCAGGTGCCGGCGCTGAAGGAGGCCGGTGAGATCACCGTCTCCACCACCCCGTCGACCGACTACTGGTACCTCGCCCTCAACGAGGCACGCGAGCCGTACGACGACGTGAACGTCCGCCGGGCCGTCGCGTTCGCCCTCGACCGGGAGGCGATCACCAAGGCCGCCAAGTTCGGGCAGGCCACCGCCAACCAGACCGCCATCCCCAAGGGCAGCTCCTGGTACTACGGGTACGCGCCGTACCGGCACGACCCGGACCAGGCCCGGCAACTGCTCGACCGGGCCGGCGTCAAGGGCCTCACCATGGACCTGATGGTCACCAGCGAGTACCCGGAGACGGTCAGCGCCGCCCAGGTGATCGCCGCCCAGCTCGAAGACGTCGGGATCACCGTGAAGATCCGTACCCTGGACTTCGCACAGTGGCTCGACGAGCAGGGCAAGGGGAACTTCGACGGGTTCCTGCTCGGCTGGCTGGGCAACATCGACCCGGACGAGTTCTACTACGCCCAGCACCGCACCGGCGGCACGTTCAACTTCCACAAGTACAGCAACCCCACCGTCGACACCCTGCTCGACCAGGCCCGCACCCAGACCGACGAGGGCGTACGCAAGCAGACGTACGAGCGGGCGGCCAAGCAGATCGTCGACGACGCCAGTTACGTCTACCTGTACAACCCGGACGTGGTGCAGGGCTGGTCCAGGAAGGTCACCGGCTACCAGGTCCGCACCGACCGGGCGATCCGGTTCCGCGACGTCGCCCTGAGCCGCTGAGGGGGCGGCGTGGGACGCTTCGTCCTGCGGCGGCTGCTCCAGTCGGTCGTCGTCCTGCTCGGGGTGACCCTGGTGGTCTTCCTGCTGCTGCAACTGGTCCCCGGCGACCCGGTCCGGGTCTCCCTCGGCACCCGCTTCGACCAGCAGACCTACGACGCGCTGCGGGAACGTTCCGGGCTCGACCGGCCACTGGTCGTGCAGTACCTCAGCTACGTCGGCCACGCCCTCACCGGTGACCTGGGGGTCAGCTTCCGCAGCGGCCAGCCGGTCACCTCGATCGTGCTGGAGCGGCTCCCCGCCACGCTGTCGCTGGCGGTGACCGCGGTGCTGCTCGCGCTGCTGGTCGCCTTCCCGCTCGGCGTGCTCTCCGCGGTGCGCAGCGGCTCGTTCGTCGACCACGCCGCCCGGGTGTTCAGCCAGTTCGGGGTCTCCGTCCCGGACTTCTGGATGGGCATCATGGGCATCCTGCTCTTCGCCGGGGTGCTCGGCTGGCTGCCACCGTCGGGCTACGTGGCGCTCACCGACGACCCGGCGGGCTGGGCGTCCCACGTGGCCCTGCCCGCCGCCGCCGTCGGGCTGGTCACCGCCTCCATCCTCACCCGCTTCATCCGCTCCTCGGTGCTCGAGGTGCTCGCCGAGGACTACGTCCGCACCGCCGAGGCGAAGGGGTTGCGCCGCCGGGTGGTGGTCGTTAGGCACGTGCTGCGCAACGCGTTGATCCCGGTGGTCACCGTGGTGGCGGTGCAGTTGGCCAGCCTGGTCGGTGGGGTGATCGTGATCGAGGTGCTCTTCGCCTGGCCGGGCGTCGGCCGGCTCACCTACGACGCCGTGCAGGCCCGGGACTACCCGGTGCTCCAGGGCGCGGTGCTCTTCGTGGCCAGCCTCTTCCTGCTGATGAACCTGCTGGTGGACGTCCTGTACGCCCGCCTCGACCCGAGGATCACGCTGCGATGAGCGCGGCCGGGGACCGGGCGTCGACGCCTCCCACCGACCACCGCCCGTCCCGGCATGCGACCGACGACCAGGGACGGGCGGCCGACGGCGGTCCGGGACGGCGATCCGACGGCGGGCCGACCAGCCGGGCGGCCGACGGCAGGTCACCGGGGCGTCCACCCGAGGCGGGCAGCCTGCGTCGCGCGCTGACCGCGCTGCGGCACGACCCGCCGGCCGTCGCCGGCACGGTGGTGCTGCTGGTCCTGCTGGTCGTCGGGCTGGCCGGGCAGTGGCTCGCGCCGGCCGGGATCAACGACGTGGACGTCGACCAGATGCTCCGACCGCCCAGCGGGGCGCACCCGTTCGGCACCGACGAGCTGGGTCGCGACGTGCTCAGCCGGGTGCTGGTGGCGGCCCGGGTGTCGTTGCAGGTGGGCCTGGTCAGCGTCGGTATCGCCCTGGCCGTCGGGGTGACCGTCGGCCTGCTCGCCGGCTGGTACGGCGGCTGGGCGGACAACATCCTGATGCGCGGCATGGACGTGCTGTTCGCGTTCCCGGTGCTGCTGCTCGCGGTGGCGATCGTCGCGGTGCTCGGCCCGGGGCTGGTCACCGCGACGACCGCCATCGGGGTGGTCTACACCCCGATCTTCGCCCGGGTGACCCGGGCCGGTGTGCTGGCCGTCCGGGAACAGGTCTTCGTCCGGGCCGCCGTCTCCATCGGCACCTCCGACCTGCGCATCCTGCGCCGGCACGTGCTGCCCAACATCGCCGCCCCGCTGATCGTGCAGACCTCGCTGTCGCTGGCCTTCGCGATCCTGTCCGAGGCGGCGCTGTCCTTCCTCGGCCTCGGCGTCCAGCCACCCGCGCCGGCCTGGGGCCGGATGCTCTACGACGGGCGGGGGTTCGTCACCGACGCCTGGTGGCTGGGCTTCTTCCCGGGCGCGGCGATCTTCCTGACCGTGCTCGCCTTCAACCTGGTCGGTGACGCGCTGCGGGACGTGCTCGACCCGCGCCAGCTCACCGTCAGCGAGGCGAGGAGGAGCACCCGATGAGTGGACACCCCGTACCGGCGCCCCGGGCCGCCGGGAGCCCGCCCGGCGGCGAACCGGTGCTGGCCATCGAGGGCCTGACGGTCACCCTCGGCACCCGCAACGGCCCGGCTCGGGCGGTCGCCGGCGTCGACTGGTCGGTGGCCCCGGGCCAGACCCTCGCCCTGGTCGGCGAGTCCGGCAGCGGCAAGAGCATGACCGTGCTCGCCGCGACCGGCCTGGCGCCGCGTTCCGCCACCGTCACCGGCCGGGTCCGGCTGCTCGGCCGGGAGCTGACCACGATGTCCGGGTCGGAGCGTCGCCGGTGGCGTGGCCGGCACGTCGGCTTCGTCTTCCAGGACCCGATGACCTCCCTCAACCCGGTGCTGACCGTCGGCCGGCAGGTCGCCGAGGCGTGCGAGGAGCACCTCGGGATGAGCCGGCGTCAGGCCCGGTCCCGCGCCGTCGAGCTGCTCGACCTGGTCGGCATCCCGTCGCCCGACCGCCGGGTGGACGCCCATCCGCATCAGTTCTCCGGCGGGATGCGTCAGCGGGTCGTCATCGCGATGGCGTTGGCCTGCGAACCGGACCTGCTGATCGCCGACGAGCCGACCACCGCGCTGGACGTCACCACCCAGGCGCAGATCGTCGAACTCGTCGCCGACCTGCGTCGTCGGCTCGGCACCGCGGTCGTCTGGATCACCCACGACCTCGGCGTGGTGGCCGGGATCGCCGACACCGTCGCGGTGATGTACGGGGGGCGGATCGTCGAGCAGGGGCCGGTCGACTCGGTCTTCGCCGCGCCCGGCCACCCGTACACCCGGGCCCTGCTGGCCGCCCGGCCACGGCCCGGCGCGGCGGGAGAGGAACTGGCCGCGATCCCCGGCGCACCGCCCAGCCCGCTCGACCTGCCGGCCGGTTGCGCGTTCTGGCCCCGCTGCCCGGTCCGCGGTGACCCCCGCTGCGCACACGAGTTGCCGCCGCTCGCGCCGCTCGCCCCCGGTCACCTGGTCCGCAGCTTCTACCCCGCTGCCGGCAGCACCCTCCGCCCGCCTGCCGAGGACCACCCCCGCCCGACCGGCGCGGGGCGTCGCCCCGCTGTCGGGGGATACCACGATCCCGTCCCGGAGGAGCGATGAACGCGGCAACCGTCGCCGAACTCGACGAGCTGGCGGTCTGGTTCCCCAGCCCCGGTGGCCCGCCGGTGCGCGCGGTGGACGGGGTGTCGCTGGCCGTCCGGGCGAGCGAGACCCTCGGCCTGGTGGGGGAGTCCGGCAGCGGCAAGTCGACCACCGGCCTGGCGCTTTTGCGGCTTGTCGACCCGACCGCCGGCCGGATCCGGGTCGGCGGCGAGGACGTCACCGGCTGGTCACGTCGTCGGCTGCGCGGGCTGCGCCGCCGGGTGGCCATGGTGTTCCAGGACCCGCAGGCGTCGCTGGACCCGCGCTGCACCGTCGGTGCCAGCATCGCCGAACCGCTGGTCGTGCACCGGCTGGCAGGCTCCGCCGAGGCCCGCCGACGCCGGGTCGCCGAACTGCTCGACCTGGTGGGCCTGCGGCCCGAGACGGCCGGTCGGCACCCGCACGAACTCTCCGGCGGCCAGCGCCAGCGGGTCGGGATCGCCCGCGCGCTGGCCGGTGAACCCGACCTGATCGTCCTCGACGAACCGATCGCCTCGCTCGACCTGAGCGTGCAGGCGCAGATCATGAACCTGCTGCGTCGGCTGCAACGGGATCTCGGACTGACCTACCTGTTCATCGCGCACGACCTGGCCGCGGTGGAGCACATGAGTGACCGGATCGCGGTGATGTACCTGGGGCGGATCGTGGAGACGGGCACTCCGGCGCAGATCTGGCGGGAGCCGGCCCACCCGTACACGGCGGCGTTGCTGTCGGCGATCCCGGTGGCCGACCCCCTGGTGGAACGCGACCGGCGGCGGATCATCCTCAGCGGTGACCTGCCCAGCCCGACCGACCCGCCGAGCGGCTGCCGGTTCCGGACCCGCTGCCCGCAGGCCCGTCCCGCCTGCGCCGACACCGATCCGCCCGCGATCGAGGTGGCCCCCGGCCACCATGCCGCGTGCCTCTACGCCGGGGAGGCGGTGCCTGCCATGCGCGCCGACCCGCCGCCACCCGCCGCCGACGCGGCCCGTTGAGGAACGACGGCGGACGACGCCGGTCCTGCCGGGTGCGGGCCGCACCGGCCCTGTCGTCGGCCCGCACCTCGACCAGGGCCACCCGCTCGGATGGACGCCGGCCCCGGTGGGCGCGAACGGCGTGGACTCGGGCCACGAGGCAGTCGGCGGGTGACGAGGGTCAGCAGCAGGTCAGGCCGCCCGCGCCGGTAACGGTACGGCGGGGCGGGGCACACCTTCGCCGCGGCGTCGCCGACCGCCGGTCGCCGGCTCGTGGTCGGGTGGCACGCCGGTCCGGCGGGGCGGCAGCGGCACGACGACGGCTCCCGTGCCCCGGGGCCCGGTGTCGACGGGCCACCGACGGTGCCCGCCGCCAGGCCCCGGGTGCCCGCCCGGCACCGGCCCGCCCCGCGCGCGCCCGACACCTCCCGCCGGCGGCGGACCGGCAGGCCGGACACTCCCGGCCGGACCGGCGGGCCCGAGGCCATCGACCGGACCGGCAGGCCCGACACTTCCGGCCGGACGGGCCGGCCCGAGGCCATCGACCGGACCGGCAGGCCCGACACTCCTGGCCACGCCGGCAGGCCCGATACCGCTGACCGCCCGTAGCCGCCCGTAGCCGCCCGCGGCCGGTGCGGGAAGGGCGGCCGTACCCACCCCGGCAGCGCCCCGGCACCCGTCGGGCCCGGTGAACCCTCGGCGCTGATCGCCGTATCGGGTTCCGGGTCGGCGGGGATCCTGGTGGCGAACGGTCCCGGTGGGGGCCGTTTCCTGCCAGGATTCCCGCCGCCACCGACCCTCGTGACCGGCGTCGGCCGGCCGGACGGCCTCGGTCCGGCGGGCGAACTCGGCGCGCACCGTCCGGGGCAGCCGGTCGTACGCGCAGCGGCGCAGGGCCGGGTCGGCGATGACATGGCCGCCGTGCGGGCCGGGCTGCACCAGCCCGTCGGCGCGGAGCCGGCGCAGGGCGTCCGTCGCTCGGCCGGGTGTCCAGCCGAGCAGCCCGTCGACGGCCGACGCGGTGAACTCGGCGTCGAGCGTGGCGGCGGCCATCAGTACCGCCCGGTGTGGGCCGTCGCACCGGTCCAGCCGGGCGGCGGCGCGTCGTCGGAGCGACTCGGGCAGCGCCGGCTCGGCCGTCCGGCCGGTGAGCGGGTACGACATGATCCGTCCCGCGGTGCCGGGTGCGGTGGCCGTCGGGGTCGGGCCGGTGGGATCCACCGACCTGTCGTCACCGCTGGGACGCGCCGACGCGTCACCGGTGGGGGACGCCGAACCGTCACCGGTGGCGGACGCCGACGCGTCGACGTAGGCGACGGCGTAGCCGGGGCGGCCGGCGACCAGCGGCAGCAACCGGGAGACGGACGTGATCGGCTGGCCGGCGCGGGTGAGCAGGCGGCGCAGCAACCGGCCGGTGTGGATGGTGCCCAGCGGCGGCAACTCCACCCGGTGGCAGCGGTGGGCCGGCGCGGGAAGCGGGTCCGCCAGGTCCGGCCGATGGGTGGCCAGCACCGCCAACGGCAGCCCCCGGGCGGTCGCGGCGGCGAACAGCGAGTGCAGGAAGTGCACCAGCTCCGGTGCGGCCCGGTCCAGGTCGTCCACGCCGACCACCACCGGACGGCGGGCGGCCAGGGCGAGCAGCACCTGGCGTGCCGCCGCCGCTCCGGCGACCGCCGCCCGGTCCGGCGCGTCCAGCAGCGCGGCGAGCGCCGCCACCGTCGCCGCCGCCCGGCCCGGCGCGACCAGGCCGTCGACCAGGGCGGCCAACCGGGCGCGGACGGTCGACGCCGGGCCGGTGGCGGGCAGCCCCGCCACGTCCCGCAGCAGCTCCGCGACCGGACCGAACACCCGCTCCGGGTACGGCGGGCAGTGTGCCACCGCCCAGCGCACCGGTGTGCCGTCGACCTCCGACAGCCGGTGGCGCAGTTCGGCCAGCAGCCGGCTGCGGCCGATGCCGTCCGGTCCGACCAGGGCCACCCACCGTGGACGGTGTTCCCGGGCTGCCCGGGTGAGCTGGTCCCGGGCGGTGGCGACCTCGCGGCGTCGGCCGATCAGCGGGCCGTGGTGGCGGGTGGGGCGCGGATGCGTCGTCCGGGTGACCCGCCAGACGTCGACCGGCAGCGCCTTGCCGGTGAGGGTGGCCGGGGCGAGGGCGTGCTGGTCGACCAGGCCCGCGGTGGCCCGGTGGGTGGCGGCGCAGACGACCACGCCACCCGCCGGGGCGTACTCCTGGATGCGGGCCGCGGTGGTGAGGACCGCGCCGGAGGCCATGCCGTGGCCGCCGTCGCGCACGGCGGCCAGGTCGACCACCGCCTCGCCGGTGGCGACGCCGACCCGGACCCGCAGCGTGACCCCGCCGGGCAGCACCCGCCGGTCCAGCGCGGCCTGGATCTCCAGGGCGGCCCGCACCGCCCGGTAGCCGTCGAGCCCGTCGGAGGTACGCGCCCCGAACAGCGCCATCACCGCGTCGCCGACGTACTTCTCCACCGTGCCCTGCCAGCGGCGCAGTACGCCGGCCACGGTGTCGAAGTAGGCGAACTGCACCGCCCGGACGTCCTCCGGGTCGAGCCGTTCGGTCAGCGCCGTCGAGCCGACGATGTCGGCGAAGAGCACGGTCAGCGTGCGCCGTTCCTGCGGCACCGGCCAGGGCGTCGTGGTGACGTCTTCCCGACCGGTACCGACCGTGGACAGTGGCATCCCACCCACCCTTCCTCCGCAGTGGTACTGACGACGTTCGGAGACTGTCACCACCGGGCTGACGGGGGATCTGCCGAACGACGTATGTCGGGCGGCTGCAACCTTTAGTCGCAATGTCGACGCGAGAGGTACCAGAGACGGAACAAGCCCGTAGAAGGGTGCGGGGACCTGTGACTAGGCTGCGGACATGGCCAGCGATGTGGACACCGCACCGCTCGTCGGCCGTGCCGACCAGCTGGCGGCGCTGCGCGCCGCGCTCCACGACGACATCGGCCCCGGGCAGACCGCGGCGGTCTTCGTCAGCGGTGAGAGCGGGGTGGGTAAAACCCGGTTGCTCACCGAGGCTGCGGCGCGGCTGCGGGCCGCGGGAGCGGTGGTGCTCACCGGCTCCTGCCTCGACATCGGCGACGCCTCCCCGCTGCACCCGGTGCTCCAGGCGCTCCGCCGCTTCGACGCCGACCTCGACGCCGGCCAGGCCCGCACCTCGTCGGCGGTACGTGGTCTGTTGCGTACCTTCGCCGAGGAGACCGGGGGCGCGGACAGCGCCGGGGCGCTGCTGGAGCGGGTCGCCCGGGGGCTGAGCCTGATCGCCGAGGGGCGTCCGCTGGTGCTCGTCCTCGACGACCTCCAGTGGGTGGACCGGACGACCCGGCAACTGCTGCTCTATCTGCTCGCCGGCCTGGGTGACCTGCAACTGTCGGTGCTGGCGGCGGTGCGGGCCGAGTCGTTGCAGGGTGCCCACCCGCTGCGCCGGGTGCTCACCGAGCTGCGTCGGCTACGGTCGGTGCGGGTGCTCGACCTGGCGCCGCTCGACCGGGCCGACACCGATCTGTTGGCCGCCGAGATCGTCGGTACGCCACTGGCCCCGGACGCCGCCGACCAGGTCTGGCAGCGCAGCGGCGGCAACCCGTTCGTGGTCGAGGAGCTGGCCCGTGACCTGCGTGACGGCCGCGACGGGCTGTCCGACACGCTGCGCGAGATCTTTCTGTCCCGAGTGGACGTGTTGCCCCGGCACGCGCACGCGGCGGTGCACGCGGTGGCCGTCGGCGTCGAGCCGGTCGAGCACTGGCTGCTGGCCGAGGTGCTCGGCCTGCCCGAGGCGGAGCTGATCGAGGCGCTCCGCGCGGCGGTCGCCCACCGGTTGCTCGTCGGCGCGGACGACGGCTACCGGCTACGGCACAGGCTGGTCGCCGAGGTGCTCGCCCACGAACTGCTCCCGGCGGAGCGCGCCGGTCTGCACCGCCGCTACGCCGAGGCGCTCACCCGGGCACCGGCGGAGCTGCACCAGGCCCGCCTGGCGCACCACTGGCGGCTGGCCGGCGAACCCGGCCTGGCCCTGCCGGCGGCGATGGCCGCCGCCCGGGAGGCCGAACGGCTGCACGGTTTCGCCGAGGCGCACCGGCACTGGTCGGTGGCGTTGCAGCTGGCCGCGACCCCGGCCAGTGGACCGGTGGGCGCACCACCCGAGGTGGACCGGGCGGTGCTGCTGGAACATGCGGCGGAGACCGCCCACCAGAGCGGCGAGCACGCTCGCGCGCTGTCCCTGCTGGCCGAGTTGGCCGGCGGTGAGCCGCTCGACCCGTCCTGCGGGCTGCGCATCCGGCGGGCCCGCTATCTCGCCGCTGCGGGCCGGTCCGCCCCCGCCGAGGCGGAGTACCGCAGCGTGCTGGAATCCGCCGACTGCACCGCCCGGGAGCGGACGATGGCCGCCGCCCGACTGGCCGAGCTGCTGGTGCACCTGGGCCGGTACGCCGACGCCGGGCAGCGCGCCCGGGAGGCGTTGGACCTGGCCGCGACGGTCGGCGGCAGCACCACCGAGGTGGTGCTGGCCAGCTCCGCGCTGGGCTTCAGCGAGGCGTTCCTGGAGGACCCGGACGCGGGCCTGGCGGTGGCCCGCCGGGCCCTGGAGACCGCCGAGCGCTCCGGTGGCCCGGAGGATGTGGCTTGCGCGTACCTGCACCTGGCGGAGCTGCTGACCGGGCCGCTGAACATCCTGGAGGAGGGGGTGGTGGTGGCCCGCCGGGGTGCCGAGCGGGTCGCCGAGCTGGGCCTGGGACGCACCTACGAGACCCGACTGCTGGCCATCGCCACCAACGGGTTGTTCCGGGTCGGCCAGTGGGCGGAAGCGGAGAAGGTGGTCGCGGCGGCGCTGCGGCACCGCCCGTCCGGCGCCGACGCGGTGGAGCTGCTGCTGGCCCGCTGCCGGCTCTCCGTCGGGTACGGCGACGTCGAGGCGTCCGACCGGGACCTGGAGGCGGTGGCGACGATGCTCGCCGGTGGTGGCGCACCCCGGCACGTGCTGCCGATGCTGATCCTCCGGGCCGGGCTGGCGATGTGGCAGGGCCGGCACGACGTGGCCCGGCAGGCGGTGCAGCGTGGCCTGACCGAGAGCCGCTCCGACGACGTGGTGCTGCTGGGCGCGCTGGCCTGGCACGGGCTGCGGGCGGAGGCGGAGGCGCACGCCAGTCGTACCGTGGCGGTGGACCCCACGGCGGTCCGCCGGCTGCGCGACGCGGTCGACCGGGTGGCCGGCAAGAGCGCGACGGCGGCCGGTCCGGTCCGGCTCAACGCCGACGGCTTCCTGGCCCTGTGCACCGCCGAGTTGACCCGGCTCGACGGCCGGGGCGACCCGGACGCCTGGGCCCGGTCGGCGGCCGAGTGGGACAAACGGCACCACCCCTATCCGGCGGCCTACTCGCGGCTGCGGCAGGCCGAGGCGTTACTGGGCCGGCGCAGTCGCAGCACCACCGCGGGCATCCTGCTGCGGCAGGCCCACGAGATGGCACTGGGCCTGGGTGCGGTGCCGCTGACCAGCGAGATCAGGACGCTCGCCGGCCGGGCCCGGGTGGAGCTGGCCGACCGCGCCGAGCCCACCGGGGTCGACCGCACCCGGCCTTCCCGGGCGGGCCGCACCCGGTCGACCGGGGTGGGCCGTGCCCAGCCCGCCGGGTCGGGCCGGGTCCTCGCCCCGGCCGAGCCGGACGTCGACGAGCTGACGATGCTGACCGCCCGGGAACGTGAGGTGCTCGCCGCGGTGGCCGAAGGGCTGACCAACAAGGAGATCGGCCACCGGCTGTTCATCAGCGAACGGACCATCGGCGTGCACGTGTCGCACATCTTCGACAAGCTCCAGGTGCGGACCCGGGTGCAGGCCAGCGCCATCCACCTGCGCAATCGGGGCGAGTGAGCGTACGTACGGCGCGGTCGAATACGTCGTTCTACTGATCCCGCGCACAGTCGACGCTGACAGGCTGTCCACCGGAACACGACGACACGGCGCTGCCCTGACCACTGTGGAGGAGACATGACGGAACCGGTCTGGGGCCCCGTCCACGCGGACATCGTCGGCCTGCTCGCCGACCACCCCGAGGACGTGCCGGCGGTGGTCGACCACCTCACCAAGCTGCAGGACCTGCTGGTGCGGCTGCCGCCGCTCGAGCAGAGCTGCCCGCTGGCCGACTTCAACCGGCTCTACCTGACCATCACCACCCGGGTGTTGGAGGGGCTCTACGACGACTACTTCGCCGACCCGGTGTTCCTGTCCCGGCTGGACGTGGAGTTCGCCGCCCGCTACTTCGACGCGATGCGGCTGTGGACCGAGTCGAGCCCGAGCACCCCGCGCGCCTGGTCCTGTCTGTTCAAGCGGATGCGCGGCCCGGACGCCCGGCCGTTGCCGTCGGCGGCGGCGGGAGTGAACGCGCACATCAATTTCGACCTGCCGTTCGCCCTGGTGACCACGTTCGACCACCTGGAGTCGGAGCCGGTGGACGGTACCGAGCAGCACCGTGACTACCTGAAGATCAACGACATCTTCGCCGACAAGATCCCATCGCTGCGGCGGGGCTACCTGGAGCGGTGGCAACTGCTCCTCGACATGCTCAACGGCGACATCGACGACTGGTACCAGGGCGAACTGGTCGAGTACACCCGGGACGTGGCCTGGCGCAACGCGCAGAAGATCTGGCGGTGCCGGCACGACCCGCAGGCCCGCGACGGCGAGCGCACCCGGCTGGACGACAACGCCGCGGCGCTCGGCCGGCTGCTGCTCTCACCGCTGGGGGCGTTCCTGCAGTAGCAGCCGGGACGGGGGGTCCCCGCGCGCCGGGAAACCGGCGCGCGGGGACACGTCCGTTCGGCCAGGATGGCGGGGTGAGCCCCGACGAGCACCCCCTGCCCGGCAACGTCACCACCGGTGTGGTCCGGGTCGGCGACACCGTCCGCCGGCCGGTCGGTCCGTGGACAGACGCCGTCGACGCCCTGCTGACCCATCTGCACGACGTCGGTTTCGACGGTGCGCCCCGGCCGCTGGGCCGCGACGACCGGGGCCGCCAGGTGCTGGAGTACGTGCCGGGGGAGTGCGGCCATCCCTCGGGTCTGTACCGGACGGCGGAGCTGGCCTCGATCGGCCGGCTGCTGGCCGACCTGCACCGGGCCGTCGCCGACTTCGTGCCTGCGGAGCCGGCCCGCTGGCAGGTGCCGATCCGCCCCGACGGCACGGAACTGCTCTGCCACCACGACGCGGCACCGTGGAACCTGGTCCGGGCCCCGCGCGGCTGGGTGCTCATCGACTGGGACGGCGCAGGCCCCGGCACCCGACGATGGGAGTTGGCGTACGCCGCCCAGGCGATGGCCGGGATGCGCCCCGACCGGCCGGTGCCGGAATCGGCCCACCGGCTGCGGGTCCTGGTCGACGGGTACGGCCTGCCGGCGGCGGACCGTCCCGCGCTCGCCGCGACCCTCGCCCCCCGGGCCGCAGCGATGTACGACCTGCTGCGCGACGGCGCCCGGGACGGTGTGCAGCCGTGGGCCCGGATCCACGCCACCGACGGCCCCTACTGGCGGTCCGTCGCCGGGCACCTGGCCGCGCACGTCGAGGACTGGACCTGCGCCCTGGAGTGATCCGGCTGGCGTGATCTGGCCGCGCACGTGGTGGCCGGGTGACGGGGACGCCGCCCGGTCCGCCCGCTCGGTCCGCCTCGCCTGCTCTGCCCGTCTGGTCCGCCTGCCCGATCCGCCCCGCCTGCCCGGGGTGCCCGTCCGGTCGGGGTGTCGCCCGCCCCGCACCGGGTATCTGCCGGTCATGCCCGCACATCGGTTCGCGTTCCGGTTCGACCCGACGTTCCGGGTGCCGCTGGCGCTGCTCGGCATCCGGCCGCAGAACTGCGCCGTGGTGGTCGACGACGAGACGGTGGTGATCCGGTTCGGCCCCTGGCGGCTGCGCACCGCGCGGGCGAACGTGGTCGACGCCCAGCGGGGTGGGCCGTACCGCTGGTGGCGGTCGGTCGGGCCGCACCTGTCCCTGGCCGACCGTGGGGTGACCTTCGGCACCGGCACCACGGCCGGGGTGTGCCTCCGGTTCGGCACGCCGGTGCCGGGGCTGGCTCCCGGCCGGTGGCTGCGCCATCCGGCGGCCACGGTGACGGTGACCGACCCGGACGCCCTGCTGGCGGTCCTGCCCGGCGCGCCGCCGGGTGTCGACGCCCGCCCCGCCTGACCGGCTCCTGCCGGGACCGGTCTCCGGCTTCCCCTGTTCCGGTCGGTGGGACCGCGTTCAGCGCCTACCGTCGGGGACAGGGGCTACGAGGGCGGTCGGGGGATGGCGGACGGGCGGGACGGGGCGCGGGACCGGCGGACCCGGGAACGACGGGGGAGCACGCCGCCGCCGGGTCACGGGCGTGCGCTGCGCGAGGCCCGGGGCGTCGGGCAGGGTGAGCGCACCCGGCCGGGGCCGGTGGGGTTGCCGGAGTGCGTGGAGAGCCACGGCCGGCCGGCGCGGCCCGGTGGCGCGCTGCGCCGGTGGCTCTTCGCGTACCGGGTGCAGCCGGTCGGCCCGGAGGCCGAGGAGGGCAGCCAGCGGCGGCACCCGTGGTGGCAGGTGATGTGCCTGACCGGCGTCGACTACTTCTCGACCCTGTCCTACCTGCCGGGCATCGCGGCGCTGGCCGCCGGGGCGCTCTCCCCGCTGGCCACCCTGCTGATCGTGGCGCTCACCCTGCTCGGGATGCTGCCGATGTACCGGCGGGTCGCCCGGGAGAGCCCGCACGGGCAGGGTTCGGTGGCGATGCTGGAGCGGCTGCTGCCGTTCTGGCGGGGCAAGCTCTTCGTGCTGGTGCTGCTCGGCTTCGTGGCCACCTCGTGGATCGTCACGATCACGCTGTCCGCCGCCGACGCGACGGTGCACCTGCTGGAGAACCCGTACCTGCCGTCGTCGGTGCCGCACGGCGACGGGGCCGCCGTGGTGGTGACGGTGGCGTTGCTGCTCGTCCTCGGTGGGGTGTTCCTGCTCGGGTTCAGCGAGGCGGTGCTGGTGGCTGTCCCGCTGGTCGTGGTCTTCCTCGCGCTCAACGCGGTGATCGTGGCCGCCGGTCTGACCGAGATCGCCGCCGACCCGGCCACCGTCCGGGACTGGACGGCCGCCCTGACCGCCGGGGGCACCGGTGTCGGCGATCTGCTCGGCCCGGCGGTGCTGGCCTTCCCGCTGCTGGTCCTCGGCCTGTCCGGCTTCGAGACCGGGGTGAGCATGATGCCGTTGGTACGTGGGACGGGCGCGGACCGCCAGCAGCGGTTGGCCGCCCGGATCCGCAACACCCGCCGACTGCTCACCGCCGCCGCGCTGATCATGTCGGTGTACCTGTTGGCCACCGCGTTCGTCACCACCGTGCTGATCCCGCCGCGCGAGTTCCAGCCGGGCGGCGCGGCGAACGGCCGGGCGCTGGCCTGGTTGGCGCACGCCCGCCTCGGGGAGGGGTTCGGCACGGTCTACGACATCAGCAGCGTGTTGATCCTCTGGTTCGCCGGGGCGTCGGCGATGGCCGGCTTGATCAACATCGTGCCGCGCTACCTGCCGTCGTACGGGATGGCGCCGGAGTGGGGTCGGGCGGTCCGGCCGGTGGTCCTGGTCTACACGTTGATCAGCATCGTCATCACCGTCGCCTTCCGGGCCGACGTCAACGCCCAGGCCGGCGCGTACGCCACCGGCATCCTGGCGATGATGGTCTCCGGGGCGGTGGCGGTGACCATCGCGACGGTCCGGGCCCGCCACCGGCTCGCCGCGGTCGGCTTCGTGGTGCTCACCGCAGTGCTGTTCTACGCGCTGATCGAGAACGTGATCGAGAAGCCGGACGGGATCGCCATCTCCGGGCTGTTCATCGCCGGCATCGTCGGGGTCTCGCTGATCTCCCGGATCACCCGGACCACCGAGCTGCGGGCCGAGCGGATCGAGTTCGACGAGGTGGCCCGGCGGTTCGTCACCGAGTCGCTGGCCCACGACGGCCGGCTGCACCTGATCGCCAACAAGCGGAACATCGGCGCGCTCAAGGAGTACCGGGTCAAGGAGCGGGCGCAGCGGGGCATGAACCCGGTGCCCGGTGCCGCCGACGTGCTCTTCCTCGAGATCGACGTGGTGGACCCGTCGGAGTTCAGCCAGGTGCTGTGGGTGCACGGGGTCGAGGTGGGCGGGTTCCGGGTGCTGCGGGCCAGCAGCCCGGCGGTGCCGAACGCGATCGCCGCGATCCTGCTGGCGCTGCGCGACGGCACCGGCGTCCGCCCGCACGCCCACTTCGAGTGGTCCGAGGGAAACCCGATCGCACACCTGCTGCGCTACCTGATCCTGGGCCGGGGAGACACCCCGCCGGTGGTCCGGGAGATCATCCGCAAGAGCGAGCCGGACCCCTCCCGCCGCCCCGGCATCCACGTAGGCGGCTGACCCCCCAGCCCCCCTGGTCGCGGTGATCAAGAGGTTTCGGTCACGGAACCGCTCCGTCCTGACCGAAACCTCTTGATCACCGCGCAAGGGCAGGGGGAGAAGTGGGGGGAGGGGGTTAGGGGTGGGTTTGGAGGTGGGGGGCGAGGTGGGTGGTGAAGAAGTCGAGGAAGCCGTCGGGGTCGGGGCCGGCGTTCTGGAGCACCACGTGGTCGTAGCCGGCGTCCAGGTACTTCCGCACCGCCTGGAGGTGCACCTGCGGGTCGGGGCCGACCGCGAACTGCCGGCGAACGTGGTGCGGCTCCACCCAGGAGGTGGCGGCGTCGAAGTTGACCGGGTTGGGTAGTTCACTCATCACCTTCCAACCGGTGATCGCCCAGCGACTGGTCCTCAGCGCCGCCTGGACCGCCTGCTCCTCGTCGGTGGCCCAGGCGAGCGGCACCTCGGCGTACCGGGGTCCAGCGCCGCCCAGAGCAGCCGGATGATCTCCAACGCCTCGCGGAGTCGCTCGTGTCGTCCCTGGACACTCGGGAAGCCCTGGCCGACGACGTGTTCGTTGAGTCGTTCCCCGGCACCGACGCCGAGGGTGAACCGCCCGTCGAAGATCAGCGCCATGGTGGCGGCGGCCTGCGCGATGATCGCCGGGTGGTAGCGGACGGTCGGGCAGGTGACCCCGGTGGCCAGACCGAGGGTGCTGGTCCGTGCGGCGATCGCACCGAGCACGCTCCAGGTGAACGAGGAGTGGCCCTGTACGTCCAGCCAGGGGTGGTAGTGGTCGCTCATCTCGACGAAGTCGAAGCCGGCCTGCTCGGCGCGGACCGCCTGCCGGATGATCTCCTGCGGGCCGTGCCCACCGACCCCACCTGCCCCCGCCAGTCGTTGTTCGCCACAAACGACAACTGGCCGGGATCGCGCAGACACCGGGCGGTGTGCGGTGATCGGGAGCGGACATGATGCGGCCCGCGCCCCGAGGGGTGGGCGCGGGCCGGGCGGGCGCGGTCTACTTCGACGGTTCGGGAAGCTTGCAGTCCACCTTCGGGTTCGCGCCGATGTAGTTGAGCGGCCCGGCCACGATGGTCACCAGGATGGTGCCGGCCTCGGCACAGTTGGTGTCGTCGTTGCCGTAGTAGCCGCGCTGACCAGCGGCGACGGCGCCGATGACCAACCAGATGACGACGATGACTCCGAGGATCGACGTACCGCGCATGGGGGTGCCTCCCGGCTTGTGGTGTATTCGAGGTGACGCCCATGTACCCATTGGTCAGGACCGGGTAAACGGTGTTCTGGAACGGTCAGTGGGGCGGGGCCGCACGCTCCGGTGGCCGTCCCCGACTGCGACCGGCGGCCGGGGCCGCCATCCCGACGCCAGCACACCGGCGGAGCGTCGACAAAGCCGTTGCGTCACCGGCACCGGTGCGCCACGGTGGGGCGATGGACGCCCGCCCCGTCGCCCCACCGCAGATCGACGAGGCGTTGGTACGCCGCCTGGTCGCCACCCAGTTCCCCGCCTGGGCGGACCTCCCGGTCCGTCCGGTCTCGGCCGGTGGCTGGGACAACCGCACCTTCCATCTCGGCGACACGATGACCGTGCGGTTGCCCAGCGCCCACGGCTACGCCGCGCAGGTGGCCAAGGAGCAACGGTGGCTGCCGTACCTGGCACCGAGGTTGCCGCTGCCGGTGCCCGTCCCGCTGGGCCGGGGCCGGCCGGCCGAGGGCTACCCGTTCGAGTGGTCGGTCTACCGCTGGATCGACGGTCAGCAGGCCACCGCCGCCCGGATCGGCGACCTCACCACCTTCGCCGCCGACCTGGCCGGCTTCCTGGCCGCGCTGTACCAGGTGGACCCGACCGCCGGCCCGACCGCCGGCCCGCACAGCTTCTGGCGGGGTGGACCCCTGCGCACGTACGACGCCGAGACCCGGACCGCGATCGCCCGGCTCGCCCACCGGATCCCGGTCGGCCCGGTCACCCGGATCTGGTCGGCGGCACTGGCCAGCACGTGGACCGGCCCGCCGGTCTGGTTCCACGGCGACGTCGCATTCGGCAACCTGCTGGTCCGCGACGGGCGACTGGCCGCCGTCATCGACTTCGGCACCAGCGGTGTGGGCGACCCGGCCTGCGACCTGGCGATCGCCTGGACGCTGCTCGACGCCTCCGCCCGTGCGGCGTTGCGGGCCGCCCTCGACGTCGACGTCGGCACGTGGCGGCGGGGGCGCGGCTGGGCACTGTGGAAGGCCCTCATCACCCTCGTCGAGGCGAAACCGGCGCGGGTGGCGGAGGCCACCCACACCCTGCACGCACTTCTCACCGAGCCCGACACCGGCGGCGGACCGGACGAACCGTGACGGCTCCCGGCCGACGAAGCGACATACCCGGCACGCGAAAGGCCGGTGGGCGCGCCTGCTGGCACGCCCACCGGCCCTCGTTGGGTGAGCCGGTCAGCCCTGGGCGTCGCCGCCGGTCGGCGTCGGCAGCACCCGCTCAGCCTCGGCACCCGCACCGGCCAGTACCTTCGCCTGCTGCGGCCAGGTGGCCAGGCTCGCGGCGGCGCGCAGCCCGGCGGCGCGGATCGTCTCCCGCAGGCTCGCCTCGTCGAGCGCGGCGAGCTGCTGGTAGGTGCGGATCCCGGCGGCCTGGAGGGCGGCGGCGATCTTGGGGCCGACGCCCTGGATGCGGCGGAAGTCGTCCGCCGGCCCGTCCTGCGCGGCGCCGGCGTCCTGGGCCGGGGTGGTGTCCTCGACGGGGGTGCGCTGCGTCGGGACCACCGGCGCGACGACGGCCGGGGCGGCGTCCGCGTCGTCGGCGACCGGCGCGGCCGACTCGGCCGACTCCGGGGTGGCCGACTCTGGCGCGGCCGACTCGGCGGCCGGCGTGGTCGACTCCGGGGTGGCCGACTCGGCGGCCGGCGTGGCCGACTCCGGCGCGGTCGGCTCGGGGTCGGCCGGCACGGCGGCCGGTGCCGGATCGTCGGTCGGGGCCGCGAGCGGCTCCTGCTCGGTCATCGCGCCGTTCGCGGCCGGGTCCGGGTCGGTGGAGGCCGGCGGCGCGTCGACCGGGGTCGGCTCCGGCAGCTCCGTCCCGCTGTCCGTGGTGTCCGGGGTGTCCTCGACGGCCGCCCGGGGCGCGGGGACCGGCGCGGTGGTCTCGTCGGCGGCGGTGCTCGCGGGTGCCTCGTCCGAGGCGGTACGGCCGGTGTGGTCGGCGGTGGTCGGCTCGTCCTCGAGGCCGGTCAGCGGAGTGGTCCGCTCGGCGGCGATCGTGGTCGGCGTGCCGTCGACAGCGGGGGCGTGCTCGACGGCAGGGGCATGCTCGGCGGCGGAACTGTGCTCGGCGGTCGAGGTGTCGACGGTGGTCGAGGTGTCGACGGTGGTCGGGGTGTCGACGGTGGTCGGGGTGTCGACCGTGGTCACCGTGTCGTCGGTGGCCGGGGCGGTGTGGCTGGCGTCCTGCGGGGTGGGCTCGTCCACGACGGCGGCGGGAGCCGGAGAGGTGTCGACCGTGGCGACCGGGCGGGGGGCGTCGATCGTGGCGGCGGCCTTCTCCTCGGCGGAGAGCCCGGCGACCGGGTCACCCTCCACGATGGGCTGTCCGGCGGTCGGCTTCTGCCGTCCCCACAGCGCCCAGCCTCCGGCCAGGCCCACCAGCAGGGCCAGGATCACGATCAGCCATTGCCCGAAAGTCGACGGCACGGCAACCTCCCTATTGCGTATGTCGTTGAAGTCGCGAGAAAACGCGAAGACCCGCCGCAGCCTTGCACACGCGAATATCGGACGACAGGGAGGACCGCCCCTCGTTGCGCAGGTGAAATGTCCGGTGCCAGGCGGTGGCGACGCCGCAACACGGTGTTGTCGTCGCCGTGCTCTCGGTGCTGACCGCACCGGTGGCGGTTCAGCCCAGCGCCTCCGGGGTGGGCGCGTCGGAGACGTCCCAGCTGTAGAAGCAGCCGGCCGGCGCGTCGCGGGGCGACCGCCAGGTCGGCAGGTACGGCGACGTGTGTGCCGACAGCCGCTCGTTGGTCCGCCGGTACAGCGGGTGGTTGCGGGCGGTGACCAGGGTGTCGACGTCCACGTCGGTGGTCTCCATCAGGTGTACGCACAGGTCGTGCAGGCAGTACAGGGACCGGTGGCGGAGCCCGGTGAGACCGGGCAGTTCGGTCGCGTCGGACTCGGCGAAGATCTGGGCGACCCGCCCCTCCGCGCCGGGAATGATCCTGCTGACGATCACCAGACGGCTCATCGGGCCCCTCTCGCCGGTGGTGCGCCCCGATCGGTCCAGGGCCCACGGTGGGTAAACCCTGGCGGCGCAGCTGTCACCTGCTCGTCACGCCGTCCGTCCGGATCGTGACGACGGGCCGTCGGGGTGCGGCGGCTCGCCTGCCGGATCGGGGCGAGGGTCTCGTCGACCAGGGCGCACATCGCGGGGGACGGTTCCAGCCGCAGCTCCCGCATGAGCAGGTCCCGATAGACGTAGAAGGCGTGTACCGCCTCGAACGCGTTGCCCTCGGCGAGGTGGATGCGCACCACCAGGCGGTGCGGGGTCTCGCGGAGCGGCTCGGCGGCCATCGCCTCCAGGGCGGCCTGCAACGCCTCGCCGTGCCGTCCCGCGTCGAGGTGGTCGGCGGCGAGCTGTTCCAGCATGTGCAGCCGGAGCTGGCGCAGCCGTTCCCGGTCCAGCAGCACCCAGTCGTCGTACCAGCCGGGGAGCAGGTCACGGCTGCCGGCGGCGAGCGCGACGGCGGCGGCGCGCGGGTCACCCCCGTCGCGGACCCGGGCCGCGGTGGCGACGAGGTCGTCCACGTCGAGCCGGACCGTCGGGTCGAGGCGGACGGTGTCACCGCTGGACAGCAGCGGGCAGCAGGGGTCCTGACGTAGCCGCCACAGGGCGGTGCGCAGCGACGACAGCGCCCGCTCCTCGGGTACGTCCGGCCAGAGCAGGCCGGCCAGGTTGCTGCGGGTGGCGCCGGGGCGCAGCCCGATCACGGCGATCACCCGTTGCAGCCCACGCGGAACCACCACCGCGGTGTCGCCGTGCAGCAGTCGGAAACCGCCGAGCAGGTGCAGGCGCACCGGTGGGTCGCCCGGAACGTCACTGGTCGGCGTGCTGACCTGACCGGTCACGGGCGCACCCCCTGCACGGAAACCTGGGTCCATCGTCCGGTGTCCCGACGCGGTCGCCCGCGACGCCGTGGCCGGGTCGCTCCGCTGCGGACCCGCCGCACCGGTCGGCACGAACACTACCAATCCGATTACTCTCGGTCAATGAAGGTGAAGGTATCGTGACTGGATGATATTACCCTTGAACTGCGAACAGTCGTCACGATGGACAGCGGCTGCATAGCTGATACACAGCCTGCGTCAACGCAACGTCACCACTGCCCGGGGTGTTGCGCGTCATCGGGTGACGCCCGGGTGACAGGGCCCGCCGGAAGGTGACGGCTACCGGGGTGAGCCGCCCGGTGGAGCACGCCGTGGGGAGGCCGCACAGATGGACCGTTCGCTCATCGTCCCGACCGCCGAGCGGTCGACGTGACCACCGCCGCCGAGGAGCAGCGCTGGTCCCGCTGCGCCGGCTGCGCCGCACTGCTCTACCGGCGGCGGCTGCGCCGCAACCTGGACGTCTGCCCGCACTGCGGGCAGCCGTCCAGGCTCACCGCCCCCGAGCGGCTGCGCCAGCTCCTCGACCCGGACACCTTCACGCCGTTGCCCGGTCGGGCGGTCGAGGTCGATCCGATCGGGTTCGTCGACACGCTGCCCTACCGGTACCGGCTCAGCGCCGCGCGGGCCGGCAGCGGCCTCGACGAGGCGGCGCTCTGCGGCGTCGGCCGCATCGGCGGCCACCGGGTCGCGCTGGCGGTGCTGGACTTCCGGTTCCTCGGCGGCAGCCTGGGTTGCGCGGTCGGTGAGCTGATCACCAGGACCGCGGAACGCGCCCTCGCCGACCGGACCCCGCTGCTGCTCGTCACCACCGCCGGCGGCGCCCGGCTCCAGGAGGGCACGCTGGCGCTGATGCAACTGGCCACGGTGAGTCAGGCCGTCGCCGGGCTGCGCGAGGCGGCCCTGCTCACCGTCAGTGTCGTTCCCGACCCCGGTGGTGGCGAGGTGATCGCCCCCTTCGCCGCCAACACCGATCTCGTGCTCGCCGAGAGCGGCACGCGGACGGGGCCCGCCGGCCCTCGGGTGATCCGGCAGGTCACCGATCGGGACCTGGCAGCGGGCCGGCAGAGCGCCGAGGCCCTGCTCCGACATGGACTTGTCGACATGGTGGTGCCCCGGTGGGTGCTACGGGACCGGCTCGTGGCGCTGCTCGCCTCGACGGCCAACGGCCGGGGCGGGGCTCGGCGGGTCGGTGTGCCCCGGTCGGGGACCGGGCTGCTCGCCACCGTGGCCGGCGGCCGGGCCGGGGCCGCGCGGGTCCGCGTACCGTGGGAGGAACCGGCTCGGGGCGGGCCGTTGCCGGCGGGCGGAGCGGAACCGGCGGCGGTGGCCGCTCCCCGGGCCGAGGTGCTCGGCCGGCGGCCCGTCGCCGCCGACCCGTGGGAGATCGTGCGGGCCGCCCGGCATCCCGGTCGGCCCACCACCCTGGACTACCTCGACGGTGTCTTCGACGGCTTCGTCGAGCTGCACGGTGACCGGCTCGGCGCGGACTGTCCGGCGGTGGTCGGCGGGCCGGCCCGCCTGGACGGCCAGCCGGTGATGGTGGTCGGCCATCAGAAGGGTCACCACCCCGCCGAACTGGCCGCCCGCAACTTCGGCATGGCCAGTCCGGCCGGGCATCGCAAGGCGCTGCGCCTGGTACGGCTGGCCGCCCGGCTCGGCCTACCGGTGGTGACCCTGGTGGACACCCCCGGCGCCGACCCCGGCACCGGCACGCAGGAGCACGCACAGGCGGCGGCCATCGCGGAGAACATCCTCACCCTCAGCGTGCTACCCACCCCGGTGGTCGCGGTGGTCACCGGCGAGGGCGGCAGCGGCGGGGCACTGGCCCTGGCCGTCGCCGACCGGGTGCTGATGCTGCGGCAGGCCGTCTACTCGGTGATCAGCCCCGAGGGCTGCGCGGCGATCCTCTGGCCGGACGGCGGGTCCGCGCCACAGGCGGCGCGGGCGTTGCGACTGACCGCGCCCGACCTGTGCCGCCTCGGGGTGGCCGACGAGATCGTCGACGAGCCGCCCGGTGGCGCGCAGGCCGACCCGCGGGCGGCGGCGCTGCTGCTGCGCCGGGCGCTGGTGGCGAACCTGGCCCCGCTGCTGGACATGCCGCCGGCCACCCTGGTCCGTCGACGTCGGGCCCGGTTCCGCCGCTTCGGCACCGCCCGCCCCCACCGACCTGTCCTGACCGCAACCGAGGAGGACCCGAGATGACCGTCACCCACGGCCAATCGCTCACCAGCGCGATCACCGAGATCCTGGTGACCCACTGCGGCCTCGACGCCGACGTGGCAGCCCACGCGCCCGCCGCCAGCCTGGAGGAGCTGGGCATGGACTCGCTGGCCCTGCTGGAACTGTCCGCCGTGGTCGCCGACCGCTGGCGGGTACGCATCCCCGAACAGGCCGGGCAGCTCAGCATCGCCGGCGTCGCCGACCTGGTGGCCGACGCGGGGCCGGCCGGGCACACCGAGAACAGCATCGTCATCGCCGCCCCGCTGCCGCTGGTCTGGGAGATCACCAACGACGTGGCCCGCTGGACCGACCTGTTCACCGAGTACGCGGTGGTGGAGATCCTGCACCGCGACGGCGACACGGTGCGCTTCCGGCTCACCATGCACCCCGACGAGAACGGCATCTCGTGGAGCTGGGTCAGCGAACGCACCGCCGACCCGGCGACCCGGCAGGTGCGGGCCCGCCGGGTGGAGACCGGCCCGTTCGAGTACATGCGGATCCACTGGTACTACGACACCGAACCGGAGGGCACCCGGATGACCTGGGTGCAGGACTTCGCGATGAAGCCCACCGCCCCGGTGGACGACGCGGCGATGACCGAGCGGATCAACACCAACAGCCGGGTGCAGCTCGCCGTCATCAAGGAACGGATCGAGCGGGCGTACGCGGGAGGCGGCGATGAGTGACGTCACGACCGGTCTGGTCGCCGCCCGGGACGTGCCGGCCGACCGGCGGCGCGGCGGGGAGCTGCGGGTGCTGCTCGGCCCGCGTACCGTCGGCAGCACCTCCGGGTTCATGGGTGTGGTGACGGTGGCCCCCGGCGATCGGGTCGCCGAGCACTACCACCCGTACAGCGAGGAGTTCCTCTACCTGGTCCGGGGTGCGATCGTCGTCGACCTGGACGACGAGCCGGTGCCGTTGGCCGCCGGAGAGGCGCTCTTCGTGCCCCGTAACGTCCGGCACCGGCTGCGCAACACCGGCGACGCCGCCGCCGAGGTGGTCTTCCACCTCGGCCCGCTCGCCCCCCGCCCGGAGCTCGGCCACGTCGACACCGAGCTGGTCGAACAGCGGGGGCCGGCATGACCGGGCGCCGTGCCGTGGTGACCGGGGTCGGGGTGGTCGCCCCGGGCGGCGTCACCCGGGACCGGTTCTGGAAGACCCTCACCGAAGGGCGGACGGCCACCCGGCGGATCAGTTTCTTCGACCCGTCGCCGTACCGGTCGCAGATCGCCGCCGAGTGCGACTTCGACCCGGACGCCGCCGGTCTCACCCCGGCCGAGCGGCAACGTTCCGACCGGTACGTGCAGTTCGCGCTGGCCTGCGCCGCCGAGGCGCTGGCCGACAGCGGGCTCGACCTCACCGACGCCAACCGGGACGTCACCGGAGTGGTGCTGGGCACCGCCGTCGGCGGCACGACGGCGCTGGAGCAGGAGTACGTCCGGGTCAGCGACTCCGGCCGGCACTGGTTGGTCGACCACGCCCTCGGCGGGCCGTACCTCTACCAGGCGTTGGTGCCGAGCAGCCTCGCCGCCGACGTGGCCTGCCGGCACGGGTTGCGTGGCCCGGCCCAGGTGATCTCCACCGGTTGCACCTCCGGCATCGACGCCATCGGGTACGCCCACCAGCTCGTCGCCGACGGCGAGGCCGACATCGTGCTGGCCGGCGCCGCCGACTCGCCGATCTCCCCGGTCACCGTCGCCTCGTTCGACGCGATCCGGGCGACCAGCCCGGACAACGACGACCCGGGACACGCCAGCCGGCCCTTCGACGCCCACCGGAAGGGCTTCGTGCTGGCCGAGGGGGCTGCGGTGCTGGTGCTGGAGGAGTGGGAGCACGCCCGGCGGCGCGGCGCGCACGTCTACTGCGAGGTGGCCGGCTACGCCAGCCGCAGCAACGGCTTCCACATGACCGGGCTGCGGCCCGACGGGGTGGAGATGGGGCTGGCCATCGCGGCGGCGCTGCGGCAGGCCCGGCTCGACCCGGCGGACGTCTCCTACGTCAGCGCGCACGGCTCCGGCACCCGACAGAACGACAGGCACGAGACGGCGGCGTTCAAACGGGCGCTCGGCCCGACGGCCTACCGGGTGCCGGTCAGCTCGATCAAGTCGATGGTCGGGCACTCGCTGGGCGCGATCGGCGCCATCGAGATGGCCGCCTGCGCCCTGGCCATCGAGTACGGGGTGGTGCCGCCGACGGCCAACTGGACCACCCGGGACCCGGAGTGCGACCTGGACTACGTGCCGAACGTGGCCCGGGAGACCCCGGTGGACGTGGCGCTGTCGGTCGGCAGCGGGTTCGGTGGCTTCCAGTCGGCGATGCTCTTCCGCCGGCTGGCGGTGACGTCGTGACGGCCCCGGACGCCGGCCCCGGTCCGACGGTCCGCGATGCCGGCCCCGGTTCGGTCCACGACGGGGGTCTCGGCGTGACGGTCCGGGATGTGCGACCCGGCGGGCCGGAGCGGGATCGGGTGCGGGCGGTGGTCACCGGGATCGGGGTGGTCGCGCCCAGCGGCATCGGCGTCGACGCGCACTGGCGTACGGTGACCGACGGCATCCGGCGGACCGGGCCGATAACCCTGTTCGACCCGACCGGCTACCCCACCCGGGTCGGCGGTGAGGTCCCCGGCTTCCACCCGGCCGCTTACGTCGACGCCCGACAGCTCGTGCAGACCGACCGCTGGACCCAGCTCGGCTTCGCCGCCACCGCGCTGGCGCTCGCCGACGCCAGGCTCCCCGCCCGGGCCACCGACCCGTACGGCTGGGCGGTGATCCTGGCCAGCTCGTCGGGGGGGAACCTGTTCGGGCAGCGGGAGTTGCAACGGCTCTGGGGTGGATCGAGCCGGACCGTCGGGGCGTACCAGTCGATCGCCTGGTTCTACGCGGCCAGCGTCGGGCAGCTCTCCATCCACCACCAGTTCAAGGGGCCGTCCGGGGTGCTGGTCGCCGAGGCCGCCGGTGGGTTGGACAGCCTGGCGCACGCGGTGCGGACCATCAGGCGGGGCACGCCGGTGGTGATCGCCGGGGCGACCGAGTGCCCGTTGAGCCCGTACGCGCTGGCCTGCCAGCTCCGCTCCGGGCTGCTCAGCGACGCCGACGAACCGGCGGCGGCGTATCGGCCGTTCGACCGGGCCGCCTGCGGGTACGTGCCCGCCGAGGGGGGCGCGGTCTTCGTGGTGGAGGAGCGGGACCACGCCCTGGCCCGGGGTGCCCGGATCTACGGGGAGGTGGCCGGCTGGGCAGCCAGCCACGATGCCGTGCACACCGGACCGGACACCGCCGGTGACCCGGTCACCTACGCCCGGACGATGCGTCTGGCGCTGGCGCGTTGCGGGGCCACCGCCGACGAGGTGGACCTGGTCGTCCCCGACGCGCTCGGGGTGCCCCGCTACGACCGCAGCGAGGCGACCGCGCTGCGGGCGGTCTTCGGCGACCGGCCGCCCCCGGTGAGCACCCACAAGTCGTTGACCGGCCGGGCCCACCAGGGCGGGTCGGCGTTGGACGTGGCGACCGCCCTGCTCGCCTTCCACCACGACACGCTGCCCGCCTCGGCGGGACCAGCCGACCCGGCTCCCGGCTGCGAGCTGGACTTCCTGCGGGCTCCCCGCCGGCCCCGCCACCGGGTGGCGCTGGTCTGCGCACGGGGCTTCGACGGGTTCAACAGCACGCTGGTGCTGCGCGGGGAGCCACCGCCGCCAAGGCCCGTTCGTAGTTTCCAGACTAAAGCAACATAAGTAGTTGATCTGGGCCCGGACCTGGGGTGACTTCCTCGCGGTGGCGGGTTGCCGGGGGAGCCGCTTCGCCGTTTGCCGTGATACCGGTAGGTGGGATGCGAGATCAGCGCCGGCGGTGGTGGTGCTCGTCGTCCTCGGCGGTGATGCGGGCGCAGGTCTCCTCGCCGAGCTGGACACAGTGTCCTGTGCGGCACCGCCGAACCGGACGGCAGCGCCGTCGCGCTGTCAGTAACAGTCATCCTCATGCTCTGCCGCTATACCTTCGCACCCGATATATTAATGGCGTGGAGACACCGGTACGCGAACCCACGTTCCTGATCCTCACGGCGTTGGCCGCGGAGCCGCTGCATGGCTACGGACTGATCACCGAGGTAGCCCGCCTTTCCGACGGCCGCGTGTCGCTGCGCCCCGGCACGCTCTACGGTGCCCTCGACCGGCTGCTCGAAGCGGGTCTGGTCACCGTCGAGCGGGAGGAAGTGGTGGACAGCCGGCTGCGCCGCTACTACCGGCTCACCGTGGACGGCGGTGACCTGCTCGCCAACGAGACCGAGCGGATGCGCCGCAACGTCGAGGCCGCAACCGCGCGGTTGAACACACTTACCCGTCGAGGCGCGCCCCGACTCAGTGGAGGGATCGCGTGAGTGACCTGGCACGCCGCTATCTGCGATTGGTCCGGATCTTCTATCCGGCCGGCTATCGCAACGCGCGCGGCACCGAGATCGTCGGTACGTACCTCGCTCTGTCCTCGCCGGACCGGCGGTGGCCTTCGGTCGCCGACGTGACCGACGTAGCCGGCGGCGGGCTACGCCAGCGCCTACGCGCGATCGGCGCTACCGGAATCGGCCCGGGAGTGCGGCTGGCCGCGACGCTGGCGTTGTTGACCGCCACGGCTCTCGCCGGCGGCTGGGCCGTGTTGGAGCTCAATCCGTGGACGACGGCGTGGTTCGGCTTCGAACAGCACGGCACGTCCGTCTCGCTCGGTCTCGGCGTGTGGGCGGCATGGCTGGTCGTCGCGGTGGTGCACGTGGTGGTACCCGGCCGGTGGACCCGCCTGGCGACCGGTCTCGCCCTCGTCCTCACCGTCGCCGTCGTACCGCTTGCCGCCGTCGTCGACCGGTCCCGGCCTCCGCTGTTCGTACTACTCGCCCAGGTCTGCCTCGGATTCGTGGCGCTCGGCGTTCCCGGCCAGCCGCCCGTGTGGCTACGACTGCTGCCCGTCGGCGGCGCCGCCGCGGCTCTACCCGTAGCGGCGACTTCTGCCCGTAACGGTGGCGACGTGCTCCTTGGGTACTACGGCTGGCCCGCCGGGCAGGTCCTGCCCGGCACCGGGATGGCACTCTTCTTGGTGACGTTGCTCGTCGGCGTAGGGCTGGCGGCGCGCAACGACCTTCGTGGTGCTTGGGCACTGCTGGTGCTGCTCTGTCCGATCGGCATGCTGTGGCTGCATCCGCTGGCCGAAGAACTCGCCGTCAGCTTGTATGGCGGCGGACCGAATGCGGACTGGACGACCCTGGCCACAGCGGCGATCATCGTGGCGGTTGCGGCGGCGATCGTCATGTCGGCTGCGCTGAATGTCCAAGGACGGTTCGCCTTCACCCATGCCGCCGTCGAGCATGGTACGGCGTGTGGCTCCCTCACCAGCGACAGCGCGAAGCGATAGCAGCCCGTCTAGCACCAAGCCACTGGTCGATTGTTGTCAACGTACAGCCTGGCCGCCTGTAACACAGAATCCGACCGGCGCGCCCCCCGCCGCCGGATGCCGCGCGCCGGCCCTGGGCGACATCGACCCCGACACCGGCCGCGGCTGGCTGTCCCACCCGCGCGCCGAGTACCTGTTCAAACAGGCGTCCAAGTTGCACGACCCGCACGGCGCCGGGTACACCCTGCACCAGCTGCGCCACAGCGGCCCGACCCACCTCGCTGCTCGCGGTCGCAGCGCCGCCGAGCTGCAGGCTAAATCCCGCCATCGGCACCTGGCCACCCTCGGCATCTGCGTCCAAGTCGGCGAGGAAGCCTCTGCCCGCATCACCGCCGAGAACGACGAGCACCACCACCGGCCCGCCCCCGCCTCCCGTGGGGCCAACCATCTGTAGGACGTGTATGCCCAGCTGGCATATTTATGCCAGCTGGGCATACACGTCCCTGAGCACGGTGTGGCCTACGCCAACGCCGAGCATCCCCTGACGCTGACGCCGGGCACCCCCGACCCACCCGGCGGCCGACCTGGTCCACCATGGATCGTCGAGCACGGCGGAGCCGCCGGTGGTGTCGCGGGCCGGCGTACGCGCCTGATCCTGCCCGGCCGATCAAGCGACGGCAATCCCGCCGGCCGCCTTTTATGATCTAGCCATTCGCATCTAGTAATGCTCTTCCGGGCTGTCGTAGGGTTCCGTGAGCACGCCAAGAGACGTACTTTGTGGGCGGTTTTCGCCCGATTCTATGCTGGACGGTGGCCGGCGATGACCATGAATCGCCCGACGGAAGATTCTGCGGCGCAAGAACCCGGTTGGGTGGACGAGGTGTTGTTCGCCGGCCCTCCGACCGATGTTTGTCTCCGGCTGCCCGAGCCGGTGGACCGGGCCACCCTGCACCGCCTGGTCACCGAGGCGCAGGCCCGGCTGACCGCCGCCGGGCTGCGTCCCGGCGGGGCCGCCGCGCTCCGCCTGCCGCCCTCGCTGTCCTATGTGGTAAACCTGTTGGCGACCTGGCGCATCGGTGGCCAGGCCGTGCTGCTCGACCACCGGCTCACCGACCACGAGGTCGGCCGGGCGTTGCGGCGGCTCACCCCGCAGGTGGTCGTGGCCCCGGTGCGTACCGGCGGTGGCGCGCTGAAGGTCTTCGTGGACGTCACCGAGAGCGTCACCGGCTACGCGGACCGCCCGGCGGTCAGCGGTCACGCCGTGATCCAGCTCAGCTCCGGGTCCACCGGTCCGTCCAAGGTGATCGGACGGACCGCCGCCGACCTGATCGCCGAGGTGCACCGCTACACCCGCATCGACGGGGTGGCGCTGCCCGGCGAGCGGATCATCCTGCTGCCGTCCATGGTGCACGTGCTCGGCCTGGTCGGCGGCCTGCTCTACGGCCTGCACGCACGCGTCGAGCTGGTCCCGCCGGAGCGACTCGGCGGCGACGCCGTGCTGGCCGCCATCGCCGCCCAGGACACCCCGGCCACCGTGCTGGGGGTGCCCTTCCACATCGGCCTGCTCGCCTCCACCCGCCCCGACCGGCCGCTGCCCCAGTTCACGCGGATGACCACCGGCGGGGAACTGGTCCCGCCGGCCGTCGCGCAGGCCTTCACCGACCGGCACGGCGTCCCCCTGGGCAACATGTACGGGATGACCGAGGTCGGCGTCATCGGCACCGACCTGCACGGCCGGCACCGGCCGGCCATCGCGCCGGCCCCCGGCATCGAGGTCCGCGAGTCCGACGGTGAGCTGCTGATCAGCTGCCCGACGTCGCCGTACGTCGGGCTCAGCGACCCCACCCGCTGGGCCGACGGGTGGCTGCGCACCCGCGACGCCGGCACCGTCGACCCGGACACCGGCCTGGTCACCATCAAGGGCCGGCTCGACTCGCAGGTCTCCGTGGGTGGCCTGAAGGTCGACCTCACCGAGGTCGAGGCCACCCTGGTCGGGCTGCCCGGGGTGGCCGCCGCCGTGGTCGCGTACGACGACGGGATCACCGCGTACGTGCAGCCCGACGGTCCGCTGTCCGAGGACGTGCTGGACACACTGCTCGCCGAACGGTTGGCCGGCTACAAGCGCCCCCGCACCCTGCACCTGGTGGCGCAGTTGCCGCGCACCACCACCGGCAAACTGGTCCGCTCACTGGACGTGCTGCGAACGGCGGCGTCGTGACCGGTCCGCTCCACCCCGCCCACCGGCCGGTCCCCGAGGGCCGTCCCCGGCAGCCGGGCGTCACCACCGCGTCACCACCGGCCGACCGTCGGCGGTACGCCCGAACCACAAGCGCACGGTGCCCCGACCGGGCACCGGCAGCTCGCCCATCGAGAGAGGTTATCGTCATGCGAGACGAGGTCCGTACCTTCGTCATCGAGCAGCTCGAGGACATGAACTACGACGTCGAGGGGATCGACGACGACACCACCCTCGGCCCCTCCGGGGTGGACCTGGAGTCGCTGGCCCTGTCCGACCTGTCGGTCCGGGTGGAGGACCGCTACGGGCTGAGGTTCGCCGACGACGAGTCGGAGAAGCTGGCCCTGATGACGGTGGGGGAGTTCACCACCATGGTCGCCGACCGGGTCGCCGGGGCGACCAGCGACAACCGCTGATGTCCGGTCAGCCCGACCTGGGGCGAGCTGACCTGGTGAGCATGCTCGCCGAACTGACCGGTAAACCTGTCGACCAGGTCCCGCACCGGGTCGGCTCGATGGAGCTGGCCTGGCTGGTGCACCTCGTCGAACAACGCCACGGCACCCGGATGGACCTCACCGACGACCAGCTCGCCGGCATCCGTACCGTCGACGACGCCCTGACCGTGTTCCACACCTCCCTGACCACCTCCGCTGATGGTTGAGCGGGCACCCGTAACGATCTCCGGCACGTACGCGGTCAGCGCCTTCGGCACCGGCGTGGACGCGCTGCTGTCCGGGGTGCTGTCCGGCGTTCCGGCCTTCCGGCCGGTCCGCCGCTTCGACACCACCGGCCGTCGGGTGAGCGTCGCGGCCACCCGGCCCGACGTGGCGACCCTGCCGCAGGAGCTGGCCGATGCCGTCGACGCGGCCTGCCGGGCGGCCGACCTCGACCGGGCGCAGCGGGCCGGGTCGGCGCTGTTGCTGGCCACCCACGGTGGCCCGGCCACCCTGTCCGGCCCGTACACCGACGACCGGCCGACCGCTGACGTCGACGACCCGTGGTGGGCCGACGGCGAGCGGGCCGACGACGGTCCGCCCTGGCCGGAGCTGCCGACGCTGGCCGGCCGGTTGGCCCGGCGGTGCGGGCTCGGCGGCCCGACCCGGGTCTACACCACCGCCTGCGTCTCGGCGAGCAGCGCGGTGGCCGACGCCGCCGCGATGATCCGCCGGGGGGACACCGACCGGGTGGTGGTGGCCGCCGGGTACCTGGTGGAGCCGGACCAGTTCGCGCTCTTCGACGCCGGCCGGGCACTCGCCGCCGACGGGGCGGTCCGTCCGTTCAGCACCGGCCGGCAGGGGCTGCTGCTCGGCGACGGGGTGGCTGCGGTGGTGCTGGAGTCCGCCGCCGCGCTGCGCGGCCGGGGCGGCACGCCGGTGGCGACGCTGGCCGGGTGGGGCCGGGCCGGCGACGCCCACCACCCCTGCCAGCCCGACCCGCAGGGCCGTGGGCTGGCTCGGGCGATCGATTCGGCGCTGCACCGCGCCGGGCTGCCCGCCGGGGCGGTGGGCTACGTCAACGCGAACGCCACCGGCACCGGGTTCAGTGACGCCTCCGAGGCGGCGGCGCTGCGGCTGGCCCTGGGCGAATGGGGCGGGCAGGTGCCGGTCAGCTCCACCAAGGCGCTGCACGGGCACGCGTTGGAGGCGTCCGGACTGCTCGAACTGGTGGTCACCGTGGCGGCGCTGCGGCACGGGAAGCTGCCGGTCAACGCCGGCTGGCTCGGCCCCGACCCGGCCTGCCCGCTGGACGTGGTCGTCGCCGCGCCCCGCCCGGTGACCAGCCCGTACGCGCTCAGCCTCAACGCCGCCTTCGGCGGCGCGAACACCGCACTGTTGGTGGGTGCGCCGTGACCGGCACGCGCGGCCCGGGGCCCGGGATCGTCCCGGGCCGTCCGGCCGGCCACGGCGCATCCCTGGTGCTGGCGCAGGCGCGTTGGCCGGAGCCGGGCGACGGACCGCCACCGCCGCTGCCCGGATTCGTGCACTCGACGTTCGCGCCGCTGGTCGCGGCGGTGGCGGGACGGTGCCTGGAGCGTCGGCCCCACCCGGCCCCGGCCGACGCCCGATGTGCGGTGGTGCTGGTCAGCGCGGCCGGTGACCGGCCCAGCGCCGTCCACGTGCGGTCCACCGTCGCGGCCGGGGGGCGGGTCGGTCCGCTGTTCTTCTTCCAGTCGGTGCCCAACAGCGTCGCCGGGCAGGTCGCCGCGCGCTGGGGACTGGACGGCCCGGTGGTGTGCCTGAGCCCGACCGGCGACCCACGCGCCGACGCCACCGCCGAGGCCGAACTGCTGCTGTACGACGGTGACGCCGACGAGGCGTTGCTGGTCCTGATCGAACAGGCACCCGACGCGACGCCCACCGGCGCGGTCGCGGTGCTGCTGGCGGGAGGAGACAGTCAATGAGGACGAAGGGACTGCGGGGGGCGCTCGCCGCCGACCCGCAGATCGGTGCCGGGAACGTGCTCGCCCGGGTGCTGGCCCACGGCGCCGACCCGCAGGGGCCGGGCCTGACCTTCGACACCCCGGTCGACGGGCACCCCGCCGGGCAGCCGCTCACCCTCGGCCAGCTCGACGAGCGGGTCGCCGCGCGGGCGGCCTGGCTGCACGCCCGAGGGGTGCAGCCCCGTGACCCGGTCGCCGTGTGGGCCACCGCCGCCGCCGACATGGTGCTGAGCTTCCTGGCGTTGACCCGGCTCGGCGCGATCCCGGCGCTGATGAACGGCAAGCTGCGCCCGGAGATCGCCGCCGAGTACATCCGCCGGCTACGCGGCGCCGGGGTGCTCGCCGACGCCGCGCACGCCGACCTGCTCGCCGGGCACGAGCTGGGCGCACCACTGCTGGGCACCCCGGAACAGGCCGGCACCGGTGAGCCGGCGCAGGCCCCCACCCACTACCGGCACCACCCGGACGACCCGATCGTCATCACCCACACCTCCGGCACCACCGGGGTGCCGAAGGCGGTGCTGCACTCGCACGCCAGCCTCTTCGCCGCCACCCGGCACCTGCTGTCCATGCCCCAGGCGCAGGGCACCCGTCGGATCCTCAACGCGCTGCCCGCACCGCACACCGCGACGGTGCTCATGGTCAACCAGGCGCTGGGCAACCAGGCGGAGATGTTCCTGCTGTCCGAGCAGGGCGGTGAGCGGGTTCTCGACGCCATCCAGCGGTGGCGGCCCGACGGGGTCTTCGGCTTCTCGATGACCTGGGCCGAACTGGCCCGCTTCGACCTGACCGGGTACGACCTGGACTCGGTGCGGTTGTGGTTCAACACCGGGGACTGCTCGCACGAGCCGCACGTACGCCGGCTCGTCGCGGTCGGCTCCCGGGAGGTGTCCACCCGGCAGGGTGTCACCCGGGTCGCCGGTTCGGTCTTCATCGACGGGCTGGGCTCCAGCGAGATGGGACACTCGATGTTCCACATCACGCACACCGTCGACACCGACCGGTACGGCCGCTGCGTGGGCCGCCCCTACCGGTTCGCCACCGTCGCCGTCCTCGACGCCGAGGGCAACGAGTTGCCCCCGGGGCAGGTCGGCTTCCTCGGCGTCGACTCGCCGTCGCTGTTCCGGGGCTACTGGAACGACTCGGTCACCAGCTACCGGTTCCGGCTGCGTGGCTGGTACCTCACCGGTGACCTGGTGTACGCCGACGCCGACGGCCGCTACTACCACCTGGACCGGGCGGTGGACTCGGTGGAGTTGCCCGACGGGCGGCGCTTCTTCACCGCGCTGTCGGAGGAACGCATCCTCGCCGCCTGTCCCGACGTCACCGACTGCACCGTGGTGATCGTCGCCGACGGCGGCCAGGTCACCACCGACGTGCTGCTGGAGCTGGCTGCCGGGGCGGACCCGGCCACCGACCGCACCGCGACGATCCGGGCCGCGCTCGGGCCGGACGTCGGCGCGACCCTGCGCCGGGTGCTGCCGGTACGCGCCGACGACATCCCGGTCACCGTCACCGGCAAGGTCCGCAAGGTGGCGCTGCGCGAACGCTACCTCGCCGAGTCGTCGTCATGACCGTGGTGATCACCGGAATGGGACTGTTCAGCCCCGTCGGGCGGGGGGTGGCGGACACCTTCGACGCGTTGCTCGGCGGGAGGTCCGGGCTGACCCGGCCGCCGGAGGGGCACCCGGCCCGGGAGTCGCTGGAGGTCGCCGGGGTGCTCCCGCCGATCGACCCGCGGACCGTCGCCACCGGGCCGGAGACCAAGGTGCTCGACCGGGTCGTGGTGTTCGCCCTGATCACCGCCGCCGACGCGCTCGCCGACGCGGGCATCGTGGTGGGCCGGGACGTCGACCCGGCGCGGATCGGCGTCATCGTGGGCGGCGTCGGCGGAATGTCCACCCTGGAGAGCCAGGTGATCGCCCGGACCGCCCGGGGCCGCTCGGCGGTCAACCCGTACCTGCTGACCGGCATCCTGCCGAACATGGCCTCGGCGCGGATCGCCATCGCCCACGGCATCCGGGGGTACAGCTCCGCCGTCGGCACGGCCTGCGCCTCCGGTGCCCAGGCGGTCGCCGACGCGACCCGGCTGATCCGGGCCGGCGAGGCGGACGTGGTGGTCTGCGGGGCCAGCGAGGCGCCGCTCTTCCCGACCTTCGCCGACACCTTCGGCAACGCCCGCGCGCTGGCCCGGGGCTGGGCCGACCCGACCGAGGCGAGCCGGCCGTTCGACCGGCGACGCAACGGGTTCGTCCTCGCCGAGGGGGCCGCGCTGCTGGTGCTGGAGCGTGCCGGGCACGCCGCGGCCCGGGGGGCCCGGACGTACGCGGCGGTGGCCGGCTACGGGACGACCACCGACGCCCACCACCCGACCGTGCCCCGGCCCGACGGCGAGGGAGCGGCCGACTGCATGCGGGCGGCCCTGGCCCAGGCGGACGTCTCGCCGGGGGAGGTCGGCTACGTCAACGCCCACGGCACCGGCACCAGGCTCGGCGACATCGCCGAGTGCACCGCGCTGGCGAAGGTGTTCGGCGTCGGCGGGGTGCCGGTCAGCTCCACCAAGGCGCTCACCGGGCACCTGCTCGGCGCGTCCGGGGTGGTGGAGACGGCCGCCTGCGCGTTGGCGCTGCGCGCCGGCCTGCTGCCGCCCACCTATCACCTTGACGACCCGGACCCGGACTGCCCGGCGGATCACGTCCGGGACGAGCCCCGGTCCACCAGGACCGAGTTCGCGCTCACCAACTCCTTCGGGTTCGGCGGGCAGAACGTGAGCCTGCTGCTGCGGCGCACCACCACCGCTGGCGTCCGGACCGCCGAGCCGGGGAGGTGATCGGCGCGGCGACCCGGGCCGTACGTGCCCGGACGGCAGTCACGGGGGACATGGGAAGGCTGGAGAGATGGACATTCGTGGAATAGACCACATCGAACTGTACGTGGGAGACGCCCGACAGGCCGCCTTCTACTTCGGCACCGCCGTCGGCTTCACCCTGCGGGGGCAGGGCGGGCCGGAGACCGGGCTGGTCGGGCAGCGGTCCCTGCTGCTGGGCCAGGCCGACATCCGGATGGTGCTGACCTCCGGACTCACCGCCGACCACCCGGCCTCGGCGTACGTGTCCCGGCACGGCGACGGGATCGCGGTGGTGGCGGTGGAGGTCGACGACGCCGCCGGGGCGTACGCGGAGCTGGTCGCCCGGGGTGCGACGCCGGTGACCCCACCGCGCACCTGGACCGGCGCGGACGCCGAGGTGGTGACCGCCGAGGTGGGCGGCTTCGGCGACGTGCTGCACCGGCTGGTCGAGCGACGCGGTGACCGGGACGACTTCCTGCCCGGCGCGATCGAGGCGACCCCGCCCGGCGGGACCGACCAGAAACTGCTCGCCGAGATCGACCACCTGGCGGTCTGCGTGCCGCCCGGCCAGCTCGACGACACCGTCGCGCACTACGAGCGGGTCTTCGGCTTCGCGCAGATCTTCGAGGAGCACATCGAGGTCGCCGGTCAGGCGATGAACTCCAAGGTGGTGCAGGACGCCTCCGGGCGGGTCACCCTGGTGCTGCTGGAACCGGACGCCGGCCGGCGGCCCGGCCAGATCGACGCGTTCCTCACCGAGCACCACGGCGCCGGGGTGCAGCACCTGGGGTTGCGCACCGACGACATCGTCGGCGCGGTCGGCGCGCTCGGCGCACGCGGGGTGCGCTTCGCCGGCACCCCGGCCGCCTACTACGACGACCTGGAACAGCGGGTCGGTAAGGTCGACGCGCCACTGGACCGGTTGCGGGACCTCAGCATCCTGGTCGACGCCGACCACGGCGGGCAGCTGTTGCAGATCTTCACTGAGTCGATGCACGTCCGCCGCACCCTGTTCCTCGAACTGATCGAGCGGCGCGGCGCACGCACCTTCGGCAGCGGCAACATCAAGGCGCTCTACGAGGCCAAGGAACGGGAGCTGGCCGTGGCGGGGGCGACCCCCGCCGTCGCGGCCGGCACGGCACGAGGGGTTGGGGCATGATCACGACACATCCGACGCTGACCGCGCAGGAGGAGGCGCTGCTCCCGTCCGACGAGGACGTGCGCCACTACGCCGAGCACGGCTGGTACCTGTCGAAGAAGCTGCTCACCGACGACGAGGTGGACGCGTTGACCGCGGCCACCGACCGCTACTACGACGGCGAGCGGGACCGCACCCTGCCGGTACGCCCGCCGAAGCTTGCCTACTGGGAGCCGTCGAAGGGGTCGGTGCAGCGGCACAACGACTACGTCCACCACGAGCACGACGGGATCGCCGCGATCCTGCGCAAGCCGCTGATCGGCGCGGTGGCCGCCCGGCTGGCGCAGGCCGACGAGATCCGGATCTTCCAGTCCACGCTGATCTACAAGCCGCCGATCTCCGGTGAGCCGTCGAACATCGTGCCCTGGCACTTCGACAAGCACTACTGGTCGTCCTCGTCGTCGGAGAAGATGCTCACCGCGTTCATCCCGTTCCACGACTGCGGGGAGGAGATGGGCACCATCACCATGGTCGACGGCTCGCACCGGTGGTCCGAGACCGGCGCGGACGACACCGTGGTCCGGCACTTCGCCGAGCGGGACCGCGACCAGCTCGAGGAGATGCTGGCCGAGAACGCCGCGCACAACGGCGCGCAGATCCGCAAGATCCCGATGGTGATCCCGAAGGGGCACCTGAGTTTCCACCACTGCCGCACCTACCACGGCAGCGGCGCGAACGTCAGCGGACGCCCGCGCCGGGCGATCTCGCTGCACCTGCAGGACGGCGACAACGCCTACCGGGAGTTCCCGCTCTCGGACGGGACTCTCGCCGCGTACAACCACGACGTGCTGGTCCGCCGCACCCACGACGGGCGGCCGGACTACGCGGACCCCGACTACTGCCCGGTCATCTGGCGCGATCGCGCCCAGCAGGGAGGCTGAACATGTCACGGTACGACTGGGGTAAGACGCACCCGGGCATCGAGCGGCTGGAGAAGGCGGTGACCGACCGCCGGGACGTGGTGGTCAAGCACCCGCTCTACGCCAACCTGGACACCCACGAATCGCTTGTCACCTTCATGGAGCACCACGTCTTCGCGGTCTGGGACTTCATGTCCCTGCTGAAGTCGTTGCAGCGGCAGCTCACCTGCGTGACCGTGCCGTGGATTCCCACCGGGCCGACCGGCAGCCGCCGGCTGATCAACGACATCGTGATGGTGGAGGAGAGCGACGAGCTGGGCGAGGGCTTCATCAGCCACTTCGAGCTGTACGTCCGGGGGATGGGCGAGGCGGGTGCGGACACCACCGCCGTCGACCGGCTGGTCGCGCTGCTGCGGGCCGGCTCGTCGGTCACCGACGCGCTGGTCGAGGCCGGGGTGCCCGCGCCGTCGCGGGCCTTCGCCGCCACCACCTGGAAGATCATCGAGTCGACTCCGGTGCACTGCCAGGCCGCCGCGTTCGCCTTCGGCCGGGAGGACCTGATCCCCGACATGTTCACCCAGGTCGTCGCGGTCAACGAGCGCAGCAACCGGCTGCACACCTTCGTCGACTACCTGGAACGGCACATCGAGGTCGACGGCGAGCAGCACACCCCGATGGCGATGCAGATGCTCGCCGACCTGTGCGGCGACGACGACGTCAAGTGGCAGGAGTGCGCCGACACGGTCAACCTGGCGCTGGCCGCCCGCGCGCAGCTCTGGGACGACATCCTCGCCGCCGTCAAGGAGGGCCGCGACCGGTGACCGACGCCGACCCGGCCCGGCTCTACCGCACGGTACGGCTGATCCGCCGGTTCGAGGAGCGGGCCATCGAACTGGTCCGCTCCGGGCACATCGTCGGCGGCATCCACCCCTACCTCGGTCAGGAGGGGATCGCCGCCGGCGTGTGCGCCGCGCTCGGCGACCGGGACCTGGTCACCGGCACCCACCGGGGGCACGGGCACGTGCTCGCCAAGGGGGCCGACCCGGCCCGGATGATGGCCGAGCTGTGCGGCCGGGAGACCGGACTGAACCGGGGCCGGGGCGGCTCGATGCACGCGGCGGACCTGTCCATCGGGGTGCTCGGCGCCAACGCCATCGTCGGCGCGTCCCCGGCGATCCTCACCGGCGCGGTGTGGGCCCGCCGGCAGCGCGGCGACGCGGTGCTGGGGGCGAGCTTCTTCGGTGACGGCGCGGTCAACGAGGGGATGCTGCTGGAGGCGTTCAACCTGGCCGCGCTCTGGCAGGTGCCGGTGCTGCTGGTCTGCGAGAACAACGGCTACGCCACCACCATGCCGGTGGCCGGCGCGGTCGCCGGCACCATCACCGGTCGGGCCGAGGCGTTCGGCATCCGGGCCGCCGTCGTCGACGGCCAGGACCCGGAGGCGGTCCGGCAGGTCACCGCCGCCGCCGTCGCGCGGATGCGCGACGGCGGCGGGCCGGAGCTGGTCGAGGCCAGCACCTACCGGTTCGACGCCCACCACACCTTCGAACACTCGGTACGCCTGGACTACCGCCCGCCGCAGGAGGTGGCCGCCGGCCGATCCCGCGACCCGGTGGCGATCCAGGGCGCCCGGCTCGCCCCGGCCGACCGGGCAGCCGTCGACGCCGAGGTGGAGGCCACCCTCGACGCGGCCGTCGCGTTCGCCCTGGCCGGCCCGGAGCCGGACCCGGCCGGCGCGCTGGACCACCTGTACGCCAGTGGGCTGACCGCCCGGGGAGGTTCCTGATGCCACGGCTGTCGTACCGCAAGGCGTTGACCCGGGCGTTGGCCGACGAGATGACCCGGGACGAGGCGGTGTTCCTGCTCGGCGAGGACGTCCGGGTCGGCGCGTCCAACGTCACCCCGGGCCTGCTGAAGCGGTTCGGACCGGACCGGGTGCTGGACACCCCGCTGTCGGAGCAGGCGTTCACCAGCTTCGCCACCGGGGCCGCCCTGGCCGGGCTGCGGCCGGTGGTGGAGTTCCAGATCCCGTCGCTGCTGTTCCTGGTCTTCGAGCAGATCGTCAACCACGCGCACAAGTTCCCGTTGATGACCGGTGGGCAGTGCGCGGTGCCGGTCACCTACCTGGTGCCCGGCTCGGGTTCCCGGACGGGCTGGGCGGGGCAGCACTCCGACCACCCGTACTCGCTCTTCGCCCACGTCGGGATCGTCACCGTGGTGCCGGCCACCCCGGCCGACGCGTACGGGCTGCTGGTGTCGGCGATCCGGCACGACGACCCGGTGGTGGTCTTCGCCCCGGCCGGCGCGCTGGACGTCCGCGACGACGTCGACTTCGCCACCCTCGCCCCGGTGCCGCTGGGGCGGGGGGTGGTCCGCCGGGCCGGTGACGACGTCACCGTGGTCGCCGTCGGGCACCTGGTGCACGACGCGCTGGCCGTCGCCGAGGAGCTGGCCGGGCAGGTGTCGGTGGAGGTGTTCGACCCGCGCACGCTCTACCCGTTCGACCTCGACGGGCTGGTCGACTCGGTGTCCCGGACCGGCCGGCTGGTGGTGCTCGACGACTCCAACCGGTCCTGCGGCATCGCCGCCGAGATCATCACCTCGGTGCTGGAGCAGGTGCCGCTGACCGCGCCGCCGCGCCGGGTCACCCGGCCGGACGGTGCGGTGTTGCCCTTCGCGCCCGTCCTCGACCGGGCCGTGCAGCCCGGCCGGGAGGCGCTCACCGCCGCCATCCACCACGTGACCAAGGACTGCAGATGACTGACGTGAACTACTCGTGGCCGGAGCCCGGCCGGGCCTGGGCGGAGCTGCCGGAGTCGGCCCGAACGGCGATGGTGGCCGCGGGCGCGCAGGAGTGGGAGCGGATCTTCCACGGCCGGGCGACGTACAACAAGCAGTGGCGGCTGGCCCGGCCGCCGGTGCTGACCGCCGACGCGTTCCGCGAGCTGAACGAGGTCTGCGACCGGATCGCCCAGCTCATCCTGGACGCCTGCCGTCGTCGGGCGGGCACCGCCGGGGAACTGCGCGAGCTGATGGGTGTGCCGGCCGGGCAGACCCGGTTGCTCGACGAGGACGAGCCGCTGACCGAGGCGCTGCTGGCCGCGTACCGGCCGGATGTGCTGTTCTCCGGCGGGGAGCCGCGCATCGTCGAGTACAACATCGACAGCAGCCTCGGTGGCGGCTTCGACGCGGACACGGTGATCCAGCGGTACGGCGCGCTGTACCGGGAGCGGGGGCTGCTGGACGGCCTGTCGGCCCGGCCCGCGCCGTCCCTGCTGGACCAGCGGTTCGTGGCGATCCGCGCCGAGTTGGGCCTGGCCGAGGGGGCCCGGGTGGCGCTGCTGATGGACTTCGAGGCCGACTATCCGGGGCTGGACGACCCGGAGACGTTCATCCGGATCCTCTCGCCCCTGATCGACCAGGCCCGTCCCTTCGGCATCGACCTGGTCATCGCCCCGGTCGCCGCGGCCACCCTGGACGCCGACCGGCGGCTGGTGGTCGGCGGTGCTGCGGTGGACGCGCTGTTCCGGCTCTTCGTGCCCAACCGGGTCACCCCGAGCGCCGGCCTGGAGGCGGTGGCCGGGGCGCTCGACGCGGGCACCCTGCCGATGTTCGTCAGCGCCGCCGCCTGGCTGCTCGGCAACAAGATCAATTTCGCCTGGCTCTACGAGGACCTGGACCTGCTCCCCGCCGACGACCAGGCCCTGATCCACCGGTACGTGCCGCACACCGTGGCGCTCACCGCCACCGAACTGGACCGGGCGCTGGCCGACCGGGAGAACCTGGTCGCCAAGCCGGCCGACGGCTCGGCCGGCCACGGGGTGCTCATCGGCCGGGAGCTGAGCCCGGGGGAGTGGGCCGACGGGCTGGCCGCCGCCCTCGACCGGGGCGGCGACATCCTCCAGCGGTACATGCCCGCCGACCGGGTGGCGATGGACTTCGTCCAGATCGAGACCGGTGAGACGGTCACCGCCGAGGTGCCCTACAGCATCGCCCCGTACCTGTTCGGCCGCGCCGGCTCCGGCGCGCTCGCCCGGGTCGGCTACCCCGGCTGCGACGAGGTCCTCAACCTCGCCCGCGGCGTCCTGCTGACCGGAATTCTCCTAACCGACTGACTCCCTGAGGTGGGCGCCGAGGCGGCGGATTGTCTCCGCCGTGGCGATGGCGTCGCTGCGGGCGCTGCCGTGCCGGCCGTCGCTGCTGTACATCGACGGGTCGGTGCCGGCCGGGTGATCCGTCAGGTGCACGTGCAGCGCGCCCAGCCGGTCGGCGAGCCGGCCGGTACGGGAGGAGAGCAGCCGCATCCGGGCACCGAGCCCGGGACGCAACGCCGCCGGGACCGCGGGGCTGTGTGAGACGTCGAACATGCCCACCGTGATCACGTCCGCCCCCGCGTCGCGCAGCGCGCCGATGATCGCGGTCAGCTCGGTGTCGACGGCGTCCGGGTCGAACGCCGTCCGGAAGGCGTCGTTGCCGCCGCAGACCACCAGCGCCAGGTCGGGGGAGAAGGCCAACGCCCGGTCCAACTGCCCCGCCCGGACCTGTTGCGCCCGCAGTCCGCGCCGCCCCAGGTTCAGGTACGCCAACCCGGGCCGTACGGCCGCCAACTCGGCCGCGATCCGGTCCGCCCACTGCACGTCCGGGTAGCCGTCGACCGGCTCGCACATGCCCTCGGCGACGCTGTCACCGAGCACCACGAACCGGTGCCACGGATGGTCGCGCAGCAGCGCGGCGCTCTCCCCCTCGCGCAGGCAGTACGGATCGGTGGCCTCGGTCAACGTCGATGACATGGCCGGGAATGTAGCCCACCCGGCCGGTGCCGTCGATCATGCCGACCGGTCGGATCGCCCGATGGTCGCCCAGGTGCGCCGAGCCGGGCCCGCCGCCGATCATCGGGTCGCGCCGGCCACCCCCAGGGCCGAGCCCTGGAATGTCGGTCCGGGTCGGCGGGCGTCCGCCCGATCCCGCCAGTTCTGTCGGCCGTCCCGGGTAGGTTGCGGTCGACGGGCCGCCCGGTCCGGCCGGGCGGAACGGACGGAGCGACCGATGCGCAAGGTGATCCTGTGGATGTCGATCTCCCTCGACGGCTACTTCGAGGGGCCGGACCACGAGATCGGCTGGCACCTGGTCGACGAGGAGCTGCACGCCTACTTCAACGCCGAGTTGGCCGGCATGGGCGCCTTCCTCGAGGGCCGGCGCAGCTACGAGCTGATGTCCGCGTTCTGGCCGACCGCCGACGCGGACCCGACCAACCCGCCGACGATGCGGGAGTTCGCCGGCATCTGGCGCACGACGCCCAAGATCGTCTACTCCCGCACGCTCACCCACGTCGACGACAACGCCACCCTGGTGCGCGACGTCGATCCCGACGAGGTCGCCGCGCTGAAGGCCCGACCGGGCGGTGACATGGTGGTCGGCGGGGCGGAGCTGGCTGCCGCGTTCCGTCGGCTCGGCCTGGTCGACGAGTACCGGATCTTCGTCCACCCGGTGCTGATCGGCCGGGGCAACCCGCTGTTCCCGCCGTCGGACATCCACGACGACCTGCGACTGGTCGAGACCCGGGTGTTCGGCAACGGCGTGGTGATGCTGCGCCACCAGCGCTGACCACGCCGAACGGCAGTGCCGGGTCGGCGGCGCGGCTGGCGGCCCGGGTGCCGCTCCCCGAGCCCTCCGGGTCAGCCCGGGGTGGTGGCCGGGCGGGGCGTGGGCCGGCCCACCCGCAACGGCCCGGCGACCAGTGGCAGCAGGGTCAGCACCGCGCACACCACCGCCATCACCAGCAGCGCGGGCCGGAGTCCGAGGGCTGCCACCGACCAGCCGCCGAGCAGCGCCCCCACCGGCAGCCCGACGAACGCCAACGAGCCGGAGATGCCCAGCACCCGGGTCTGCAACTCGTCCGGCACCCGTTCGTAGAGCGTGGCACCCAGCAGCGGGTTGATCGCGGCGATCCCGATCCCGGACAGGAACGTCACCACCAGCACCACCACCAGGTGGTCGGTGAGGGCCAGCACCAGCAGCCGGGGCGCACCGCTGAGCGCCGCCCCGACGGCGAACACCAACGTCCGGGGCAGCCGGGGGCCGAACATCGTGAAGACCAGATTGCCCAGCAGCGCGCCACCGCCGAACACCCCCAGCACCAGGCCGAAGCCGGCCGGGTCGCCGAGTTCGTCGCGGACCCACAGCGGCACCCAGACGGCCGTGTTGGCGGCGGCGAACATGTTCAACGCGGAGACCACCACCAGCATGGTCAACAACACCCGGTCGGTACGCAGGTAGCCGAAGCCGGTGCGCAGCGCCTGGAAGTAGCCCTCCCGGGGCGCGACCGGCGTGTCGCGGGCCGGCGGACGGACCAGCACCCCGACCAGCAGGGCGCAAAGCGCGAACGTCCCCGCGTCGATCCAGATCGCCCGGGTCACCCCGACCCAGTCGATGAGCAGGCCCCCGATGACCGTGCCGAACAGCGTCACCCCCCGCAGCAGGCCGTCGTAGGCGGAGGTGAGCCGGATCAGCTCCACCCCGGCGCGCTGCGCCGCCGGCCGGAACATCACGTGTTTGACCCGGTCGCCGATGCCGCGCAGGCCACCGGCCACCGCGACGAGGGCGACCAGCGCCCCGAAGCCGAGCCACGGGGCCAGCGCCACCACCGCGATCACCACCGCGCTCGCCGCGTCCACCGCGATGGAGGTACGTCGTACCCCGAACCGGTCCGCCCACGGGGTGGCCAGCGAACTGGAGAGCATGTACGGCAGGAACTCCGCCGCCGCGACGATGCCCATCTTGGCCGGGCTGCCGGTGGTGGTGAGCACCAGCCAGGGGATGGCGATCACCGAGATCCGGCTACCCAGATTGGAGATCAGGTCGGCGGCGACCAGCGCGACCAGTTCCCGCCGTGCGGCCCGCCGCGCCGACGATCCGACGACGCCCGTCACGTCTGCGCCTGTCACGTCTGCCCCGGTGACGCCTGTCAGGTCCGTGCCGGTGACGGCCTGCGCCAGCGGGTCGGCGTCGGGGCCGGGAGCGGAGGTGGTGGTCGGCCGAGGGCGGGCGTCGGCGGTCATGACGGGCTGCCGACCTGGTCGACGGGACGCCCGGCGGCGTACCGCTCCCGCAACGCCCGCTTGTCCACCTTCGCCGACCGGTTCAGCGGCAACGCGTCGACGAACTCCACCGCGCCCGGCGCCCAGGTGTCGCTCAGCTCGGTGGTGACCAGCCCGATCAGCTCCGTCTCGCGTACCGTCGCCCCCGGCGCTCGCACCACGTACGCGTACGGCAGTTCCCCGGCGACCGGGTCGGGCACCCCGATCACCGCCGCCGCCCGGACCTGTGGGTGCCCGGCAAGGACGTCCTCGATCGGCCGGGAGTAGATCGGCCAGCTACGTTGCCGGGTGAGGATGCGGTCCTGCAACCGGTCGACCAGGTAGAGGAACCCGTCGGCGTCGAGGTGGCCGACGTCGCGGGTCCGTACCCAGCCGTCGACCAGCGTCTCGGCGGTCAGCTCGGGCTGACCGTGGTAGCCGTGGAAGCTGAGCCGGGTACGGACCCACACCTCACCGTCCACGCCGGCCGGCAACACCCGCCCGTCGGCGTCGCGGATCTCCACCGTGACGTCCCCGTACGGCCGACCGCAGGAACCCAACCGCTCCGGGTGCGCCGGGTCCTCGGTCAACCCGGGCAGGGCGCAGATCACCACCGCCTCGCTGAGGCCGTACACGATCCGCAGGCACGGACCGAACCGGGCGATGGCCTGGCGCAGCCGGGCGGGCGCGGCCGGCCCGGCGCCCACGTTGAACATGAACATGGCGGAGAAGTCGGCACCGGGCAGGGCCGGATGGTCGAGCACCTCGTAGAGCATCGGCGGGGTGACGAAGGTGGAGGTGAGCCGCTCGGTGTCCACGGTGGCGATGAACGCGGCCGGATCCCACTGCTGGCGCAGGAAGAGCACCCCGCCGGTGAACAGGTTGAACAGGGTGGTGATCTGCCCGCTGGCCAACCACATCGGGGAGTGCGACAGGTGCCGCAGCAGCGGGAAGCCGGCGGCGCGGAAATCCGCCGCCAGGGTCAGCACCTGCCGGTAGAAGCTCTCCCGGTGGTGCACCAGCTTCGGGGTGCCGGTGGTGCCACTGGTCTGCAGGAACGACTCCGGGGTGGGCACCTCGGCGGGCAGGTCGACCGGCGGGGCGTCGGCGGTGAGTTCGGCACCGAGCCGCAGCACCGGCACCCCGGGCAGCGAGGCGGCGATTTCCGTGCCCAGCCCGTCGGGGGCGTACGCGTGGTGCACGAAGACGTCGGGACGGGCCAACCGGACGAACTCGTCGATCTCCCGTCGGGAGGTCACCGGGGCGATCCACATCGTCCGGCAGCCGAGCAGGTGCAGGGCGAGCTGGAGCAGCGGGCCCTCCACCGCGTTGCCCAGCATCACCAGCACCGCCGCGCCGGGGCGTACCCCGTGGCCGGTCAGGGCGTGGGCCAGCCCGCGTACCTCGGCGGCGACCTGCGGGTAGGTCAGCCGGCGTCCGTCGCCGACCAGCGCCTCCCGGTCGCCGAACCCGGCGAACAGCTCCAGCGCGTCGTGCACGTAGGTGGTGGATCGGTCGGCCCCGTCGGTCATCGCACAGCCCCCAGGTCGATGCGGCGGGTCGCCGGTGGCCCGGTGGGACCTGCCGTGGCGACCGGCCGGGATGGCGTCCGAGCAGATCAGAGCCCGGCCCGCGACGGGGTGCGCGAAGTGGGCGACCGCACCGCCGCCGATAGCGAGCCTAGGCCGACGGTGTCGCCGGGGGACAGAGCCGAACGGCGAGGGGCCGGCCACCATGGACATTCGATCATGCCTGTCGGGTCGATTGACGCCTGTCAGAGGTCGCGGCTAGGTTTCTGGACCATCGTCCGGGCGGTGTCGTCGATGGACGCCGGCCCTGGGCGGCCAACCATGGAGGTTCAATGTCGACCCCGAAGAGATGGCAGGTCATAGCGTCCGCGGCCGCGTTGCTGGTCGTGAGCGCCCCGGCGGTGGTGGCCAGCGCCGGACCGTCCGACTCCGACAGTGGCCGGGCAGCCGCCCGGCAGGAGTGGGCGGGCACGTGGGCCGCGGCGGTCACCCGGGGCAACACCGTCGGGCTGACCAACACCGGGCTGAACAACCAGAGCATCCGGATGACCGTGCGCACCACCGTCGGTGGTGACCGGCTGCGGGTCCGGCTGAGCAACCTGTACGGCGAGCAGGCGGTGCAGGTGGGGCACGCCACCGTGGCCCGCCCGAACACCGCCACCGTGACCGACCGGTCGGACATCCTGCCCGGCACGTTGCGCGAGCTGAAGTTCGGCGGGTCCACCTCGGCGACCATGAACAAGGGCGCTGAGCTGCTCAGCGACCCGCTGACCTACCGGGTGGCCGAGCAGGAGGACCTGATCGTCACCCTGCACTTCCCGGTGCTCACCGGGCCGGTCACCTTCCACGGCCAGTCCAAGGTCACCACGTTCATCGGGGCGAACGACCTGACCACCGCCGCCGACGGCACCGGCTTCACCATCCGGCCGGACTGCTGCTGGATGTTCCTGTCCGGCATCGACGTGCTGCGCCCCCAGACCCCGGGCGCGGTGGTGATCCTCGGCGACTCGATCGGCGACGGCAACGGCAGCACCGTCAACGCCAACAAGCGCTGGCCGGAGCTGCTCGCCGGCCGGCTCGTCCAGGCCCGCCCGGAGGTGCGTACCCCCGGGGTGCTCAATCTGAGCCTGGCCGGCAACCGGCTCAACCACGAGGGCACGGAGCCCGGCGCGGGGGGCTTCCCCGGCTACTACGAGCTGGGTCCGAACGCGCTGGCCCGGCTCAACGAGGACGTCTTCCCGCAGACCGGGGTGAAGACCCTGGTGACCCACCTCGGCATCAACGACATCTGGATGTCCGACGACTCCGCCGACCGGATCATCGCCTCGCTGCGGCAGATCAACAAGCAGGCCAAGGCGCGCGGCCTGCGCAGCCTCGCCGTCACCCTGACCCCGTACGAGGGACACGGCAACCCGGGGGTGTGGACGGCGGAGAAGGACGCCACCCGGCAGGCGGTGAACACCTGGCTGCGTGGACCGGGGGCGGCCGAGTTCGACGGCCTGCTCGACTTCGACGCGGTGCTGCGCGATCCGGCGCAGCCGAGCCGGCTGTTGCCCGCGTACGACTCGGGCGACCACATCCACCCGAACGACGCCGGCAACCAGGCGTTGGCGGACGCCGTGCCACTTCGACTGCTCGGTCTGTGACACCGGTGGGGCGGCGGGGGTGACCCGCCGCCCCACCGGTCATTCCTGGGGAGGAAGCACCATCGTGGACGTCGACGAGATCCTGACCGGCCTCTACAGCGAAGCCGGCCGGCAGCACCCCTATCCGTGGTACGCGGCCCTGCACGAGCACGGGCCGATCAGCGCCCTGCCGACCCGCCCGGAGCACAGCACCATCAGCGCGGTGGCCGTCGGTTACGACCTGGTCGACCAGGTGCTGCGCGACCCGGAGTGGTACAAGCAGGCCCCACCGGGCTGGCAGGACCAGGAGATCCTGCGCACCTTCCAGTCGTCCATGATGTTCGTCAACCCGCCCGACCACGGTCGGATGCGCGGCGTGTTCGCCCGGACGTTCACCCCGCGCCGGCTCGGCGCGCTGGAGCCGGTGATCCTCCGGGTGGTCGACACCCTGCTCGACCGGATGGCCGACGCCGGCGCCGACGGTGGCGAGGTCGACTTCGTCGCGGACTTCGCCTATCCGGTGCCGGCGCTGGTGATGGCCGAGTTCATCGGCCTGCCCGAGGCCGAGCTGGCCTGGTACCGGCAGCGGGTCGACTGGATCGACGAGTACCTCGACGTGGCCGGCAAGACCCCGCAGCGGTTGGCGCTGGCCAACCAGGCCGCCGAGGAGCTGCGTGCGCTGTACCGGGACCTGATCGCCCACCGCCGCCGCCAGCCCGGCGAGGACCTGATCTCCGGGCTGGTCGAGGCGCTGGACTCCGGCGAGGTGGACCTGACCGAGGAAGAGCTGATCAGCAACCTGATCGTGCTGTTCAACGCCAGCTTCGTCACCACCGTCTACATGTTCAGCAACGGCCTGCCCGTGCTGCTGGCCCACCCGGACACCGTGGCCGCGCTGCCCGGCGACGACGCGTTGGCCCAGGGCTGCGTGGACGAGGTGCTGCGGCTGGAGAGCCCGGTGCACTTCCTGGCCCGCGCCGCGCCCCGGGACACCGAGCTGGGCGGCGTGCCGGTCGCCCGGGACGAGAACGTGCTGCTGATCATCGCCGGCGCCAACCGCGACCCGGGTCGCTTCCCCGAGCCGGACCGGTTCGACCCGCGCCGCGACGGCCCCCCGTCGCTGGCGTTCGGCGTCGGTCCGCACTTCTGTCTCGGTTCGGCGGTGTCCCGGTTGGAGGGCCGGCTCGGGCTGCCCCGGCTCTTCGCCCGCTTCCCCCGGCTCGCGGTCAGCCAGGAGGCAGACTACAGCGGGAGCCTGTTCCTGCGCGGCATCGACAAGCTCTTCGTCACCACCGGCGGATAGGAGCCACCCCATGTCCCTCGACCCCCAGGTGGTGGCGTACCGGGCCGCGCGGGCCGCCGCCGGCATCCCACCGCTGTACACCCAGACCCTCGCCGAGGCCCGTGCCGCCGACCTCGCCGCGATCCGCGCCGGCGGCGGCGACGTCGAGCCGGTCCACGAGGTACGCGACACGTCCGTCCCCGGTCCCGCCGGTGAGCTGCGGGTCCGGGTGCACCGGCCGGCCGGCGACGGGCCGCTGCCCACCCTGGTCTACTTCTTCGGTGGCGGTTGGACGCTGGGCAGCGTGGAGACCGCCGACGGGATCTGCCGCCGGCTGGCCAACGCCACCCCCTGCCAGGTGGTGACGGTCGGCTACCGGCTCGCCCCGGAGCACCCGTTCCCGGCCGCCGTGCTGGACTGCCAGGCCGCCACCCGGTGGCTCGCCGAGCACGCCGCCGACCTCGGGGTGGACCCGGAGCGACTGGTGGTCGGCGGGGACAGCGCCGGTGGCAACCTGGCGGCGGCGGTGACCCTGCTGGCCCGCGCCGAAGGCGGCCCCCGGTTGGCCGGGCAGCTGCTGATCTACCCGAACACCGACCAGCGGGCCGCCGCCCGGTCCGACGGCCGGGACACCGACGGTCGTCCCGCCGACGACCGGGATGTCGACAGCCGGGATGTCGACGGTCGTCCCGCCGACGATCAGGACCCGCTGTTGTTCAACCGGCACTCCGTCGAGTGGTACCGCGGTCACTACCTGGCCGACCCGGCGGACGCGGCCGACCCGCTGGCCTCGCCGCTGCTCGCCGACGACCTGGCCGGCCTGCCGCCGGCCCTGGTCATCACCGCCGGACACGACCCGCTGCGCGACGAGGGGGAGCGGTACGCGCAGCGGCTACGCGAGGCCGGGGTGCCGGTGCGGGCGAGCCGCTACCCCGGCATGATCCACGGGTTCTTCGCCATGCCCGGGGTCTTCGACGCCGGCCGTCGTGCCCAGGACGAGGCCGCCGCCTTCCTGCGGGAGGTCTTCGGGCTGCCCGCCCCGGCGGTCCCCACCGCAGGGGTGCATAATGCCTGACCCCACCCGCCCCGGTGTCCCGTCCACCGCCGACGACACCGTCCCGGCGCGCACTGCCGCCACCCCCACCGTTGCGACCACCGCTGTCACGGCCGGCTCCGCCGCCACCCCCACCGCGATCACCGACGCCACCCCCACCGCGATCACCGACGTCACCGCCGAGGCGGCGGCTCCCCGCGGGACCGCCCCGACGGCGGTCGCCGCAGGCGGGTCGCAGGGGGCGTCCACGGTGGTCGTGGCCGGCGGGTTCGGCGACGTCGACCGGCCACCGGTCGCCCTGGCCGACTTCGCCGACCTGGCTCGGGCGGTGCTCCCGGCCGGAATCTGGGACTTCGTGGCGGGGGGCAGCGGCGTGGAGACCACCCTCGCCGCCAACCGGGCCGCCCTGGACCGGGTCGCCGTGTTTCCCCGGGTGCTCACCGGGGTGGAGCAGCCCCGCACCGACGCGGTGCTGCTCGGCCGCGCCCAGGCCATGCCGGTGGCGGTCGCGCCGATGGCGTACCAGCGGTTGCTGCATCCGGACGGCGAACCGGCCCTCGCGGCGGCGGCCGGCGCGGCCGGGGTGCCCTACGTGCTCAGCACGTTGAGCAGCACCCCGATCGAGGAGGTCACCGTCGCCACCGACGGGCCGGTCTGGTTCCAGCTCTACTGGCTGCGCGACCGGGGTCTGGTCGCCGAGCTGCTCGACCGGGCGCACGCCGCCGGTTGCGCCGCGTTGATGGTCACCGTTGACGTGCCGGTGCTCGGCCGGCGGCTGCGCGACGTCCGCAACGGCTTCGCGCTGCCGCCGGAGGTGACCGCCGCCAACCTGCCCGCTGGCCGGGACGATCTGGCACATGTCGGCACGCCCGGGGTGTCCGCCATCGCGGCGCACACCGACTCCGCCTTCGCCCCCGCGCTGACCTGGGCGGACCTGTCCTGGTTGCGGGACCGCACCCGGCTGCCGCTGCTGGTCAAGGGAATCCTCGACCCGCGCGACGCGGTCCGGGCCGCCGACGTCGGCGTGGACGCCGTGGTGGTCTCCAACCACGGCGGCCGGCAGCTCGACGGTGCGCCCGCCACCGCCACCGTGCTGCCCGAGGTGGTCGCGACCGTCGGTGACCGGGTCGAGGTGCTGTTGGACAGCGGGGTACGGTCCGGCACCGACGTGCTGCGTGCGCTCGCCCTCGGCGCGACGGGGGTGCTGCTCGGCCGTCCCCTGCTCTGGGCCCTCGCGGCCGGCGGCCGGTCCGGAGCGCGGGCCGCCCTCGACCTGCTCGCCGTCGAACTGCGCGACGCGCTGACCCTGACCGGCTGTGCCGACCCGGCGCAGGCCCGGCGGCTGCGCACCCTGACCGGAGGCTGACCCGTTGGACCACCCGGTGGACCTGGACCTGGCGACCCTGCACCCGGCCGTCGACGACCCGGCGCTGAACTCGATGAACTTCCTCAACGAGGTCTCGCAGCACTGGCCCGACGCGGTGTCGCTGGCCGCCGGTCGGCCGTACGAGGAGTTCTTCGACGACGACGCGCCGGGTCGCTGGCTGGACCGGTTCCGCCGGCACCTCGCCGACGACCTCGGGCAGCACCCCGAGCAGGTCCGCCGCACCCTGTTCCAGTACGGCCGGACCAAGGGCATCATCCACCACCTGATCGCCCGCAACCTCGCCGTCGACGAGGACGTCCACGTCGACCCGGAGGCGGTGGTGGTGACCGTCGGCTGCCAGGAGGCGATGCTGCTGGTGCTGCGGGCGCTGCGGGCCGGCCCGGCCGACGTCCTGCTCGCCGTCGCCCCGACGTACGTGGGGCTGACCGGCGCGGCCCGGCTGGTGGACCTGCCGGTCCGGGCGGTGGTCGGTGGCCCGACCGGGGTGGACCTGGCCGACCTGCGGGCCCAGGTGCGCCGGGCCCGGGACGAGGGGTTGCGCCCCCGGGCCTGTTACGTGATGCCGGACTTCGCCAATCCCTCCGGCGTCAGCATCGGGCTGGCCGATCGGCGGCGGCTGCTCGACCTGGCCGCCGAGGAGGACCTGCTGCTGATCGAGGACAACCCCTACGGACTCTTCCCGGCCGGGGACGCCGACCGGACGCCGACGCTGAAGGCGCTGGACACCGCCCGTCGGGTGGTCTACCTCGGCTCGTTCGCCAAGACGGTGCTGCCCGGCGCCCGGATCGGCTACCTGGTGGCCGACCAACGGGTCGCCGGCGCCGACGGCGTCGTGGGGTTGTTCGCCGACCAGCTCGCCAAGATCAAGAGCATGGTCTCGGTGAACACCTCCCCGCTGGCCCAGGCCATGATCGGCGGGGCGCTGCTGGAGCACGACTGTTCGCTGGTCGCGGCGAACCGGCAGGAGCGGGCGGCGTACACCCGCAACCGGGACCACCTGCTGGCCGGCCTGCGTCGGCGCTTCCCGGCCGGCTCGCCGGTGTGCTGGAACGCCCCGGCCGGTGGGTTCTTCGTCGTGGTCACCGTGCCGTTCCCGGTCGACGACGCGCTGCTGCGGCGGTCCGCCGAGCGGTTCGGGGTGCTCTGGACGCCGATGGCGCACTTCTACGGCGACGGCCGACCGGTCGACGCGTTGCGGCTGTCGGTCAGCGCCGTCACCCTGGAGCAGATCGACCTCGGCCTGGACCGGCTGGCCGCCCTGATCACCGAGGAACTGGCCCGCGCCGCCCTGCCCGCCGGCTGACCGTCACCCCGGTCGGTCGCCTCTCCCGGGCCGCCCCGGGGCGACCGTACCCCCTGGCGGCCTCCACTCGGTGTCGCCGAACCGCCACCCCCCGTGCTGCGCCCGGGATGATCCATTGGCCATAATGGACGCATGGTCGCTTGGGAGTACGCCCTGTTGGTCCGCCGTTACCAGGGGCAGGGACGCCAGTTCCACGTCTCGTTCGTCTGGTACGGCCCGGACGGATCACGCACCGATGTCACCGCGTACGGGGACACCGCCATCGCCCACCTCAACCGGGTCGGCCGGGAGGGCTGGGAGCTGGTCTCCGCCGCCGAGGACGTCAACAACGTCCAGGGCAGCACCGAGGTCCACCGCTACCACCTCAAGCGCCCCCTACCCTGACCCCCCCCGCCCCCGCCCCGCCCCCGCCCCGCCCCCGCCATCCCGAGTTGATCAAGAGGTTTCGGTCACCGGCACGAGGTTTCGTGACCGAAACCTCTTGATCAACGGGCGCGGTGGGGTGGGGGTGGGGTGGGGGTGGGGTGGGGGTGGGGTGGGTGGGGGTGGGGTGGGTGGGGTTAGGTCAGGGTGATGGTGGGGTAGAGGGGGTGGGCGGCGAGTAGGTCGGTGGCCTGCTCGCTGACCTTGTCGGCGACCGCCGGGTCGAGGACGTACTTGGCCTTCGACGGGGTGCCGTCGGCGTTGGCCCCCGGCGTGGTCTGGCTGAGCACGGTGTGGATCAGCTCGGCGGTGACGTCCATCTCGGCGGTGCCGAGACCCCGGCTGGTCAGCGCGGGGGTGCCGATCCGGATGCCCGAGGTGTACCAGGCACCGTTGCGGTCCTGGGGGACGGCGTTGCGGTTGGTGACGATGCCCGAGTCGAGCAGCGCCTGCTCGGCCTGCCGGCCGGTGAGGCCGTAGCCCGAGACGTCGAGCAGCACCAGGTGGTTGTCGGTGCCGCCGGTGACCAGGGTGGTGCCCCGACGCAGCAGCCCCTCGGCGAGCGCCTGGGCGTTGTCGACGATCCGCTGGGCGTAGTCGGCGAAGTCGGGCCGACGCGCCTCGGCCAGCGCCACCGCCTTGGCGGCCATCACGTGCGGCAACGGGCCGCCGAGCACCATCGGGCAACCCCGGTCGACCTGGTCGGCCAGCTCCGGGCCGCAGAGCACCATGCCGCCGCGCGGGCCCCGCAGCGACTTGTGCGTGGTGGTGGTGACGATGTGCGCGTGCGGCACCGGGTCGAAGTCACCGGTGAAGACCTTCCCGGCGACCAGACCGGCGAAGTGCGCCATGTCGACCATGAAGGTGGCCCCGACCGAGTCGGCGATCTCCCGCATGATCCGGAAGTTGACCTTCCGGGGGTACGCCGAGTAGCCGGCGACCAGGATCAGCGGCTTGAACTCCCGGGCCGACTCGGCGACCCGGTCGTAGTCGATCAGCCCGGTGGTCGGGTCGGTGCCGTAGCTGCGCTGGTCGAACATCTTGCCGGAGATGTTCGGCCGGAACCCGTGGGTGAGGTGGCCACCGGCGTCCAGCGACATGCCCAGCATCCGCTGGTCGCCCAGCTCCCGGCGCAGCGCGAACCAGTCCGCCTCGGTCAGGTCGTTGACCTGGCGTACCTGGGCCCTCTTCAGCGCCGGGGACTCCACCCGATCGGCCAGGATCGCCCAGAACGCGACCAGGTTGGCGTCGATGCCGGAGTGCGGCTGCACGTACGCGTGGGCGGCCCCGAACAGCTCCTTGGCGTGCTCGGCGGCGAGCGACTCGACGGTGTCGACGTTCTGGCAGCCGGCGTAGAAGCGACGGCCGACGGTGCCCTCGGCGTACTTGTCGCTGAACCAGTTGCCCATGGTCAGCAGGGTGGCCGGGGAGGCGTAGTTCTCGCTGGCGATCAGCTTCAGCGACTCGCGCTGGTCGGCCAGCTCGGCGCCGATGGCGTCGGCCACCCGGGGCTCGACGGCACGGATCACCTCGAGCGCGCTGCGGAAGGCGGTGGATTCGGCGTTCAGCGACATGCGACCTCCAGGTGACGTGCGGAAGGCCCAGGCGCTCGGCGTGCGTCCTCGTGACGGGGCCGCTTCCCGATGGTGCTCCATCCCCACGCGCCAGTCACGGCCCGAGGACGATCCTACCGGGTGGCCCTCGGGGTTGTCCGGGAGCACCTCCGGCACCCGGCAACGGCCGGGTTCTCCGGTTGTGCGGAGATCGGGTGTCCCCGGCACCGGCACCGACGGACGGCCACCGCCGTTGCGCCGACAGCGCCGATGTCCCACGCCGGGCGATCGACTGCGTACGATCGGCGGATGCTGGGGGAGGACATCGAGGGAAGTCTGGTCGCGATCAGCGATCTGCACGTCGGGTACGCGGAGAATCGTGCCCTGGTCGAGGCGCTGCGGCCCGGGTCGCCACGGGACTGGCTGATCGTCGCCGGTGACGTGGCGGACACCGTCGCCGACATCGAGTGGGCGCTCGGCCTGCTCGCGCGGCGCTTCGACACCGTCATCTGGGCCCCCGGCAACCACGAGCTGTGGACCCCGCCGGCCGACCCGGTGACCCTGCGCGGGGTGGCGCGCTACGAGCTGCTGGTGCGGCGCTGCCGGGAACTGGGCGTGGTCACCCCCGAGGACGACTACCGGGTGTGGCGGGGCCCGGGTGGTCCCGCGCTGGTGGCCCCGCTGTTCCTGCTGTACGACTACAGCTGGCGACCGCCGGGGTTCGACACCCGGGAGGCGGCCCTGGCGGAGGCGCACCGGACCGGGATCGTCTGCACCGACGAGTTCCTGCTGCACCCCGACCCGTACCGGAGCCGGCAGGAGTGGTGCGCGGCCCGGCTGGCGGAGACCGCCCGCCGGCTGGCGGCCCGCGACCCGGCGCTGCCCACGGTGCTGGTCAACCACTGGCCGTTGGACCGTCATCCGACCGAGGTGCTGCGCTACCCGATCTTCGCGCAGTGGTGCGGGACGGACGGCACCGCCGACTGGCACCGCCGGTTCGCCGCCCGCGCGGTGGTCTACGGCCACCTGCACATTCCGCGCACCACCTGGAAGGACGGGGTGCGGTTCGAGGAGGTCTCGGTGGGCTACCCCCGGGAATGGCGGCAGCGGCGGCTGCCCCCGGGTCGGGTGCGGCGGATCCTGCCGGAGCCCGACGGCAGGCCGGTGACCGCCTGGTGAACCGCTGCGGGGTCTGATCGGCCGGTCGAGACCCCGCTGGTTCGACCCGGCCCAGGCGGTGGCACGGAGTGTGTGGCGGTGGGTCAGCAGCCGGGGGCGGCGGTGAGACGGGTGACCAGCTCGTCGGTCGCCGCGCCCAGTCGGCGGGCTGCGGTGGGATCGAGGGTCGTCGCTGTCGGCCTGATCGGCGGTCACCCAGGCCGAGCCGGCTGGCGGCACCGGCGACCGTCACACGGTGGCGATGGTGTGCGGGATCTCGTCGAGCAACTCGCGGGCGAGGAACCCGATCCTGCCGAACCGGGGCACCAGCCGCTGCCCGCTCACCGCGTGCACCCAGGCCGCCCAGCAGGCCGCCTGGGCCGGTTCGGCGCCCCGGGAGAGCAGTCCGGCGAGCAGCCCGGCCCGGACGTCGCCGCTGCCCGAGGTGCCCAGCCCGGCGTCGCCGCTCTCCTCCCGCCAGCCCTCCCCGTCGGGGGTGGCGACGTGGCCGTACAGGGAGACCACCGCCTCGTACCGGCGGGCCAGTTCGCGGGATTCGGCGTCCAGGTCGTCGCCGGGATCGCGGCCGAGCAGGTGCCGCGCCTCGGTGAGGTTCGGGGTCAGCACCACCCGCCGGTCCGCGCCGACCAGCAGGTCCGGTTCGTGGCTGAGCGCTCCCAGCGCGTACGCGTCGAAGACCAGCGCCGTCTGCGGCCTCGCTGCCGTCAGCACCAGGTGCAGCAGCGCGCGGGTCTGGTCGATGTCGTTGAGGCCGGGTCCGACGGCGACCACGTCGGCCTGCTCGACGAGGTCACCGAGTCGGTCACCCGGGTCACCGGCGACCGCGCCGTCGGAGGTCTCGGGCAGGCCGACCACCATGGCCTCGGGCACCTGGATGCTCAACGCGGCGGCGGTGGACTCGGCGGCGGCCAGTTGCAGCACGCCCGCCCCGGCGCGCAGCGCGGCCACCCCGGCCAGCAACACCGCTCCCGGGGTGAACCGGGAGCCCCCGACCACCAGCACGGTTCCCCGGTTCTCCTTGCCGCCGGTGGGTACGGGCAGTGCCCAGTCCCGCAGCAACCCCGGGGTGATGACCCGGGTGTCAGACCGGTTCGGCATGGACCTCGTCCTCCGTGGTGGGTGGGGCGCCCTGCGCGTGCAGATGGGTGACGTCGTTGAAGGTGTCCAGGGTGAGCCGGCCGGCGGCGTCGGCCGACCAGCCGGTCACCGAGCAGTTGGCGATCAGGTGTTCCCGGGTCAGCCCCGTCAGCTCCGCCTCGGTCAGCCCTTCCACCAGGTAACGGAGCAGGAACACCAGGGCGTCGTGCCCGAACAGCAGCACCCGCCGCCCCTGGTGGTCGCGGCGCAGGTCGCCGAGGAGGGTACGCAGCCGCAGCGCCACGTCGGTCCAGGACTCGCCGCCCGGCGGCCGGTAGTAGAACTTGCCGAGCCGTCGCCGCCGGGCCGCCTCGTCGGGGAACCGGCGGGTCACCCCGTGCCCGGTGAGCCCGTCGAGGATGCCCAGCTCGCGGTCGCGCAGGCGCTCGTCGACGCTGGCCGGGATGCCGGTGCCGGCCAACGCCAGCTCGGCGGTCCGCCCCGCCCGCAGGTACGGCGACACCACCGCCACGTCCGGTCGACGCTGCGCCGGCAGGCCGGCCAGCCAGCGGGCCGTGGCCCGAGCCTGCTGCTCACCGGTGGCCGAGAGCGGCACGTCGGCGTCCCGATGGGTCAGGTCGATCAGCTCGGCGCCGGTCGACTCGGCAGTCGAGGCGGCGACGTTCGCCGTGCTCTCACCGTGCCGGACGATCCACAGCGCCGCCAGTTCCGCCATGGCCTCATGCCTACCCCCGGTACGACCCGGGTAACCGCGCCGACTCTGCCCGTCGCCGGGAGGCGCGCCCGGGGTCGGCCCGTCGCCGGTGGGTCGATACCCTGCCCGGGTGGACGGCGCGGCGGACGGTGAACGGCTGGCGGCATCGCTCACCGAGCGGCTGACCCGGCTCGAGTTCGTCGACCTGGGTACCGACGAGGTGACCGCGCGGATCATCGACACCGTGCTGGCCTGGGCTGCCGAGCAGGGCTGGCGCTCCTATCGCCGGGCGGCGAGCGTCCTGCCGCTGCCCCCGCCGATGACGGACCGCCGGTCGGTGCTGGATGTGGCGTGTGCCCGGCGCGACGGGCCGCCCGTGGTCGTCGAGGTCGACCACACCGACCGACGGCGGACCTGGGAGAAGCTGACGGCGGAGGCCGCAGCCGGCCGGGTCGCGCTCTGGGTGCGCTGGGGGCCGGGGCGGTTTGTCGCGCCGCCGCCGCCGATCCACCTGGTCACCTGCGAGGTGGCCCGGCACACCGGGCCGGTGGGGGCGGGCCGTCGGCACAGCCGCACCCCGGAACCCGACCGGCCGGCGCCCGCCCACTCCGCCCGGGTCGGCGACCCGGTCGTGGAGCCGTTGCCGCTGCCGTCGGCCGGTCCCGGCACGCGCTGACCCCGGACGCGGCTACTCGAAGCGGCTCGGGTCGCCGGCACCGTAGCGGACGATCTCCGGCTCGTCCTGCGAGAAGTCGACCACGGTGGTGGGCAGGGTGCCGCACTCGCCGGAGTCGATCACCGCGTCGATCGCGTGGTCGAGCCGTTCCTTGATCTCCCAGCCCTGGGTCATCGGTTCGGTCTCGCCGGGCAGCAGCAGGGTGCTCGACACCAGCGGCTCACCCAGCGCCGCCAGCAGCGCCTGCGCCACCGGGTGGTCGGGGATGCGTACCCCGACGGTCTTCTTCTTCGGATGCAGCAGCCGGCGCGGCACCTCCTTCGTCGCCGGCAGGATGAAGGTGTAGCTGCCGGGAGTGGCCGCCTTCAGCGACCGGAACACCGCGTTGTTGATGTGCACGAACTGGCCGAGCTGCGCGAAGTCCCGGCACACCAGGGTGAAGTGGTGCCGGCTGTCCAGCTGCCGGATCTCCCGGATCCGGTCGAGGCCGTCCCGGTTGCCCAGTTGGCAGCCGAGCGCGAAGCACGAGTCCGTCGGGTAGGCGATCAGGCCGTCGGCGCGCAGCAGGTCGACCACCCGGGCGATCGTCCGGGGCTGCGGGTTCTCCGGGTGTACGTCGAGGTAGGTCGCCATGGCGGCGAGCCTAGTGGGGGACCGTCCGGCGATTGCCGGCGAGCCCGGGGCACCCCGCGCGCCCAGCTCGACATGTCACACCCGTCGTCCCGGCGTCGCCCGCAGCCTCGGGCGGCCCGGGGCCGGTCCGATGCCGGTGGCCGAGGTGAGCCGCCGCCGGGTGTCGGTGGTGACCGTTACCGTGAGAGCGTGGCGACGGCGGCCGAGGAGATCCAGGTGGGGGAGCGGCTGGTCCGCATCTCCAGCCCCGACAAGCCCTACTTTCCCGAGCGCGGGCTGACCAAGCGGGACGTGGTCGGCTACTTCCTGGCCGTCGGCGACGGCATCCTGCGCGCCCTGCGGGACCGGCCGACGATGCTGGAGCGCTGGCCGCGCGGGGTGTTCGAGGGGGCGAAGATCGGCACCCGGCAGGACAACCGGGGTGACGCCTTCTACCAGAAGCGGCTGCCGGCCGGCGCCCCCGACTGGGTACGGACGGCGCATCTCACCTTCCCCAGCGGTCGTACCGCCGACGAGGTCGCGCCGAGCGAGTTGGCGGTGGTGATCTGGGCGGCCAACCTGGGCACCCTGCGGTTCCATCCCTGGCCGGTGACGGCGGCCGACGTCGAGCGCCCCGACCAGCTCCGGATCGACCTGGACCCGATGCCGGGCGTCGGTTTCGACCAGGTGGTGCCGGTGGCGCACGAGGTCCGGGCCTTCCTCGCCGAGCTGGGCCTGGTCGGCTACCCCAAGACCACCGGCGGGCGTGGCCTGCACGTCTACCTGTCGATCGAGCCGAGGTGGAGCTTCGGCGACTGCCGGCGGGCCGTGCTCGCACTCGGCCGTGAGATGCAGCGCCGCCGACCCGACCTGGTCACCACCACCTGGTGGCGGGACCAGCGGGACCGGCCGGTCTTCGTCGACTACAACCAGATGGCCCGGGACCACACCATGACCTCGGCGTACTCGATCCGGCCGACTCCGGCGGCGCTGGTCTCCGCGCCACTGGCGTGGGCCGAGCTCGACGATGCGCGGCCCGAGGACTTCGACGTGGTGAGCATGCCGGCCCGGTTCGCCGAACGCGGCGATCCGCACGCCGGCCTGGACGAGCGCCGGTTCTCGCTGGTGCCGCTGCTCGACCTCGCCGACCGCGACGGCCTGGAGGCACCACCGGAACGCTGACCGCGCCACCCTCGGCACGGTGCGCTGCTCACCCGTGCGCACACCGGCTCGCCGACGCCGCGCCGGGCCGGACGCAGGCCCAGCCCCGTGTCCGGCCGGGCTACGCCCACGGGCTGCGGGTGCCGTCGAATTCCTCGAAGACCAGCCAGGTTCGGGTGGACAGCACCCCGGCGATGCGTTGCACCCGGTCCAGCACCACGTCCCGCAGGGTGGCGTTGTCCGGTGCCCGGACCAGCGCCAGCACGTCGTGCTCGCCGCTGAGCAGCGCGACGTGTTCGACGTAGTGCACCCGGGCCAGCTCGGCCGAGACCTCCCGCCAGCTGTTCTGCTGGATGGTCAGCGCGATGTACGCCGAGGTGCCCAGTCCGGCCGGTTCCGGTGCCACCCGGGCCCGGAACCCGGTGATTACCCCGTCGCGCAGCAGCCGCTCCACCCGGGCGTACGCGTTGGTGCGCGAGACGTGCACCCGCTCGGCGAGGGTACGGATGGACAGCCGGCCGTCGCGGGTCAGCTCGTCGAGGACCCGTCGGTCCACCTCGTCCAGGGCGGCGGCGGCCGAACGTCCCGTTCCGCCCGGTGGGCCCGGTGGCGGGGTGGTCTCCTGGTTCACAAGATACTCCTCAGTAGGCCAATCGTCCCGCGTTCCATCGGGATGTTGAGTCAATCATCCATCGGCAGGAGCATAGGGCCACCACACGTCCAGGAGGTCCCCGCCGTGACGACCACACCCCAGGCGGTCCGCAGGGCATCCCCGCGTACCCGTCGACCGGCCACCCCGGTCGGTCCCGAGCCGACTGCCGGCCTGCTCCCGCAGGTCGAGCCGGTCCGGCTGCTGAACCCCGACGGCACCCCGCTGCCGGCCCGCGCCGACCTGCCCGAGCCGCCGATCGAGGCGCTGCGCGAGATGTACCGCCGGATGGTCGTCGGCCGCCGGTTCGACGCGCAGGCCACCGCCCTGACCAAGCAGGGCCGGCTCGCCGTCTACCCGTCCTCGCGCGGCCAGGAGGCGTGCCAGGTCGGCGCGGTGCTCGCGCTGCGCGACGACGACTGGGTCTTCCCCACTTACCGCGAGTCGATGGCGCTGATCGCCCGGGGCATCGACCCGGTCGAGGCGCTCACCCTGCTGCGCGGCGACTGGCACTGCGGGTACGACCCGACGGTGGTGCACACCGCCCCGCAGTGCACCCCGCTGGCGACCCAGTGCGTGCATGCCGCCGGGCTGGCCTACGGCGAGTCCTACCAGGGGCGGGACACCGTCGCGCTGGCCTTCGTCGGCGACGGCGCCACCAGCGAGGGTGACTTCCACGAGGGGCTCAACTTCGCCGCCGTGTTCAAGGCCCCCGTCGTCTTCTTCGTGCAGAACAACAAGTACGCGATCAGCGTGCCGCTGTCCCGGCAGACCGCCGCGCCGAGCCTGGCCTACAAGGGCGTCGGCTACGGGGTGCCCAGCGAACAGGTCGACGGCAACGATCCGATGGCCGTCCTCGCGGTGCTCACCCGCGCCGTCGCGCACGCCCGTGCCGGCCACGGGCCGTACCTGGTCGAGGCGCACACCTACCGGATGGAGGCGCACACCAACGCCGACGACGCCAGCCGCTACCGCGACCCCGAGGAGGTCGAGGCGTGGCGGGACCGGGATCCGGTCGCCCGGCTGGAGGCGTACCTGCGCCACCGGGGCGAGTTGGACGACGCGGCGGTCGCGACGATCGCCGCCCAGGCCGAGGCGTACGCCGGCGACCTGCGCACGCGGATGAACGGCCAGCCCGTGGTCGACCCGCTCAGCCTGTTCGACCACGTCTACGCCGAGCCGACCCCGCAGCTGGTCGAGCAGCGCGAACAGGTGCGCGCCGAGCTGGCCGCCGACCGGGCGAGCGAGGGGGACGCCTGATGGCCACCATGACCATGGCGAAGGCGCTCAACGCCGCGCTCGCCGACGCGATGCTCGACGACGAGCGGGTGCTCGTCTTCGGTGAGGACGTCGGGCAGCTCGGCGGGGTCTTCCGGATCACCGACGGGTTGCAGGCCCGGTTCGGCGACAAGCGTTGCTTCGACACCCCGCTCGCCGAGGCCGGCATCGTCGGCTTCGCCGTCGGCCTGGCCATGTCCGGGCTGCGACCGGTGGTCGAGATGCAGTTCGACGCGTTCGCGTACCCGGCGTTCGAGCAGATCGCCTCGCACGTGGCCAAGCTGCGCAACCGCACCCGGGGCGCGCTGAGCGTGCCGATGGTCATCCGGGTGCCGTACGCCGGCGGCATCGGTGGCGTCGAGCACCACTGTGACTCGTCCGAGGCGTACTACGCGCACACCCCCGGGCTGAAGGTGGTCACCCCGGCCACCGTCGCGGACGCGTACTCGCTGCTGCGGGAGGCGATCGCCGACCCCGACCCGGTGGTGTTCCTGGAGCCGAAGAAGCTCTACTTCGCCAGCGCCGAGGCCGAGCTGCCCGGCCGTACCGCGCCGATCGGCCGGGCCGTCGTCCGCCGGCCCGGCACCGACGCCACCCTGGTCGCGTACGGCCCGGCGGTGCCGGTGGCGCTGGAGGCCGCCGAGGCCGCCCGCGAGGAGGGCTGGGATCTGGAGGTCGTCGACGTCCGGACCATCGTGCCGTTCGACGACGCCACGATCACCGCCTCGGTACGCCGCACCGGCCGGTGCGTGGTGATCACCGAGGCGCAGGGCTTCGCCGGAGTCGGCGCGGAGATCGCCGCCCGGGTCCAGGAACGCTGCTTCCACGCCCTGCACGCCCCGGTGCTGCGGGTCTCCGGAATGGACATCCCCTACCCGCCGCCGATGCTGGAACACACCCACCTGCCCGGGGTGGACCGGGTGCTCGACACCGTGGCCCGCCTCCAGTGGGACGACCGGCCAGATCCGCGCTGGCTCGCCCAGGGGAGCGCGGCGTGAGCGCCCGTACCGTCCCGACCGGCCCGGACGCCGGCCCCACCGGCGCGCAGGTCTTCCTCCTGCCCGACCTGGGCGAGGGGCTGGGCGAGGCCGAGATCGTGCAGTGGCGGGTCGCCGTCGGCGACGTGGTCACCGTGGACCAGAGCGTGGTGGAGGTGGAGACCGCCAAGGCAGTGGTGGACGTGCCCTGCCCGTACGCCGGGCGGGTGGTCACCCTGCACGGCGCGGTCGGTGAGGTCCGCCCGGTCGGCCAACCGTTGATCACCATCGCGCCGCTGGACGGCGGTGACGAGCCCGCCGGCCACGCCACCTACCGCGAAGAGGAACGGGCCGGCTCCGGCAACGTGCTGATCGGGTACGGCACCGGGCACGGCGGCACCGCCCGACGCCGCCGCCGGCCCCGGCCGGCCGCAGCCCCGGAACCCGTCGTCGAAGCTGCCCCCGCCGGGGCGTCCGCCCTGGTCATCTCGCCGATCGTGCGCCGGTTGGCCAGGGAACACGGTGTGGATCTGGGTGCGCTGCGCGGCACCGGCCCCGGCGGCGTGATCCGTCGCGGCGACGTGGAGGCGGCGATGGACACCCCGCCGGACCGGCTCGCCGTCGTTCCGGACCGGTCGGTCCCTGCCCCGCACGTCGCGCCCGCCCCGACCGGTGGGCAGGACGTCGTCATCCCGCTGACCGGCATCCGTAAGGTGATCGCCGACAAGCTCTCCCGCAGTCGCCGGGAGATCCCCGAGGTGACCATCTGGGTCGACGCGGACGCCACCGCGCTGCTGGCGACCCGGGCGGCGATCAACGCGGCCACCCCGGACGCCCCGGTCAGTGTGCTGGCCCTGCTGGCCCGGATCTGCCTCAGCGGCCTGCGGAGGTTCCCGCAGCTCAACGCGCACGTCGACACCGAGGGGCAGCGGATCGTCCAGTCGAGCGGGGTGCACCTGGGCATCGCCGCGCAGACCGACCGGGGCCTGCTGGTCCCGGTGCTGCGCGACGCCCAGCGGCTCACCACCCGGGAGTTGGCCGCCGCGCTGGCGGAGACCACCGCCGCCGCCCGCGCCGGTACCCTGCCGCCGGCCCGGCTCACGGGTGGCACCTTCACCCTCAACAACTACGGCGTGTTCGGGGTGGACGGTTCCACCCCGATCATCAACCACCCGGAGGCCGCGCTGCTCGGCGTGGGGCGGATCGTGGACAAGCCGTGGGTGGTCGAGGGGCAGTTGGCCGTCCGCAAGGTGACCCAGCTCAGCCTCACCTTCGACCACCGGGTCTGCGACGGCGGGGTGGCGGGGGGTTTCCTGCGGCACGTCGCCGACTGCGTCGAACAGCCGGCGCTGCTGGTGGCGAACGTCTGAGCGGTACGCCCGGAGCCGGTCACCCCTGGGTGGGGTGACCGGCTCCGTCGGCCCGTCGGGCGTTCGTCCGCTTCGTCCGGACCGCCGGTCGGCCGGTGGGGTTTTCGGGTCGACGGGCCGGGAACCCGCCGTCGGTCGCGGACACGCCGCGCCGGTCGTGGACGCACCGCGTCGGTCGCGGACCTGCCGCGTCGGTCGTGGACGCACCGCCGAGAGGAGTCACCCGTGCCGTACCAGGGTCTGCCCGTCGCCGTGCGGGACCGCCGGCCGCCCGTGGCCGGTGCCCCGCTGTGGTGCAACGCCCACGACTACGGGTTGACCGGAGACGGGGTGACGAACGACCAGCCGGCGCTGGCCGCTCTGGTGGACCGGCTCGGCGACGGCTACACGGCCGACGGGCGGGCCCGGGTCATCTACTGCCCACCGGGCATCTACTCCATCCGGGACGCCGGCACGGTGTGGCGTAGCGGGGTGTCGCTGATCGGCGCCGGTCCGGCCGCCACCCGGTTCCTGCTCAGCAACGAGGGCAACCGGACCGACCCGACGCCGCTGGCGTTCTGGACGGTGCTCCAGCACGGCGCGGACCGGGACCGGCACATCGCCGACTGCACCTTCGCCGACTTCGAGATCGACGGCTCCGGGGTGGCCCTGGCCGAGTACAACTACCTGGCCAAGGGCCTCGGGTTGCAGTACGTGGTGCGCGGGGTGTTCCGCAACCTCTACATCCACCACACCGGAGCGAGCGGGCTGGGCTGCGATTTCCTCCAGGACACCCTGGTCGACGGGGTGGTGGTGGTCGGCTGCGGCCGGCTGGACAACGGCGAGGAGATGGGCGGCGCGGGCATCGGCATCGGCATCGGCGGGTGGGGCGACATGGAGCGGCTCACCATCGCCAACTGCACCGCCCTGGCCAACGGCACCAACGGCATCTTCCTCGAACTGCAGAAGGACTACTGGACGCCGCCGCGCGGCTACCGGATCATCGGCTGCCACAGCCAGGCCAACCGGTTCGGCATCTCCGACTGGGGCGCCGACGGGTTGATCGTCACCGGCTGCACGATGACCGGCAACCTGGAGGCCGGCTACGACGTCTCGGGCAACGGCACCGCCGGGGTCGCCGGCCGGGGTGGCCTGCTCACCGACTGCGTCATCGACGGCAACGTGCGTGACGGGATCAGCATGGGCAACACCCCGGGGCCGTACACGGTGCGGGGCAACCGGATCAGCAGCAACGGCGGGTACGGCTACCACGAGCACGACCTGGGCCGTGGCTACCCGCATCCGGCGCAGGACGTGGTCGTCGAGAGCAACGAGTTCTGGGGCAACGGCCTGGACGCGATCCGGGTGGACCGCCCGATGACCGACGCGATGCTGATCGACAACCGCATCCGCAACAACGGTCGGCAGTGCGCCGACGCGTCCAGCGGTGGTGGTGAGTCGGTCCGCTACAGCGAACGGTCCCTGGTCGACCGGTCGGCGAACTGGGCGCAGGACAGCCACCGGGGCAAGGTGCTGCGGGTCGGCCGGCGGGTCGCGGTGGTGGCCGCGAACAGCGCCACCGAGCTGACCCTCGCCCCGGTACGCCCCGACGCGTACACCGGGTGGAGCGGGGACACCCCCCTGCCGGGCACCCCGTACGAGCTGCCCGCCGGGCCGCCGACCCGGGCCGGGATCGCGATCAACGCGGCGTTCGACTCGGCGACGGTCCGGGGCAACCGGATCTGGGACAACCACGACGAACACACCCAGACCCACGGGCTCTGGATCACCGCGCGGGGCAGCTGTGTCGGCTGCCGGGTCGAGGACAACGACCTGGCCGGCAATTCGGTGGCGGCCATCCGGCTGGACACCCCGCCGGTCGGTGGGCGTTGGGCTCGCAACCACGGCGACCAGGACTGGGACTGACCGGTCGTCGGCGGCCCGGGGCGACCCGGCGCCGGCGATCCCGGACATCGGCGCCTCTCGGCCCCGTCCGGCATCGCTCGGGCCCATACGCCCGGCGCTGCCCGCCCGGTTCCCCGAAAAGCACGACCTGGCCCGAGAAACGCCGTACAGAATGTGGCCAAGGGGACTGGAAATGGGGGACGGAATATGGACGTGAGGCGGCGATTGACGCTACTGGCGGTAACCATCGCAGCCGCACCGTTGGTCCTCGGCGGATGTACCGCCGAGCGGAAGCCGACGGCCGGGGCGGCATCCGGTGGGGCGGCGGACCCCACGGTGTCGGTGACCCCCGCCGATCGGGCGAAGGACGTGCCGGTCAGCGCGGAGGTCGGCACCACCGTGAAGAACGGCCGGGTGACCAGCGTCAAACTCACCGACGACAAGGGTAGGGCGGTGGCCGGCGAGGCCCGCGACGACGGGTCGAGCTGGGTGCCGGCGGCCCCGCTGGGCAGCGGCCGGACCTACACCGCAGAGGTGACCGCGACCGGCGACTCGGGTCGTACGACCGTCGGGCGCACGACGTTCACCACGGCGGCGAATACGAACCGGCAGACGCTGACCAGCGTGCTCTATTTCGCCGGGAACCAGACGTACGGCACCGCGATGCCGGTGACTGTCGCGTTCGAACCGGCAATTCCCAAAGAGGCCAGAGCGGCCGTGCAGCGACGATTGTTCGTGCAGACCGATCCGCCCCAGCCGGGCACCTGGTCGTGGCTGGAGGACGGCAGCCAGGTCTACTACCGGGCCCCCGACTTCTGGCGTACCGGGACGAGGATCAGCGTCCGGTCGGCGCTGGAGGGGCTGCCGATCGGCAAGGAGTACGTCGGCGACGCCGACCGGCGGTCCACCTCGAAGATCGGTCGGCAGGTCGCCCTGGACATCGACAACGGCACCAAGCAGATGTCGGTCTTCCAGGACGGCAAGCTGATCCGCAAGATCCCGGTCAGCCTGGGCAAGCCGAGCACGCCGAGCTCCAGCGGCAAGATGGTGATCATGGAGAAGCACCAGCAGACCCGCTTCGACACCCGGGGTGAGCCCGACGGCGGCTACGTGGTCGACGTCGAGGACGCCCAGCGGCTCACCTGGGGCGGCGAGTTCATCCACGCCGCGCCCTGGTCGGAGGGGGACCAGGGCTACACCAACGTCTCGCACGGCTGCGCCAACGTCTCGTCCACCGCCGCCGACTGGCTGATGGGCGTCACCCAGGTCGGCGACCTGGTCACCGTGACAGGCACCGAGGTGCCGCTGCGGCCGGGCAACGGTTGGACGGCCTGGAACACCAGTTGGGCCGAGTTCGCCAGGGGCAGCGCGCTGCCCGTACCGCCGGGCCTGAAGCCGGCGCCCACCACCAGCCCGCCGCACCCGGGGGCGGTCGCCGGGGGCACGTCGCCCGCGCCGTCGGCCAGCGGCGGCTGACCGCCGGCCGGGGAGGAACGACCGGGGTACGACCGGGCCGTCGTCGCGGCGGCCCGGTCGTACCCGGCACACCGTGGCGGTTGCCCGCGGGACACCGCGCGGGAGTCCCGCGCAGCAGACCCGGGGGCGGCCGGGTGGCGTCGGCCTCCACCCTGAGACCCGCTCCACCCTGAGGAGGAGTGCGGGTCCACTCCGGGGCGACCCTGGGACTACCCGGAAACCCGCCTCGGGCAGGGCGGAAACGTCGGGGGTGGGGGCTAGATTCGGGGCATGACGCAGGGACAGGACCGGTTCCACGTGCGGCTCCGGGTGGCCGACGACGTGGTCGAGGTACGAGCGGTGGGCGAGATCGACATCGCCACCGTCGGCGCGTTCCGGGCCGCCCTCTGGGCCGCGCCGGCCCGTCCGTTGCTCCGGCTGGACCTCTCCGGCGTCCAGGTGCTCTCCGCTGCCGGGGTGCGGGCGCTGGTCGCCGCCCACCTGAGGGTGCGGGCCCGGGGCGGTGAGCTGGTCGTGGTCGACCCCGATCCGGTGGTCACCCGGGTGCTGCGGGCCACCGGTCTGCACCGGATCATCCCGGTCCGGCACGGCGACGCCGCGGTCGAGGTCACGCCCCGCCGTCTGGCGGCCTGCGCCTGACGGGTCACCGCCCGTGCCGGTGGGGCCGCCGGACGGTGCCGGCGACCCCACCGGCGGTCAGCGGACGCCGAGCAGGTCGACGACGAAGACCAGGGTCTCGTTCGGCTTGATGACGCCGCCGGCGCCCCGGCTGCCGTAGCCCAGGTGCGGCGGGATGGTGAGCCGGCGACGGCCGCCGACCTTCATGCCCACCACGCCCTGGTCCCAGCCGGCGATGACCTGGCCGCCGCCGAGCGGGAACTCGAAGGCCTCGCCCCGGTTCCAGGAGGCGTCGAACTCGCGGCCGGTGGAGTGGGACACCCCGACGTAGTGCACGTTGGCCAGCTGGCCCGGACGGGCCTCGGGGCCCTCCCCGACGGTGATGTCCTCGATGACGAGGTCCGCCGGCGCCGCGCCCTCGATCGGGCCGATCTCCGGCTTGCCTGCCTGGGGTGCGTTCATCTGCTGGTCTCCTCCGTCGTCGCACGATCGTCCGGTCGGTCTCGATCCTGCCCGATCGCGACGCACCGATTCCCGGCGGTCCCGATCCGCGCCCCCCGCGCCCACCGGCGGCCACCGTACGGGGCGGCCCTGGGGATCAGGTACGACCGTCGGGGCGGACGGGGGATGGACGCACGGTAGGGGCGCCACCTCGACGGTGGCGCCCCTACCGGCCTGTCGGCTACCTGAGCCAGCCGAACCGGCGCACCAGCGGGAGCTTGGCCCAGACCCGGCCGAGGCCGAGCGTGTTCCCCGCACCGACCAGGGCGAGGCCGGCCAGCACCGCGGCGTAGATCAGGTGGTCGTCCAGGAAGAGGTTGTTCTCGGGGGGCAGGACGGCGGTCCACATCATGACCATGAGCAGGCCACCGGCGACTGCGGCGACGCGCATCCCGATGCCGAGCAGCAGGGCCACGCCGATCCCGGCCAGGCCGAGCATGAACAGCCAGTCGGCCCAGGCCGCGCCGGCGATGTCGTGGTAGAGCCCCTCGAACGGGCCGGCCGCGCCGAAGGCGAGGAAACCCTTGGTCGGGCTGCCACCGTTGATCCAGGCGTTCTTCGTCGCGGTCTCGTGACCGAGGCCGAAGAGCTTGTCCAGGAACGCCCAGAGGAAGATCCAGCCAAGGGCGATCCGGGTTCCGGCCCAGACGTACCGGGCGGCACGCTGGCGGGTGGTCTCGGTTCCGGCCACCGGTGCGATGCTCCTGGCGGTGGTGTTCCGCTCGATCGTCGCGGTCATGGTCTCCACGTCCCTTCTCTGCCTGGCACCGCACTTCCCGGTGGCAGCTCTATTCGACGCCCGTCGGGGCTGATCCGGCAGGGCCGACCGGTCCGTGCCGGAGCGGGACCTAAGTCCCCTGGCCGGGCCGTCCGGACGGGACCTTCGACCCGGGAGGCGTCGGTCCACCCGCCTCTGCCCGGCCCGTCGGGCCGGCCCTAGCGTCGGCCGTGAGAGCCGTCGAGGAGGTCGTGATGAGGACGTGGCAGGTGGACGACGTGATGACCCGGGAGGTCGCCACGGTGGGGGAGGAGACCCCCTACCGGGCGATCGTCGACGTGCTGATCCGGCGTGGCATCAGCGCGGTGCCGGTGGTGGACGGGTTCCGTCGGGTGCTGGGGGTGGTCTCGGAGGCGGACCTGCTGCACAAGGTGGAGCACTCCGGGGCGCAGGAGGAACGCCGGGTCTTCGAACGGCGGCGGCGTCGGGCGTCCCGGGAGAAGGCCGAGGCGTTGCTGGCGAAGGAGTTGATGACCGCGCCGGCCGTCACCACGCACCCGGGGGCGTCGTTGCCGGCGGCGGCCCGGTTGATGGACCGGGAGTCGGTCAAGCGGCTGCCCGTCCTCGACGACCTCGGCCGGCTGGTCGGCATCGTCACCCGCAGCGACCTGCTGAGGGTGCACCTGCGCAGTGACGCGGAGATCCGGGAGGACGTGGTGCAGGAGGTGCTGCGGCGGGTGCTGGCCGTCCGGGACGGGCTGGTCACCGTCCAGGTCCGCGACGGCGCGGTGGCGCTGGACGGCCGGCTGGACCGGCGGACCGCCGCCGAGCTGGCGGTGCGGCTCGCCGGGCAGATCAGCGGGGTGGTCCAGGTGACCAGCACCATCGGGTACGACTTGGACGACGCGGGCCTGGTGGAGCGGACGCCGGGCGGGGTCACCCCGGTGGCCTGAGCCGCACCTCGTCGGGCCCCCTCCCCGCGGGGAAGGGGCCCGACGGTGCTCAGCCGGGCAGCGCGGTTCCGCCGGGCACCCGGGACGCCGGGGTCGGCACCGGGACGGCCACCACCGGCCAGGACGCCCTGCCGACGCATTCCCCGCCGATCCGCAGCGGGCAGGGCGTTCGGTGCCGCGCCCGACGGCGAGTCACGGCGACGGGGCCGAGAGCTGGGCGGTGAGCAGGGCGGGAGCCTCGGCCAGGGAGGGGCCGTACCAGGTGAGGTGGCGGCCGGAGACCAGCGCGCAGGCAGTGCCGGGGAAGGCGTCCGGCCCGTCCTCGGCGGTGAACGTGTAGGGCTCGTCGGGGAGCACCACGAGGTCGGGCCGGCGGGCCCGCAACGCGTCGAGGTCGGGGCGCGGATAGCGCTCGGGGTCGTCGTCGTACAGGTTGACCACGCCGAGCCGGCGCAACACGTCCCCGGCGAAGGTGTCCCCGCCGAGCACCACCCACGGACGACGCCACACCGGCACCACGGCCCGGCGGACACCGGCCGGGACGGCGGGCGCGGCCCAGGCCCGGCGGGCGTCGGTCAGCCAGCGTGGCTCCCCGGTCACCCCCAGCGCGGTGAGGAGCCCGGCCAGTTCGTCCAGGGCCTGCGGCACGGTTCGCGGGTAGGTGACCAGCACCGGCACCCCGGCTGCGGTGAGCGCGTCCGCGTCGGCACGCCGGTTCTCCTCGACGTTGAGCAGCACCAGGTCCGGCCGGAGGGCACGCACCCGGTCCAGGTCGGGGTACTTGCTGCCGCCGACCCTGGCCACGTCCAGCCCCGCCGGGTGGACGCACCAGTCGGTCGCGCCGACCAGCATCTCCGGCACGGTCGCCGCCACCGCCTCGGTCAGCGACGGCACCAACGAGACCACCCGCACCCCGCTGCCTCCCGTCCTCAGTGGTGGGCGGCGCTCGCGACGGCCTCCCGGGCCACCGTGGCCACCGGAACGCCCTCCCGGGCCGCCCACTCGAGGGCGTGCCGGACCTCGGCCACCGGCATCGGCCGCCGGGCGGTCACGGTGACCGCCGCGTGCACCGCGAAGGACACGAACGGGTACGACCGGGCCAGCCCGGCCACCGAGGCGTGCACCTGGCCGGCCACCGCCAGCGCCTCCTCCCGGGTCAACGCCGGCAGGACCAGCAGGTACTCGTCGGAGGTGAGGCGGACCGCCCGGTCGACCGGGCGCAGTGGCGCGGTCAGCGCGGCGATCACGGCCTGTGCCTCCCGGGCGGCGCTGCGCCGCCCGAAGCGTTCGGGGGCGCCGGCCGGCTCACTGACCCGTACCCCGATCAGGGCCACCGGCAGGGTGCCGGAGGCGGTCACCCCGTCCATCCCCGTCCATCGGCGTAGCGTCGGCTCGTCCACCAGCCCCGGCGGGCCCTCCGCCGGCTCGTCGACCCGCCCCGGGGCGGTCCGGTGGGCCCGTTCGACCCGTTCGGCCATCAGCCGCAACGCCGCCTCGGCCCGGCGCTCACCGGGGGTCGCCGGCAGGTCCCGGACCCGGCGCAGCACCTGATCGATCGCGGTCAGCGCCACCGGCGGGAGCCGGTCGCCGAGCTGCGCGCGCAGCCGGATCACCTCGTGCAGAGCCTCGTCGCGGCGGAACCCCCAGCGGCCGGAGAAGAGCCGGCCCTCCTCCAGCGTGCCGGCCGCCACCACCTCCCGCCGGTCCCGGGCCACCAGACTCGCCCCGAACCGGGGGGTCAGCGCCACCACGCTCCACTCCCGGGCCAACTCCTCGGATTCGTCAAGCGCCACCGGGTACGCCCCGGGGGACAGTTCCGGTGGCGCCTCCCCGGCCAACCCGACCACGGTGACCGCCGCGCTCGCGGCGATCCGGGTGTAGCGGGCCCGCTCCCGCAGGAAGTAGGGCATCCGCTGGAACAGCGCGATCACCACCAGTGGGCCGTCCTCGGCGGTGGCCAGCGCCGACCGTTCGATGGCGTGGGAGACCGTGACGAGACTCCGCTTGGTCAACAGTTCCGGGGCCGGTCCGTCGTGTAGCACCCCGTGAGCGTAGAGAAGCCGGTCGGGGCGCGCGCCGGCCGCCCGGCGCCGTCTCCACCGGCGACACCGGCGCGGCGGGAACCGTGGCCGACGTCCTAGACTCGGCCGGTCACCTTCCCCTGCCACGGACGGACCGGCCCGACGATGACGCGTACCGCCACCGACGACGGTGCCCGGCTGCGGCCGGTCCCGGCCGGTGCGGCGCCGCTGTTCCTGCGGGCCGGCCAGGCGGTGTACGGCGGACGCCGGCTCGGTGACCTGGTGTCGCGGCGGCCGGCCGGGGTCACCGGGCACCAGTGGAGTTCGGCCCTGCGGGAGGAGTTCGACCACGTCGTCTGCGCGGTCGACACCGGTGTCCCGGTGTTCGCCCTGACCGTCGGCCCCACCGCGCCGGCCGGCTCGGCCGGGCAGCGGGCCGAGCGGATGGGGGCGGCGGTGTGCGCCGCCGTCGGCCTGCCGGTGCTGCGGATCGGCTCACCGACGCTGCGGGCCGCCGGACACGGCCGACGGATCATCACGTACGTCATCGACGCACGCGCCTACGCGGCCGGTGCGGCCTCGGACGATCCGGACGACGCGCCGGTCGGGTACCGCGACATCGTCGGCCGGCTGCCGGACGGGCGCACCGGGCCGGTCAACGACCTCGGCGCGCTGTCCCGGGCGGCTGCCGTCGAGGCGTACGTGTCACGGCGGCTCAGCGACCCGATCGTGCGGGGGCTGCACGTGCGCTGGCGCGGCGAGGTGGCCGAGGGGTGGAGCTGGGTCGAGGTGCGGCCCGGCCGGTGTCTGGTGGAACGGGTCACCGTTGTCGAGGCACGGCTGCACTGCGGGGTGGACGCCGCCCGGCTGGCCGAGGATCTCGCGGCCGTGGCGGTGGGCGACCGGCTGGCCGCCCCGGACGTCGACGAGTCGACCCTGATCGACCGGGACGAGTTGCGCCGGCAGATCCGCGCGCTGCGGGACCGGCGGGACGAGTTGACCACGCCGTTCGCGTTCGATCACCTCTGCGTGGACTGATCCACCCGGAACGACCCGCCGTCATTTTCCGGCGACGGTTGGTGACATCCCGGTCCGGCCGGAAAACGGTCCCGGAATCCTCGATCCGCTTTGAACCTTCGTCCGTGCCGGCCCGTACCTAAGCGGGAATGGACAGGATCTTCCCAGCCGCGCCACCCGACGCGGCGGACGGTGCGGAAAGGCATCGTCGGCCATCGACGTGCGACCGGAACGTCGCAGTGACCCCGGCAGGGCGACCCACCCGAAAGTCCGTCTCCTCGTCGGGGACATGAGTCAGGTACCGGATCGAGAAGGAGAGCAATTCGATGCGCAGGTCCACAGGGGCACGCCGGTCATCCGGTAACGCGCGGAGCAAGCGGCTGCTGGCGGCGGTCGGTGCGCTCGTCGTCTTCGGCGGTATCGCCGCCGTCACCCAGATCTCATCGGCCGGGGACAAGCCGAGGCAGACCCGCAACGTCTCGTCGGCCTGCGTCGCGCCGAGCCCCGGTGCCACCTCGCCGAGCGGGCGCGGCAGCACCACCCAGACGTGGCAGAACGGTCGCTGGGTCCGCAACCACTGGGGTGACGGCCAGATGTCCGTCGCCGAGTGCCAGGCCGTCAAGGCCGGCAACGCGCCGGTGACCACGCTCGCCTCGACGGTGGCCTGCCCGGAGGTGACCCCCAAGCTGCCCCAGATCCCGGCTCAGGCCAAGGCCGAGGTGGACAAGGAGCTTGCCCTGCTGACGACCCAGATCGCCGACGCCAACAAGCGGCTGGCCGCCGAGGGGCGCAACGGGCAGGAGTTCATCAACAACGCCATCCTCGGCCCGCTGGCCGACAAGCGGCGGTCCGCCCTGAACCGGATCGCCACCGCGATCGGCCGGTTCGCCCAGCGCCCGCAGGGCCTGGAGCAGCTCGCCGGCTGCACGGTGGCCGCCAACAACGGTGGCCAGAACGGCGGCAACAACGGTGGCCAGAACGGCAACAACGGTGGCCAGAACAACAACGGTGGCCAGAACGGCAACAACGGTGGTCAGAACGGTGGCAACAACAACGGCGGCCAGAACGGCAACAACGGCAACGCCCTGGGCGTGCTCGCGAAGGACTGCGCCAACAGCAGGTTGCAGCCGCACGATGGCTTCCAGAACGGCAACCGCTGCGTGAGCACCGCGTTCGGCGAGGTCGGTGCGGCGGCCAACAACCCGTCGCTGCTGATCACGCAGTTCCCGAACCGGGTGCAGCGCAACCAGGCGTTCAGCCTGAAGGTCTCCACCCGCAACCTGGTCCGTGACCGGTTCCTGGCGGCCGGTCAGGGTGGCTACTACCTGGAGAGCTCGGTGCTCAACGGTCAGGGCCTCACCCGTGGTCACTTCCACACCGCCTGCCGGATGCTCCAGAACACCAACCAGGCCCCGTCGAACCCGCAGGACGTTCCGGCGTTCTTCGTGGCCACTGAGGACGGCAAGGGCGGCAACCAGGCTGACGACGTGACCATCCAGGTCCCGGGCCTGCCGCAGTCGGGTACGGCGCAGTGCGCGGTCTGGGCCGGTGACGGCTCGCACCGGGTGCCGATGATGGAGCGGGCCAACCAGACCCCCGCCTTCGACGTGGTACGCATCCAGGTCAACTGACCCGACACGCACGACGACTGCGGGCCGCCCGGGGAATCCCCGAGGCGGCCCGCAGTTCTTCGTGGCTCGGGGAGCGGACCCGAGGACGGGCCCAGGTCCCCGGCCGCCTCACCGGTCCCCACGGCGGCGACCCGCCCCGGCCCCCTGGTCGCGCCGGCCTTGCCGGCCCCGACGATGCGGCGGCCCCACCGGCCCACCGGCGCATCAGCCCCACCGGGCCCGACGGCGCGGCCCATGGTTCCCGGGGCGGCCGGCCCTATCGGCCCCGATCGTGCCGGCCGGCAATGGTTTTCGCTGCCCGGCCGCCGGATGGAAATCGTGGACAACGCGAAGAACGCCGGGGTCCTCGCTGATATCTCAGCGTGACCCCGGCGTATCCGATCGTGACTCGACCCGCCGGTCAGCGGTTCTTCCACGCCTCCACGACCGAGACCGGGATGCGACCGCGCTCGGAAATCTCGTGGCCGTTCTTGGTCGCCCATTCCCGGATGGCGCGGTTCTGCTCGCGATCCATTCCCGAGACGCCGGCCCGAGCGGGGCGGCGAGCCGGGCGACCGGCCTCGATCGCACCCCGCCCCATTCGGCGGCCAGCGGTGATGTAGGCGTCGAGCGTCTTGCGCAGCACCCCCGCGTTCTCGTCGGAGAGGTCGATGGTGTACGCCGCCCCGTCCAGGCTGAACTCGACGGTCCGATCGGCCTTTCCGCCGTCGAGGTCGTCGGTAAGAACTGTGATTACTTTCCTTGCCATCGCCATTACTCCCTGTGTTGAGCGGGGTGTGCTAAGAGTTTGACGTATCTGACGGCAAATCCGCAACAATATGCCTCTCTTACATTTGGTGGGTCGCGTCAATCCTGGGATATCCGGGTCCGGCCAATGCTGGCCGGCGGCCGCGCCGCCCCCGAGATGTGTCCTGGGTCACATCCCGGAACACGGGGAGCGGTTGGTGACTTGAGTGAGACACGCTCAACTCAACGCGATGGCAGGTGTCCGATGGCAACCCTTCCGGTACTTCCCCTGACCGACGTCGTCCTGCTGCCCGGCATGGTCATTCCGGTGACCCTCGACCCGACCACCCAGGCCGCGGTCGACGCGGCCCGAGCCAGCGGTGACAAGACCCTGCTCGCCGTGCCGCGCATCGACGGCGAGTACGGCCCCGTCGGCACGATCGCCACCATCGAGAAGGTGGGCCGGCTCCCCGACGGCGAGCCCGCCGCCGTGGTACGCGGTCTGGCCCGCGCCCGGATCGGCTCCGGCGTCCCCGGCCCCGGCGCCGCCCTCTGGGTGGAGGCCACCCGACTGGACGAACCCGCTCCCGCCGGTCGCGCCCGGGAGTTGGCCCGTGAGTACCGCGCCCTGATGACCTCGGTCCTTCAGCAGCGTGGCGCCTGGCAGGTCATCGACGCGATGGAACGGATGACCGACCTGTCCGAACTGGCCGATGCGGCGGGTTACGCACCCTGGCTCACCCTGCCGCAGAAGACCGAACTGCTCGTCGCGCCGGACGTCACCGCCCGGTTGGAACTGCTCGTTGGATGGGTCCGTGAGCACCTGGCCGAGCAGGAGGTCACCGAGCAGATCAACAGCGACGTCCGCGAGGGGCTGGAGAAGTCCCAGCGGGAGTTCCTGCTCCGCCAGCAGCTTGCCGCGATCCGGAAGGAACTGGGCGAGGACGAGCCGGACGGCTCTGCCGACTACCGCGCCCGGGTCGAGGCCGCCGACCTGCCGGAGAAGGTCCGCGAGGCGGCGCTGCGCGAGGTCGGCAAGCTGGAGCGGGCCAGTGACGCCTCCCCGGAGGCGGGCTGGATCCGCACCTGGCTGGATACGGTGCTGGAGATGCCGTGGAGCACCCGTACCGAGGACAACACCGACCTGGCGACGGCCCGCGCGGTGCTCGACGCCGACCACGCCGGCCTGGCCGACGTGAAGGACCGTATCCTGGAGTACCTCGCGGTGCGTAACCGCCGTGCCGAGCGCAACCTCGGCGTGGTCGGCGGGCGCGGCTCCGGCGCGGTGCTCGCCCTCGCCGGCCCGCCCGGTGTCGGCAAGACCAGCCTCGGCGAGTCGGTGGCCCGCGCATTGGGCCGCAACTTCGTCCGGGTCTCCCTCGGCGGCGTCCGCGACGAGGCCGAGATCCGCGGCCACCGGCGCACCTACGTCGGCGCGTTGCCCGGCCGGATCGTCCGCGCCCTGCGCGAGGCCGGCTCGATGAACCCGGTGGTGCTCCTTGACGAGGTCGACAAGCTGGCCGCCGGGTACGCCGGCGACCCGGCCGCCGCCCTGCTGGAGGTGCTCGACCCGGCGCAGAACCACACCTTCCGGGACCACTACCTGGAGGTCGACCTCGACCTGTCCGACGTGCTCTTCCTGGCCACCGCCAACGTGGTGGAGAGCATCCCCGGCCCGCTGCTGGACCGGATGGAACTGGTAACTCTGGACGGCTACACCGAGGACGAGAAGGTGGCCATCGGCCGCGACCACCTGCTGCCCCGGCAGCTCCAGCGGGCCGGGCTGACCGCCGAGGAGGCCACCGTGGCCGACGAGGCCCTCGCCTCGATCGCGGGGGAGTATACCCGGGAGGCCGGTGTCCGGCAGCTCGAACGGGCCCTGGCGAAGATCCTGCGCAAGGTCGCCGTCACGCTGGCCACCGACCCGGCCCCGGTCCGGGTCGACACCGGCAACCTGGCCCGCTATCTGGGCCGGCCGAAGTTCACCCCGGAATCGGCCGAGCGGACGGCGGTGCCCGGCGTGGCCACTGGCCTGGCGGTCACCGGCGCGGGTGGTGACGTGCTCTTCATCGAGGCCACCAGCATGGAGGGTGAACCCGGGCTGACCCTGACCGGGCAGCTCGGCGACGTGATGAAGGAGTCCGCGCACATCGCGTGGTCGTACCTGCGCTCCAACGGGCGTCGGTACGGCATCGACCCGAACGTCCTGGCCGGACGCCGGATCCACCTGCACGTCCCGGCGGGGGCGGTGCCCAAGGACGGCCCGAGCGCCGGCATCACCATGGTCACCGCGCTGGCCTCCCTGGTGACCGGCCGGCCGGTGCGGCCCGAGTTCGGGATGACCGGTGAGGTGACGCTCTCCGGTCGGGTGCTGCCCATCGGCGGGGTCAAGCAGAAGCTGCTCGCCGCGCACCGGGCCGGCCTGACCGAGGTGATCATCCCGGCCCGCAACGAGCCGGACCTCGACGACCTGCCCGCCGAGGTACGCCAGGCGCTGATCGTGCACACCCTGGCCGACGTCGCCGACGTGCTCGCCCTGGCGTTGCGCCCGGCCGAGATCGACGCGGAGACGCTCGGCGGTCGGCCGGTCGGCGCCGCCTGACCGTCCCGCCGTGCCGGTCCTGTTTCGGCGGCCCTCGACGTCCCACCGGGCGTCGGGGGCCGATCGGCGGCGAAGCCTGACCCTTCCCGCACCAGCCTGACCCTTCCCACACCACTGATCAGCCACCGTACGGTGGCACCCCTTGGAGGCGACCACCCGTGAACGTGTTCCTGTGGATCCTGCAGATCCTGCTCGCCGCGCTCTTCTCCGGCGCGGGACTGACCAAGCTGACCCAACCCAAGGAGAAGCTGCGCGACCGGATGGGATGGGTCGAGAACGTCCCGCCCACCCAGGTCAAGGCGCTCGGCGCGGTCGAGGTGCTGGCCGCGATCGGGCTCGTCCTGCCCGGCCTCACCGGCATCGCCACGGTGCTCACCCCGCTGGCCGCCGTCGGCCTGGTGATCGTGATGGTCGGCGCGATCGTGGTGCACGTCCGGGCCAAGGAGCACCCCGGCACCGCGATCACCGTGGTGCTGTTGATCCTGGCGGCGATCGTCGCCTGGGGCCGCTTCGGGCCGTACCCACTCTGAGGAACGCGACCGGCCCGCGCCCCGGCTCGGGGGTGCGGGCCGATATCGCGTGGTGGGTCAGTGCCCCTCGCCGCCGCGGTCGCGCCGTACGGTCGCCTTGCGTCCCTTGATGGTGCTGTTGCGCAAGCCCGCGATCACCTCGTCGGCGACGCCCTGCGGCACCTCCACCAGGGAGAACCGGTCGGCGATCTCGATCGAGCCGATGTCCCGGCCGCTCACCTTGGTCTCCCCGGTGATCGCACCGACCAGGTCCTGCGGACGTACCCCGGCGCGTCGCCCCAGGCCGATGAAGACCTGCGCGGTACCGCCCGTGCGCGGCCGGCTGCCACCACCGCCGCGCCGTTCCCCGCCCCGGCCGTCGAACCCGGGTCGGGACTCCCGGGGCGCGCGGACCGCCACCTGCGGGATCTCCTCCTCGTCGTCGGAGCCGGGCAGGGCCGCCTCGTGGGCCAGCTTGACGGCCGCCAGCGCCACCTCCATCAGGTCGAACTCGTCCGACAGCGACTCGACGATCACCCGGAACGGGTCCAGGTCGTCCTCGAGCAGGCTCTCCCGCAGTGCCGCCTGGGTCAGCGCCATCCGTCGGGTCCGGAGGTCCGCCACCGTGGGGATCTTGTCGATGTCGATCCGCTGCCCGGTGACCCGTTCGATGGTCTTGAGCATCCGGTGCTCGCGGGGCTCGGCGAGGGTGATCGCCACCCCCTCCCGGCCCGCCCGACCCACCCGGCCGATCCGGTGCACGTACGACTCCGGGGCCGACGGCACGTCGTAGTTGACCACGTGGGTGAGCTGCTCGACGTCCAGCCCTCGGGCCGCCACGTCCGTGGCCACCAGCAGGTCGGCGGTGCCGGCGCGCAGCCGCCCCATCACCCGGTCGCGCTGCTCCTGGCTCATCCCGCCGTGCAGCGCCTCGGCCCGGTAACCGCGCCCGTTCATGGTCTCGGTGAGCCGGTCCACCTCCTCCCGGCTGCGGCAGAAGACGATCGCCGCCGTCGGGGACTCCACGTCCAGCACCCGACCCAGCACCGCCGGCTTGTGCGCCCGGGTGACGATGTACGCGCTCTGCCGTACCCGGGGCGCCTCGCCGGCCACCGGCTGCTCCCGCCCGATCTGGATGCGCTCCGGGTCGGTCAGGTGCTTGCGGGCCAACCCGTCGATCCGGGCCGGCATGGTGGCGGAGAACAGCACCGTCTGCCGCTGTGCGGGCGCGTGTTCCAGGATCGCCTCGATGTCCTCGGCGAAGCCCATGTCGAGCATCTCGTCGGCCTCGTCCAGCACCACGGTGGCCAGCGAGCCCAGCCGCAGGGTGCCCCGGGCGATGTGGTCCAGCGCCCGGCCCGGGGTCGCCACCACCACGTCCACGCCCAGGTCCAGGGCGCGGAGCTGGCGGCCGATCGGCTGGCCGCCGTAGATCGGCAGCACCCGGGCGCCGAGGTCCTTGCCGTACCTGTGGAACGCCTCGGAGACCTGCACGGCCAGTTCCCGGGTGGGCACCAGCACCAACGACACCGGGTCGCCGCTGCTGCGGTCGTCCGGCATCCGCTGCAACAGGGGCAGGGCGAACGCGGCGGTCTTGCCCGTACCGGTGGCCGCCTGCCCCAGCAGGTCCCGCCCCGCCAGCAGCAGCGGGATCGCCTCCCGCTGGATCGGGGTCGGCTCCTCGTAGCCGAGCGCGGCGAGTGCGCCCAGCAGTTCGGCGCGTAGGCCGAGATCCACGAAGGCGGGCACCCCGTCGGAGTCGCCGGGAGCGGAGAGGTCGGTCGGTGTGGGTGCGGAACTCATGGGCAGAGTTTTCCATCACCCCCGTCGGGCCGCTCCGCCGACCGGCACAACCGTGCCGACCGGCACAGCCCGCCCCTCCGCCCCGCCCGCCCGGAGCCGGGTGACCGACCGGCAGCCGCCGGGCCGGCCCGTCCACCGGCCACGTCCGCGCCGGCCGGCCTGTCGGGCGTGCGTACGGTCGAACTGGCCCTGGCACGTACCGGGACGCGGGGTGCCCCACCTGAGCCTCGCGCTGCGCTTCCGCGACCACGATCGGCGACTGGCGCGGGCGCTGACCAACGCCGGCATGGTGCACCACAAGATCCACGACCAGAACTGGACCGCGTTGCCCACCCGCCCCGAGGCCGACAGCGAGCCCCGGCTGCTCTCCCCGGTGAGCACCGCCGCCACCCTCAACCTGGCGGCGGCGGCCGCGCAGGCGTCCCGGCTGTGGAAGCCGTTCGACGCCGCCTTCGCCGCCCGGACCCTCGCCGCCGCCGAGAAGGCGTACGCGGCGGCAAAGGCCAACCCGAACCGGCTCGCGTCCGCCTCGGACGGCACCGGCGGGGGCGCGTACGAGGACACCACCGTCAGCGACGAGTTCTACTGGGCGGCGGCCGAGCTGTACGCCACCACCGGCACGGCCGGCTACCGCACCGACCTGAGCGGCTCCCCGCACGCCCGGGGCACGAGCTTCACCAGATCGGCGTACGACTGGAGCTGGACCGCCGGGCTGGGGGACACCACCCTGGCCCTGGTGCCGACCGGCCTGCCCACCGCCGACGTGAGCGCGATCCGGACGGCGATCGTGGCCTTCGCCGACCGGATGCTCGCCCAGACCGCCAACCAGGGCTACCCGGCCCCGGGCAGCGGCGACGGCCACTACTACTGGGGTTCCAACGGCGGGGTCGCCAACAACGCGAACGTGCTCGCCACGGCCTTCGACCTGACCGGGACGGCCCGCTACCGGGCCGGGGCCTTCGCCGGTTACGACTACCTGCTCGGCCGCAACCCGCTCAACCAGTCCTACGTTGCCGGCTACGGGGACAAGCCGGTACGTAACGTGCACCACCGGTTCTGGGCCAACCAGAGCGACGGTGCGCTGCCCACCGCGCCGCCCGGCGCGCTCTCCGGCGGCCCGAACAGCGAGTTGCAGGACCCGGTCGCCCAGGCCCAGCTCGCCGGCTGCAAGCCGCAGAAGTGCTTCGTCGACGACATCGGGGCGTACTCGGTCAACGAGGTCGCGATCAACTGGAACTCGGCGCTGGCCTGGTTGGCGAACTGGGCGGCCGAGCAGGCCGGAACCGGCACCCCGCCGGAGCCGACCCCGTCCCCGACGGTGTCCCCGACCGGGTCGCCGACGCCGAGCCCGACCGTGACGCCGACGCCGACGCCGACCGCGACGCCGACACCGACACCGACCGCGACGCCGACACCGACCGGGCAGCCGACGCCGACGCTGCCGTCGCCGACCACCACCCCGCCGCCGGGTGGCGGGTGCGCGGTGACGTACACGGCGAACAGTTGGAGCACCGGCTTCACCGGCAACATGACGGTGACCAACACCGGCGTCGACGCCTGGTCGTCGTGGCGGCTGACCTTCCGGTTCACCGGCAACCAGCAGATCAGCCAGGGCTGGTCGGGCCGGTTCAGCCAGAGCGGTACGGAGGTGACGGTGACCAACGAGAGCTACAACGGCACGGTCGCCCCCAACGCCTCGGTCACCCTCGGCTTCAACGCCTCCTACAGCGGCGTCAACCCGACCCCGGTCGGCTTCGCCGTGAACGGGACGGCCTGCGCGCTGCGGTGACCGCCGGGCCGCCCACCCCCGGGCCCCGGGGGTGGGCGGCGCCGGGCTCGGGGTGGGCGGCGTCGGGCCGCATGTCGCCCTTAGGGGGTCATGGGAGGAATGCTCGTTCTCCACCGGTTCACAGCGTTTACGGTGCCTTCAGGTTCATCCGCACCGTGTCGCACCGGGAGAGGACCGACCATGCGCGTGCCCAGCCGAAGCCCCGGCCAACAGCCCGGCGTCACCCCGCCCGCCCCGGCCCGCCGGACGCCCGTCCCGTCCCGGGCCGCCCGGCCGGCCACCCCCGACCTCGCCGCCTACCGGGAGGCGGTCGCGGAGCTGCTGGTCGAGGTCGGCGCACTGGCCGGCACCGCCGCCACGGCGGCCCGTCAGGTGCTGCTCGACCAGCGGCTGCGCGAGCCGGCCATCGCCGAGGTGCTCGACGCCACCGAGCAGGGCCTGATCGGCGCCCGCGAGACGCTGCTGCTGGAGCTGGCCCGCCACCAGCCCAACGACCGCACCTCGGCCGCCGACCTGACCGCGCTGGTCCGGATCTACCTGCTGTCCCGCATCGACCTCATGTGGTGGCGGGACGCCCCGACCCTGCGCACCGACGAGCAGGTCAACACACACCCCGACCTGATCGACCTGGAATGGTTGCGCCGGCGCGGCCTGCTCGGCTTCCGATACCAGGAACAGCCGGCGAGCGTCCTCGGTCGCGGCGCACGCGTCGTCCGCCGCCGTCTGCTGCCGGAGGCCACCCCGCGCACCGCCGGGGTGACGTTCCGGCGGACCCGCCGGGAGCTCGTCGCCCTCCTCAACGACCTGGCCCGGGAGTTCGCCCGGTCCGCCCCGCCGGGCACCCCGCCACTGTGGGTGACCAGCTTCGCCCACAGCACCGAACACCAGTACCGGTTGCGTCGGCTCGGTCACCCGGCCATGCTCCCCAGTGGACACTGCCTCGGCTGGGCGGTGGACGTGGAGGTGGCCTGGTACGCCCGGTTCGGCGCACGTGACGTGCTGGCCGAGATCCTGCTGGCCCGGCAGGCCGCCGGCGAACTGAACGTCATCGACGAGGGGTCCGCCTGGCACGTCTGCCTGGCCCCCGCCGCCCGGGCCCGGCTGCGTTCCGCGTACGAGGCCGAGATGGGGATCTGAGCGGCCGGTCGGCGGTGACGGGTGGCAGGGACGGTCTGGAGGACCCGGTGCCGGGCCCGACCGGTCAGCCGGTCACCAGCAGGGCGAGTACCGAGGCCACCGTGGCGACCACCGCGACCACCGCGCTGGTCGCCACGAACCGGCCGAGCGGCACGGCCACCCCGGCGGCCCGGCAGCGTTCGTACCACAGCAGGGTGGCCAGCGACGCCCACGGCACCGCCAGCGGGCCGACGTTGGTGCCGATCAGCAGCGCCAGCAGCCGGGTCTCGTCGCCGGGCGTAAGCACCGCCTCGCCGGCCAGGTAGGCGGGCAGATTGTTGACCAGGTTGGCCAGGAACGCGCCGGTGCCACCGGCCCGCAACGCCCCCACCGTGCCACCGGCGTCGCCGAGCAGGACGGCCACCAGGTCGTCCAGGCCGAACCGGCCGAGGGTCTGCACCACCAGGAACAGGCCGGTCACGAAGACCAGCAGCCGCCAGGGCAGCAGCGCCGGGCGCAGGGTCCGCCGGGACCGGACCGCGAAGCCGAGCACCACCAGCCCGGCGGCGGCGGTGGCGGCGATCCCGATCTCCACCCCGGCCAGGATGCCGGCGACGAGCAGCAGGCAGCCGGCGACCGCCGTGCCGAACAGCAGCCGGTCCGCCGGCCGGTGCGGTGGGGGCGGGGTGAACCGGTCGGCGTCGCGTCGGCCCCGCCGCCAGTACCAGAGCCACAGCCCCGCCATGGTCACCCCGATCGCCGCGAGCTGCGGCAGCGCCATCCTGGCCGCGTACGCCGGTGGGGCCAGGTCGATCCGGTCGGCGGCGAGCAGGTTGGTCAGGTTCGACACCGGCAGCAGCAGACTGGCGGTGTTGGCCAGCCAGACCGTGGTCATCGCCAGCGGCCCCGGGGCGATGCCCAGTTTGCGGGCCAGCGCGATCATCACCGGGGTGAGCAGGACCGCGGTGGTGTCCAGGTTGAGCGCGATGGTGGTGACCGAGGCGAACCCGACGCAGAGCAGGAACAGGGCGACGAAGCTGCCCCGGGCCGCGACCGCCAACCGGGTGGCCAGCACGTCGAACACCCCGGCGACGGCGGTCAGCTCGGCGAGCACCACCACCGCGCCGAGGAAGAGCAGCAGCGGCAGGATGCGGTGCAACGTCGCCTGGGCCTCGGCCCGGGGGAGCAGGCCGGTGACCACCGCGCCGAGGCCCAGCACGGCCAGCCCGATCGCCACCCAATCCAGCGGGTGCAGCCCCGGACGGCGGGGGCGGTCGGTCGGTACGGGCGGTGCCCCGCCGGCAGGTGTCACGGCGACCGATCCTCGCACAGCCGGTCCGAGTCCGCCGCCGGTCGGCTGGAACGGTCGGTGACCGGCGGTTGCGGCCGATCGCCGGCCGCTGTCGGCCCGCACTTCGTCCCGGGCGCCGACCCCACGGTGGGCGGCCCGCACTTCGTCCCGGGCGCGCGAACGGCCCGGCCCCCGAACGGGGACCGGGCCGTCGCCGGTCGGTCGAGCTACCAGCTCAGGTAGCCGGCCTGGGTCTGCACGTTCAGCTCGGGAACCCGGACCAGATCGGCCGTCCAGGTCCGCCAGTCGTTGAGCTTCAGCACGTCCAGGCCCTTCTGGATGTCGCTGGAGTAGATGTGCCCGTTGTAGTAGTACGTCGACCAGGCGCCACCGGTGGTGAGCTGGGTGTCCGACAGCGGCCCCCGCTCCCAGAAACCGATCTCCTTCGGCCTGGTCGAGTCGGTGAAGTCCCAGACCGAGACGCCGCCCTGGTACCAGGCCTGCACCATGACGTCCCGTCCGAGCACCGGGATCAGCGAGCCGTTGTGGGCCACGCAGTTCTCGGTGTCGGCGTTGGTCCGGGGAATCTTGAAGTAGCTGCGGAACGTCAGCTTGCGGGCGTCACCGCGGCCGGCGATGTCGTAGACGGCGTCCGCGCCGCGGTTCGGGCCGACGGTCTCGTTGCAGGTGGCCGCGCCGCCGCCGCCGAGTTCGTCGGTGAAGACCACCTTGGTCCCGGCGTTGTTGAACGTCGCCGAGTGCCAGAACGCGAAGTTGACCGTGTCCCGGACCCGGTTGATCACCCGGGGCGCCTCGCGGTCCCGGATGTCCAGCAGGACGCCGTCGCCCATGCAGGCGCCGGCGGCCAGGTCCTTGGTCGGGTAGGCGGTGATGTCGTGGCATCCGGAGGTGGCCGAGGTCTGACCCGGGATGCCCTCGTAGCCGCCGTCCGGGAAGAGGTTCGGGGTGGCCACCACGGCCGCCTCGGTGGGCTTCTTCACCGGCACCTTGACGATCGAGATCGAGTCGTGCGGGGGCTGGCAGTCCGGGAAGTCCGCCCGGGGGCTGTACGACGACACGTACAGGTAGACCGTCTTACGGTCCTTGCCCGGGACGAGGGTGTGGGTGTGTGAACCGCAGGCGGTCTCCACCGACTTGATGTAGCGCGGGTTGGCCTTGTCGCTGATGTCGAAGACCTTGATGCCCTCCCAGGACTCCTTCACCGAGGCCGGCTGCGACACGCTGGCGCAGGAGTCGTCGTTGCGCGACGAGTCGGTGGAGAGGAAGAGCAGGTCGCCGTAGACCGAGATGTCGTTCTGCGAGCCGGGGCAGAGCACCTGCGACACGATCTTCGGGGCGCTGGGGCGGCCGATGTCGTAGACGACGAAGCCGTTGTAGTTGCCGACGAAGGCGTACCGGCCCTGGAAGGCCATGTCGGTGCCGAACGCGCTGGTGGTGTCGAACGGCGCCTGCTTGGGCAGGTTGGCGACCTGGCGCAGGTTGGGGCTGCTGGAGATCTCGTCGACGTCGAGGCCCGGGGCCGTCCCGGTCCCGCCCTCCGCCGCGGTGGCCGGTGCGGCGTTGCCCGCCGGGCTGGTGGCGACGCTCGCCACCAGCAGGCCGGCGGCGACCACGCTGACGATCTTCAGCTGCCGTCGTCGGGGTAAGGGGAATCTGATCATCGGCAGACCCTTCGAAAGGGGACGACGCGTGCCAGATAGCTTACCGGCCAGCGAGCATGGTCGATGTGATCTGTGCCACATCGAAGCACCGCGGTGAATGGATACTATCGCGATGACCTCGATCGGAGGGGGAGTCGTATGACCAGCCGACGTGGGCGGACCCTGCTCGTCGTCACAGCCGCCGCCGTCCTGCTGTCGATCGGGCTGGCCCTGCGCCCCGACGGCCCGTCGACCCCGGTGGCATCCGGCTCCACGGTCGCGCCGACCGCTACCCTTCCGGCCGACGCCCCCGGGGTGATCGTGCCCGGTCGGCCGGGGGAGCCCGCCACGACGCGGCCCGCGCAGGAGGTCCGCGACACCAGCTCACCCCGGTACAACACCCCCGACGTCTGGTTCGTCCGGATGATGATCCCGCACCACCAGCAGGCCCTCCAGATGGCCGCGCTCGCCCCCGACCGGGCCGCCAGCACGCAGGTCAAGGCGATCGCCGCACGAATCCGGGGTGCCCAGGGGCCGGAGATCGGGCTACTGCGCGGCTGGTTCGACACCCGGGGCCTGGCCGCCGAGGAGCCGGGCCACGACCATGGCGGGATGCGCGGCATGCAGTCACCCGAGGCGATCGGGCAACTCACCGCCGCCCGCGGCGTCGCCTTCGACCGGCTCTTCGTCCAGATGATGACGGCACACCACGAGGGCGCGGTGACGATGGCCACCGAGCTGCTCTCCGCCGGCGTCGACCCACAGCTCAACGAGTTCGCCAACGCGGTGGCGACCGAGCAGACCGTGGAGATCACCCGGTTGCGCGAGCTGGTCTGACCCCGCCGACCGGCCGGTCCGCCCGAGCGGCCGGCATCGACCCAGGTCGGGGCACTACGCTCGGTCACCGTGAGTCGTACCCTCTTCGGTCGCCCGCTGCGCAGCGTCGCCTTCGACGTCGGCGTCTGCGGCCTGGTGGCGCTCTTCGCCGTGAGCGGGGCGGAAGCCCAGCCCGGGGGCTGGCCGGCCGTCCTGGTCGGCCTCGCGATGACGCTGGCCCTGCTGTTCCGCCGGGTGCACCCGGCGCTGGTCGCCGCCGTGGTGGCCGCGCTGGCGCTGACCCAGGTGGTCGCCGGTTGGGGCGTGCTGGCCTACGACATCGCGGTGCTGATCGCCCTCTACAGCGTGGTCAAGTACGCCGACCGGCTGCGCGACGGCGTGCTGGCCGGGGTCGTCGCCGCCATCGGGGTGCTGCTGGCCGCCACGCAGTCCGAGTCCAACCTCGTCTGGTGGGCCACCGCGATCTACTTCGGCCTGGTCACCGGCGGGGTCTGGCTGGCCGCGTTGAACGTGCGCACCCGCCGGCTCTACGTGCTCAGCCTGGAGGAGCGGGCCGGCACCCTGGAGCGGGAGCGGGAGGCGGAGGCCCGTGCGGCGGTGGCCGGCGAGCGGGCCCGGATCGCCCGCGAGCTGCACGACGTGGTGGCGCACAGCATGGCGGTGATGATCGTGCAGGCCGACGGGGCCCGCCTGCTGTTCGACCGGGACCCGGAGACCGCCCGGCACGCGGTGAAGGTGGTGGCCGACACCGGTCGGCAGGCCCTGGAGGAGATGCGTCGGCTGGTCGACGTGCTGCGGGAACCGGGCACGCCGGAGGCGACGACCGGCCCTGACGACACCACCCCCACCACCGACCCGGAACGCCGCCGCGCCACCGTCGGGGAGGTGCCCGCCCTGGTGGGCCGGTTCCGCGACGCCGGCCTGCGGGTCCGGCTCCGCGCCGAGGGCGTGCCGGCGGCGCTGCCACCCGGGCTCGACCTGACTGTCTACCGGGTGGTGCAGGAGGCGCTCACCAACGCCCTCAAGCACGCCGGGGTCGGTGCGGACGTGACGGTCGTGCTCGGCGTCGACGACGACCTGGTGGTCCGGGTGACCGACGACGGACGCGGCCGTCCGCCGGTCCGCCCGGCCCCCTCCGGCGGCCATGGCCTGGTCGGGATGCGGGAACGGGTCGGTGTCTACGACGGTCGGCTCAGCGCCGGCCCCCGCACCGGTGGCGGGTGGGAGGTCGAGGTACGGCTGCCGCTACCGTCGACCCCGGACCCGGAGGTGATCGCGGTATGACGGTGCGAGTGGTGATCGTGGACGACCAGGCGCTGGTCCGGGCCGGCTTCCGGATGGTGCTGGACTCCCAGCCCGACCTGGCGGTCGTGGGCGAGGCGATCGACGGCGCGGACGCGCTGCGGGTGCTGGCCCGGGTCGAGGCCGACGTGGTGGTGATGGACCTGCGGATGCCGACCATGGACGGGGTGGAGGCGACCCGCCGGATCTGCGCCGGCTCCGCCGACGGCCGCCCCCGGGTGCTGGTGCTCACCACCTTCGACACGGAGGCGGACGCGTTCGCCGCGCTGCGTGCCGGGGCCAGCGGCTTCCTGCTGAAGAACGTGCCGCCGGAGGAACTGCTGGCGGCCATCCGGGTGGTCGCCGAGGGCGACTCGGTGGTCGCCCCGTCGATCACCCGTCGGCTGCTCGACCGGTTCGCCGACCGGCTCGGCCCGGCCCCCGCCGAGGACCCGCGACTGGCCCAGCTCACCGACCGGGAACGGGAGATCCTGCTGCTGGTCGCCCAGGGGCTGGCCAATGCCGAGATCGCCGCCCAGGTGCACGTCGCCGAGGCGACCGTGAAGACCCACGTCGGCCGGATCCTGGCCAAGCTCCAGCTCCGCGACCGGGTCCAGGTGGTGGTCCTGGCGTACGAGAGCGGCCTGGTCACCCCGGGCGGCTGAGCCGGGTACGACCTGAGTCGTAGGGGTGGCCCCGGTCGGGGGCGACCTGCGGTGGAGCCGGTGCGAGCGGCCGGGTGGACGCCGGCCGGTCCGGTGCTGCCTAGCGTCGGAGGAGACCTGCACCACGCCGACCGGGAGTCCCCATGTCCGTCCCCACGTCCGTCCATCCCGCTACCGGTTGCCCGGGGCCCGTCCGGTTCGCAGCCGGCTGCTCCGACCCCGTCCGGCCCGCCACGGTCGTGGCCGTCGCCCACCGCCGGCGGTGACCGGGATGCTGCGCCTGACCCTGCGCACGTTGCGCGCCGACGCGCTGCGCCTGCTGCTCTCCTCGGTGGCGATCGTGCTCGGTGTCGCCTTCGTCGCCGGCACACTGATGCTCACCGACGGCATGCGGGCCGGGGCGTACGAGCGGGCCGCCACCTTCGACCGGCACACCGACCTCGGCGTCTACGCCGGCCGGGGCGCCCTGCCGCCGTCCCTGGTCGACCGGGTGCGCGCGGTCGACGGGGTGGCCGCCGCCGCCGGTGAGCTGACCGCCCTCGCCGGGGTGGTCGGTGCCGACGGCCGTCCGGTGCTCGGTTTCGGAGTGCTCGCCGCGATCCCCACCGAACCGGCGCTGCGCTCGTACGACGTGGTCGCCGGCCGGCTGCCCGACCGCGCCGGCGAGGTGGTCCTCGACGCGCCGACGGTGGCACAGCAGGGTTTCGTCCTCGGCACCCCGGTCTCCGTCGGCGGAGCCACCGGCCCGGCCCGCCCGTACACCCTGGTCGGCACCGTGGACGTGGCCGGCACCGCGCGGGACATCGGCGGCCCGTTCATCGGCCTGGTCGGCGCGGACGCCCTGGCGGCCAGCGGGGAACAGGGCTACGGCCGGATCATGGTGGCCGCCGAGCCGGGCATGTCGGCGCAGACGCTGGACGACCGGGTGGCCGGGGTGGTCGGCGGCGACGCCACGGTGAAGTCGCGGCAGCGCATCCTCGACGAGGCCGTCGACGACGCGGTCCGCGACCTGGACCAGTTCCGGATGGTGCTGCTCACCTTCGCCGGGGTGGCGGTGGTGGTGGCCGGGTTCGTCATCGCCAACACCTTCGCCATCGTGCTCGCCCAGCGGGCCCGGCGGACCGCGCTGCTGCGGCTGGTGGGGGCGCACCGGGGGCAGGTCTTCCGGGCCGCCGTGCTGGAGTCGGTGGTGCTCGGCCTGGTCGGCTCGGCCCTCGGGGTGGCGTTCGGCGCCGGCCTGGCCGCCGCGGCGACGGCCCTGGCGCCCCGCCTCGATTTGCCGGTCTCCGGTGACCTCACGCCCACCCCCCGGACCGTTCTGCTCAGCCTGCTGCTCGGCACCGTGGTCACCGTCGGGTCCGCGCTGGTGCCCGCCTGGCAGGGCACCCGGGTGCCGCCGGTGGCCGCCCTCACCGACGCGGCCGGGCAGCCGGCCCGGGGCGCCGGGCGGGTCCGGCTGGCCGTCGGCGCGCTGGTCGGAGCCGCCGGCATCGCCGCGCTGGCCGGGGCTGCCGCCGCCGGCCAGATCGCCCTGGTCGCCCTCGGCGGGGTGCTGGCCTTCTTCGGCATCGTGCTGTTCGGTCCGGTGCTGGTGCCGCTGCTGGTGCGGGTGCTCGGCCGACCGCTGCGGCCACTCCTCGGGGCCACCGCCGCGCTCGCCGTCGCCAACGCCGCCCGCAACCCGCGTCGGATCTCCGCGACCGCCACCGCCCTGGTGATCGGCATCGGGCTGGTCTCGGCGTTCGTGGTGGGCGCCGGCAGCGTCAAGGTGGGCATCGAGCGCGCGGTCGACGCCCAGATCGGCGTCGACTACGTGGTCACCGGCATCGGCGGCGACCTGCCCGCCCCACTCGCCGGCGAGCTGGCGACCCGCCCCGAGGTGGGCGTGGTGCACGAACAGCGCAGCCGGGTCGTCGACGGCGTCGAGCTGCGGTCCGCGCATCCGGCCCTGGTGCGCCGTACCCTCGCCGGGGTCGACGCCGGGGACGTCGCCGACCTGGAGCCGGGGACGGTGCTGGCGCATCGGGAACTGGCCTCGGCCCGGGGCTGGCGGGTGGGGTCGACGGTCACCGTCGCCGGACGTCCGTTCCGGGTGGCCGCCGTGGTCACCGCCGATGCCCCGACGCCGGCCCAGGTTCCCGCCGGGCACGTCGTCGACCTGACCGACGCCGACTTCACCGCGCTCTTCCCGACCGAACGGGGCCGTCTGGCCGAGGTCGAACCAGCCACCGGGGTGTCCGCCGAGCGGGCCCGCGCCGCCGTCGAGGCGGTGGTCGCCCGGTATCCGACGGTGAACCTGATGGACCAGGCGGCCTACAAGAAGATGCTCACCGGCACGGTGGACATGCTGCTCGCCTTCGTCACCGCGCTGCTCGGCCTGGCCGTGGTGATCGCCCTGGTCGGCGTCGCGAACACGCTCAGCCTCTCGGTGCTGGAGCGGACCCGGGAGAACGCCGTGCTGCGTGCGCTCGGGCTGTCCCGGGGACGGATGCGTGCGCTGCTGGCCGTCGAGGCGGTGCTGACCGCCCTGGTCGGCGCGCTGCTCGGCACCGCGCTGGGTATCGGCGTCAGCGCCGGGGCGGTGGCCTTCGTGGCCCGGGTCGGCGGGGACTTCACGCTGGTGCTGCCCTGGGGGCGGCTCGGTGTGATGCTGGCCGTGGCGGTGCTGGCCGCGTTGGCCGCCTCGGTGCTGCCGGCCCGCCGGGCGTTGGCCCGCCCGGTGGTGGAGGCGCTCGGCGCGGACTGACCCGGTCCGGTCCCGGGGCCGGCCGGCCCGGTGGTGGTACGGGCCGGCCGGTACCGGTCAGAGCCGTTCCACCATCTCGCCCCGGCACCGGTCCCGGGTGTCGAAGACGTACCGGGCGTGTCGAGTGACCAGGTCGTAGTCGAAGCTGTCGTGGTCGGTCACCAGCACCACCGCGTCGGCCGCCGCGACCTCCCGCTCGGTCAGGTCGACCACCACCACCCCGCCGGGGATGTGCTGCGGCTCGGCGTACGGCTCCACCGCGTGCACGTCCGCACCGAGCGCCTGCAGCCGCCGGGCCACGTCCACCGCCGGCGAGTCGCGCATGTCGCCGGTGTTCTTCTTGTACGCCAGGCCGAGCAGCAGCAACCGGGCGCCGTTGACCGGCCGGCCGATCCGGTTCAGCCCGGCCATCACCCGCTGGGCCACGTGCTCGGGCATCTGGTGGTTGATGTCGTCGGCCAGTTCGATGAACCGGAACGGTCTGCCCAGGGTGCGCTTGACCTGCCAGGACAGGTAGCACGGGTCGATCGGCAGGCAGTGCCCGCCGACGCCCGGTCCGGGCCGGAACGGCATGAAACCGAACGGCTTGGACGATGCGGCCTCGATCGCCTGCCAGGCGTCGATGCCCAGGTGGTGGGAGGCCATCGCCAGCTCGTTGATCAGCGCGATGTTGACCTGGCGGAAGGTGTTCTCGATCAGCTTGGTCAGCTCGGCGACCCGGGTGGAGTCGACCGGCACGGTCCGCTCGACCAGCCGGCGGTAGAAGCCGTCCACCCGGGCCAGCGACGCCTCGTCCACCCCGGACACCACCTTGGGCGTGTTCTCCAGCCGCCAGGTGGGGTTGCCCGGGTCGATCCGCTCCGGGCTGTAACCGAGGTGGAAGTCACCCGGGCTGCGCAGTCCGCTCGCCGCCTCCAGCAGCGGCCGGAGCAGATCCTCGGTGGTCCCCGGGTAGGTGGTCGACTCCAGCACCACCGTGCAGCCGTGCCGGACGTACGGGCCGACGGCGCTGCCGGCCTGCTCGACGTAGCTCAGGTCGGGGGCCCCGTCGCGCAGCGGGGTGGGTACGGTGATGACGCAGATGTCGAAACCCTCGGCGTCCGGATACTCGGTGCTCGGCCGGTACCGGCCACTGGCCAGGGCGCGGCCGAGCCGGTCGGCGGGGATGTCCTCGACGAAGGACTCGCCGGAGGCCAGCCGTTTGACCCGGTCGGCGTCGACGTCCAGCCCGACCACGTCCAGCCCGGCCTCGACGGCGCGCATGGCCAGCGGCAGCCCGACGTAGCCCTGACCGATAACGACGAGCTTCTCTGCGTTCACCCGAGCTCCCTGTCAGACGTGTACTACTCGGGAGCCTAGATGGCGATATGGCGATTTACGTCCGTTTCGGTGTTCCTGGGATGCCTGCTGTCGGGACGGATCAGCTGCCGGTCAGCTGGCTTGCCGGCGGGGGATTGTTGCCGCCCCCGCCGCCCCCGCCGCCCCCGCCGCTCGTGTCGGCCGTGGTCGGCGGCGGCTCCGCGGGGGTGGTGGCCGTGGGCGGCGTCGGTTCCGCGGGGGTGGTCGTGGGCGGCGTCGGTTCCGTGGGGGTGGCCGGCGCGGACTTGGTCGGCAGCGGCTGGGACGAGCCGTTCCGGGGCGGCGTCGGGCTGACCGATATCGACGGCGACGACCGGTCGGTCGGGTTTCCCGGCCGGTACGGCCGCGCCGGCTCGTCGGGGCCGGTCTCCTCGGTGACCGCCGGGGCCTCGGTCTGGTCGGTGGGCGCTACCGCCGGTCCGGTGCTCCGGATGTTCGGCACGCCGTTGTCGAGCGACTTCGCCGCGCCGAGCGCGGCGCCGAGTGCGGTCAACGCCACCAGCACCGCGGCCAACGCGCCGACCAGGGAACCTCGGCGGCTGCGCCGCGACCCCGGGCCGACCACCGTCGTCGGCGTTCTCGGCAGGTCGACGCGGTGGCCGTTCGCCCCGGACGGGTCGCGCAGCGGCGGGGTCACCAGGGCGGTCATGGCGGCGCTGCCGTCACCGGTCGCGGCGCGGGCGGCGGCGGCCATCTCGGCACCCGTGGCGAAACGGTCCGCCGGGTCCTTGGCCAGTGCCCGCGCCACCAGGGCCCGGACCGCCGCGGGAATGTCCGCCGGCAGCTCCGGGGGCTCGTCGTCGAGGTGCCGCACTGCCACCTGGAGCGGGTTGTCGCCGGTGAACGGCGGTTGCCCGGTCAGGCAGCAGTGCGCCACCGCGCCGAGGGCGTAGATGTCGGTGGCGGCCGAGACCGGACGGCCGGATGCCTGCTCCGGCGCCATGTAGAGGGCGGTGCCCGGCACCGCGTTGGTGCTGGTGATGCTCGTCACGTTCGTGGAGCGGGCGACCCCGAAGTCGACAAGCACCACCGTGCCGTCCTCCTGCACCAGCAGGTTGCTCGGCTTGACGTCCCGGTGCACGATCCCACCGGCATGCGCGGCATGCAGGGCCTGGGCGACCTGCGCCACGATCGACATCGTCTCGGTCACGTCCAGCTGGCCGGCCGATTCGATCCGGCGCGACAGCGGCTCGCCCTCGACGAACTCCATGACGAGATAGTCGGCCCGGCCGCCGTCGGGGAGCCGGTCCTCGCCGCAGTCGAAGACCTGCACGATGCCGGGATTGCGGAGCGCGGCCATGATCCGCGCCTCGGAGCGGAACCGGGCGATGAAATCAGGGTCCGAGACGAGCGCCGGCAGCAGTACCTTCACCGCGACCTGGCGACCGAGAACCAGGTCGGTGGCACGCCAGACGTCGCCCATGCCGCCGGTGGCGACACGTTCGTCCAGGCGGTAGCGACCGCTGAGCACGACCTCGGATGACAACACCCCCATACCGTACCCAGGGGCCTCCCGTCCGGCAGACGCCGATATCCCTTCCGGTATCCGCAGGCCGGTCCGTCCGGGTCCGGCCGTCTACCGCCCTGACGGGCGGTGATCGGCGGTCAACTCGCCGTCATCACCGACGCGCGCCGCAGACGTGGCGGTCCACCGCTCGCGGCCCGACGTTGCGTCGGGAGCGTCCCGAGGGTGATCCGCGTTACGCCGACCCGCCGTCGTTCCGGGTTGATCCATCTCACCCTTTCCGCCCCGATGACCCCTTGCTCCCGACCCCACCCGGCTCCTAACCTTGCCCCGACTCTGGCCCACCCGGTGCCGGTACCGCGGCCACACCCGACGCCGTGCCTCCCGGCGGTGTCCAGACGGCTCACCCGGCCTTCGGCGTCGGGTGCGATCGGGTCAGCGGGGGGCTGAGGGTGCGCGAGAGAGGCCGCTGGTCGGACCGTGGCTGCGTCACGTGTACGCCCATCGTCGACCCGGGTCGACGATGCGCGCGGCACGGCCATGACCGATGACCTGACCGAGGCGGTCGTAGCGGCGCAGGCCGGCGACGAGGAGTCCTTCCGATTCCTCTACCGCAGCCTCCAGCCGGGCCTGCTGCGGTACCTCACCGCGCTGGTCGGCCCCGAAGCCGAGGACGTCGCCTCCGAGGCATGGTTGCAGATCTCCCGGGACCTGTCCCGGTTCACCGGCGGCGAGTTCCGCGCCTGGGTGGTGACCATCGCCCGGAACCGGGCCATGGACCACCTGCGTCGGCAGCGTCGCCGCCCGTCCCTGCCGGTGCCGGTGCAGGCGCTCAGTGACCTCGCCGGTGACGCCGACACCGCCGAACGGGCCGGTGAGACGATCGGGACCGAGTCCGCGCTGGCCCTGATCGCCACCCTGCCGCCCCGGGAGGCGGAGGCCGTGCTCCTGCGGGCGGTGATCGGGCTGGACGCCGAGACCGCCGGGCGGGTGCTCGGCCGGCGACCGGGCGCGGTCCGTACGGCGACGCACCGGGGGCTGCGCCGGCTGGCCGCGTTGCTGGATCGCGGCGACGCGCCCCAGCCGTCCGACGACGAGCGGGTCACCCCGCCCCGACCCCGGCCGACGTCACACGCGTCCCGGGCCGAGCCGGCGGACGGCTGACGTGAGGGGAGACTGGATGAACTTCCGCCGGTCGGCCCGGTCCGGCCCGACGGTGGACCGGGCCGAGGCCGAGCGGTTGCTCGATCCGACCGGCACCGGCACACCGCCGTCCACCGACGATCCGCTCGCCCGGCTGCTCGCCGCCGCCGCCGGCCCGGCCCGGCCCGACGAACTCGCCGGCGAGCAGGAGGCGGTGGCGGCCTTCCGGGCCGCGCGGGCTGCCGCTGTTCCCGGGCCCGTCGTGGCCGGCCGACGACGGCGGCGGCGGCTGACCACCGGCGTGGTGGCCTGGATCGCCGGGCTGGCCGCCACCGCCACCGCCGGGGTGGCCTTCGCCGCCGTCACCCTCGACGATCGTCCCGCCGAGCGGGTACCCGACCCCGTCCCGTCCGACACCCACCCCACCCCGCACCGGTCCGGCCCGGACCGGCAGAGCCCGTCGCGTCGGCCCCCCGTCGCGCCGGGCGGCGCCCCCTCGGCCCCCGTCGCCCCGTACGCGACCCCCCACCACGGCGAGCCGGCCGGCCGCGGCAAGCTGGTCGGGCAATGTCGGGCGTACCTGGCCAAGTCGCCCCAGCAACGGGGGAAGGCGGTGACCAAACCGGGTTTCGTCGACCTGATGGCCGCTGCCGGCGGGGCCGACCGGGTGGAGGCGTACTGCCGGGACCTCGTCCCGGGCCACCCCTCGACCGAGCCCGACGATGCCGACGACGATGGCGGCGGACCGAAGGGCGACGTCGGCGGCCCGAAGGGGAGCGAGGGCGGGGGCCCCGGCCGGAAGAACTAGTCGAAAAGGTTTCACAGGAAGTTCCTTCCGGTCGGGCGTGCGGGATCCGTCTGCTAGACAGAGGATGGAGGGACGGGGGCGGCCCGCGACGGCCATGCCCCGACCGGCCGGCACGGCCGGACGCCGACATCGGGAGGGGATCATCTCGTGGTGACGTCGCCGGAGCTGGACCGGTCGACCGTGCTCGGCGAGGTGTCCGGTGCCGCCGGACACCTCGCCCGGATCTGCTTCAAGACCGGGCCACCCACCCTCACCGGCGTTGAACTGGAATGGACCGTCCACGACGCCGCCGACCCCGCCCGACCGCTGGACCGGTCGCGGCTACGGGCGGCGCTCGGGCCGCACAGCCCACCCACCCTGGACGACGCCAGCCCGGCCCGCCCCCTGCGGCACGGCAGCACCGTGACCGTCGAGCCGGGCGGCCAGGTGGAGGTGTCCACCGCGCCGCGATCCTCGGTCGCCGCGCTGGTCTCGGCGACCCAGGCCGACATCGACGAACTCGACGCTCTGCTCGCCCGTGCCGGGCTGGTGCTCGGGCGGACCGGCATCGATGCGTGGCGGGCCCCGCACCCGGTGGTCGACACCCCGCGCTATCGCGCCATGCGCTGCGTCTTCGACCGCCGCGGCCCGGCCGGGAAGACCATGATGTACAGCACCGCCGGCCTCCAGGTCTGCCTCGACATCGGTGAGGCAGCCGGGCTGGCCGACCGCTGGGCGGCGGTGCACGCGATCGGGCCACCGCTGGTGGCGGCCTTCGCCACCGCCGACCGACACGCCGGCCGGCGGACCGGCTGGGCGTCCGCCCGGATGGCCGCCTGGCTGGACATCGACCCGGCCCGTACCGACCCGGTCTGGTCGGCGCACCGGCCGGACCAGGACCCGGTCGCGGCCTGGACGGAGTACGTCCTCGCCGCGCCACTGCTCTGCCTACGGCACGACGGCCCGGACTGGACGCCGCCACCGGGGGTCACCTTCGCCGACTGGATAGCCGGGGCGCTGCCGCACCCGCCCACCACCGACGACCTGGACTATCACGTCAGCACGCTCTTCCCACCGGTCCGCCCGCGCGGCTACCTCGAGGTCCGCTACCTCGACGCCCAGCCCGGCCGGGACTGGACCATCCCACTGGCCGTGCTGACCGCGCTGCTGCACGACGAGCGGACGGTCCGGGCGGCCCGGACGATCGCCACGCCGGTGGCCGACCGCTGGCATACCGCCGCGCGGCGGGGACTGGCGGACCCGCCGCTGGCCACGGCCGCCGCGGCCCTGCTCGACCTGGCCCGGGAGGCGTTACCGGGACTGGACCTGCCGACCGAGACCCACGACGAGATCGACCGCGGGCTGCGGCGACGGATCGTCGCCGCAAAGAGGGGGCACCGGTGACCACCACCGAACAGCCGGGCACGGAGACCGAGCGACTGCGCAGCCGGATCGCGGCCGAGCTGGCCCGGACCCGGGCCCGCACCGACGCGCTGACCACCGCCGTCGACGACGACGACCTGGTCCGTCAGCACTCGACGCTGATGTCCCCCCTGGTCTGGGACCTCGCCCACGTGGGCAACCAGGAGGAACTCTGGCTGGTCCGCGACGTCGGCGGACGGGCACCCGTCCGACAGGACATCGACGACCTGTATGACGCCTTCAAGCAGCCCCGCAAGGACCGGCCCTCGCTGCCGCTGCTGCCACCGGCCGAGGCGCGGGCGTACGTGGCGACCGTCCGCGACAAGGTCCACGACCTGCTCGACAGGATCCGGTTCACCGACCGGGCGCTGATCGCCGACGGGTTCGTCTTCGGCATGATCGTGCAGCACGAACAGCAGCACGACGAGACCATGCTCGCCACCCACCAGCTGCGCGCCGGCCCGCCGGTGCTCGATGCGCCCCCGCCGCCCGAGCCGCAGGTTCGGGCCGCCGGTGAGGTGCTGGTGCCGGCCGGGCCGTTCACCATGGGCACCTCGACCGACCCGTGGGCGCTGGACAACGAGCGGCCGGCGCACACCGTCGACCTGCCCGCGTACGTCATCGATGCCGTGCCGGTGACCAACGGCGCATACCGGGAGTTTCTCGCCGACGGCGGGTACGACGACCCGCGCTGGTGGAGCACGGCCGGCTGGCGGCACCGCACCGGGGCCGGGCTGACCGCGCCGATGCACTGGCGACGCGACGGCGACGGCTGGGTGTGCCGGCGGTTCGGGCGGTGGTCGCCGGTGCGCGACGACGAGCCGGTGGTGCACGTCTGCTGGCACGAGGCGCAGGCGTACGCGACGTGGGCCGGCAAGCGGCTGCCCACCGAGGCGGAGTGGGAGAAGGCGGCCCGCTGGGATCCGGCGACCGGCCGGTCCCGGCGCTGGCCGTGGGGTGACGAGGAACCGACCGCCGCGCACGCCAACCTGGGCCAGCGGCACCTGTGGCCGGCGCCGGTCGGTGCGTACCCGGGGGGCGCTTCCCCGCTCGGGGTGCACCAGCTGATCGGCGACGTCTGGGAGTGGACGGCCAGCCCCTTCCACGGCCATCCCGGGTTCGCCGTCTTCCCCTACCGGGAGTACTCCGAGGTCTTCTTCGGCGGTGACTACCGGGTGCTGCGCGGGGGCTCGTTCGGCACCGACCGGGCGGCCTGTCGGGGCACCTTCCGCAACTGGGACCACCCGATCCGGCGGCAGATCTTCAGCGGCTTCCGCTGTGCCCGCGACGCCCGGCCCGAGGAGGCCCACGGGTGACCGGCGGCGTCGCCTGATGTGCCGGCACCTGGCGTACCTCGGCCCCCCGGTGACCCTGCGGGCGCTGCTGTACGACCCGCCGCACTCGCTGGTGCGGCAGTCCTGGGCCCCACGCGACATGCGCGGCGGCGGGACGATCAACGCGGACGGCTTCGGCGTCGGCTGGTACCCCGGCGCGGGAACCCCGGTGCGGTACCGGCGGGCCGGCCCGATCTGGTCCGATCCGACCCTGCCCGAGTTGGCCGCGGTGACCACCTCCGGCGCGGTGCTGGCGGCGGTGCGCTCCGGCACGGTCGGCATGCCGGTGCAGGAGAGCGCCGCCGCGCCCTTCGCCGAGGGGCGCTGGCTGTTCAGCCACAACGGGGTGGTACGCGGCTGGCCGGACTCGGTGCTCGACCTGGCCGGGGGTCTGCCGGTGCGGGATCTGGTCACCCTCGACGCGCCGACCGACTCGGCGTTGCTCTGGGCGCTGGTACGGCACCGGTTGCGGGCCGGCGCGTCGGCGGCGGAGGCGGTCACCGCGACGGTGCGGGAGGTTGCCGCCCGCGCGCCGGGGTCACGGTTGAACCTGCTGCTCACCGACGGTGTGTCGGTGGTGGCGAGCGTGTGGGACCACGCCCTGTCGGTGCGCGCCACCGGCGACGCGGTGCTGCTGGCCTCCGAACCGGTGGACGACGCGCCCGGCTGGCAGGAGGTGCCGGACCGGCGGTGGGTGCAGGCGGAACCGGCCGGGGTGCGCCTCGGCGAGCTGGGGTGACCCGGGCGGCACGGGTGGGACGGGACTTGCTGTCGGAGGGAGAGGGGACATCTGATGAGTGCGGAACCGTTGGAGATCTACCTGGAGGAGCGGGACCTCGACCGGGCACTGCGGTCCGATGTCCGGGCCGGCCTGACCGCAGACCCGAAGTGGCTGCCCCCGAAGTGGTTCTACGACGCCCGGGGCAGCGAGTTGTTCGAGGAGATCACCCGGCTGCCGGAGTACTACCCGACCCGGGCGGAACGGGCGGTGCTGGCCGAGCGGGCGGCGGACGTCGCGGCGTCGACCGGGGCGAAGACGCTTATCGAGCTGGGCTCCGGTTCGTCGGAGAAGACCCGGCTGTTGCTGGACGCCTTCACCCGGTGCGGCACACTGGGCACTTTCGTACCGCTGGACGTGTCGGTGAGTGCGCTGCGGCAGTCCACCGAACAGATCGCCACCGACTACCCGGCGCTGCGGGTGCGCGGCATCGTCGGCGACTTCACCCGTCAGCTGGACCGGTTGCCGACCGGCGGTCGACGGCTGGTGATCTTCCTGGGCGGCACCATCGGCAACCTGCTGCCGGCCGAGCGGGCCGGCTTCCTGGCGGCGATGCGGTCGGCCCTGGAGCCGGGTGACCACCTGCTCCTCGGCACCGACCTGGTCAAGGACCCGGCCGTGATCGTGCCGGCGTACGACGACGCGGCCGGGGTCACCGCCGAGTTCAACCGCAACGTGCTCCGGGTGATCAACCGGGAGTTGGACGCCGACTTCGACCCGGACGCGTTTGCCCACGTGGCGCGCTGGGATCCGGAGCAGGAGTGGATCGAGATGCGGCTGCGGGCGGGGCACGCGATGCGGGTCCGGGTCGGGGCCCTCGATCTGACGGTCGACTTCGCTGCCGGCGAGGAGCTGCGGACGGAGGTGTCGGCGAAGTTCCGGCCGGAGGGGATCGCGGCGGAGCTGGCGGCGGCCGGCTTCCTGCCGGAGGAGTTCTGGACCGACCCGGACGGGCTGTTCGGGGTGACGCTGGCCCGGGCGGGCTGACCCGGCCGCCGGCCGCCGGCCGCCATGGTGACGCTGTTCACCCGGTACTCCGGTGGCCGGCCCGGTCGGCTAGGCTGGCCGACGCGAAGGGGAGTAGCCCCCAATGTCGTGGTCGACACACTGGTGCGTTCCGCACCCGGCCACGCGGCCCCACCTTCGGGTGGGGCGGGCGAGACCTTCGACTCAGGCTGTCACAGCCGGGTCGAGGGCGCCCCATACCTCCTCCCGGCCTGATCGGGAAGGTTCTCATGGACGGTTTCCTCGTCGCGCTGGTCGTCAGCTTCGGCGTCATCTTCGTCGCCGAGCTGGGCGACAAGTCCCAGCTCATGGCGCTCACGTTCGCGACCCGCTTCAAGACGGTCCCGGTGCTGATCGGCATCACCATCGCCACCGCGATCGTGCACCTGGCCTCGGTGGCCATCGGGGTCGGCCTCAACGCCGCCCTGCCCACCGGGTGGATCTCGCTGGTCGCCGGTCTGGCGTTCCTCGGCTTCGGTGCCTGGACGCTGCGCGGGGACAAACTCACCGAGGAGGAGAAGCGCAAGGCGGAGAAGACCGGCAAGTCCGCCATCTTCGCCGTCGGTGTCGCGTTCTTCCTGGCCGAACTGGGCGACAAGACGATGCTCGCCACCATCACCCTGGCCACCAAGTACGGCTGGTTCGGCACCTGGCTCGGCTCGACCCTGGGCATGGTCGCCGCCGACGCCCTGGCCATCCTGGTCGGCCGGCTGCTCGGCCGGCACCTGCCGGAGAAGACCATCCGGTACGGCGCGGCCGTGCTCTTCGCCATCTGCGGTCTGTGGCTGATCCTGGAGGCGGTGCGGGAGCTGTCCTGACGACCGACTAGCTGACCCGGGGGCGGGTAACGCCACCGGGTGAGGCTGGACGAGCTGTTGCGCCACGGCGACGCGGTCGTGGTGGGGGTGGTGGAGACCCTCGGCGCGACGATCATCTTCGTCGGTGCGCTCTGGGCGGCGCTGCGGTTCGTGGTCGAGGGGCTGCGACACCGCAGCGCCGCCGGGTTCACCCCGATCCGGCTCTCCCTCGGCCGGTTCCTCACCCTTGGCCTGGAGTTCCAGCTCGCGGCGGACATCCTGCGTACCGCGGTGTCGCCGACCTTCGCCCAGCTCGGCCAGCTGGCCGCGATCGCCGCCATCCGGACCGCGCTGAACATCGTGCTCAGCCGGGAGATCGCCCAGGAGAAGCAGCAGGTCAACGCCGCCGCGGATGCCGGCGGTCGACCGCGACCCGGTCCGGAGCCACCGCCGGCCGGGGGCGGGGGCGGCGGGCCGCCCCGGTGACCGGTGTCGCGGTCGTGCTCGCCACCGTCGTCAGCGCGCTCGCCCTCGGCGTGGGCGGCACGGTGCTGCTGACCGCCCGGTCCTGGCGGACCGCCCTGCGGGTGCTGCTCGACCTGCTGGTCGCCGCCGGTCTGCTCCGGCTGGTGGGCGGGCGGAGCTGGGCGGCGCTGGCGACGGCGGCGGCGATCATCGGGCTGCGCCAGCTGCTCTGGGCCGGCCTGGCCCGGGCGGCAACCACCTCGCCGCCGACTACCGGCCCCCCACCATGGGTAAGCCGAGCACACCCCCACCGGGGGCCAGCACGGTACGAACCTGACGTGACGGGAAGGATTCACCTATGAGCCGGCACGACGAGCCGAACGAGTACGGCTTCGCGGGCGAGGCCACCGCCCCGGAAACCCCGGCCGGCGGTCGCCCGGACGAGTGGGACCGGGCCGAGGCGGTGGCGGTGCCGGGCGACGACCTGACCGAGCCGGCTACCGAGGCGCTGGAGGAGACCGAGCCGCACGAGCGGGAAGACGCGGACGAGCGGCGCCGCTGACCCCCGGTCCCCACCGTCCGCCCGACCGGACCCCTGCGGGTCGGGCCGGGCGGGCGGCGGGATCAGCGCGGGGAGGGCAGCGCGGAGATGGGGGCAGGGCCGTCGCCGAGCCGCGCGGAGTCGTCCTCGCAGCACGCCGCCAGCCGCTTGGTCAGCTCGTCCGGGTCGCTGTACGGGTCCAGCCCGGCCAGCTCCACGGGGTTCAGCGCGGGTACCCGGACGTGGGAGATGAGCGGGTGCAGCGGACGGCTGTCGATCTCGTCGGTGCCGAACAGGTCCTCGTGCAGCTTCTCCCCGGGGCGCAGGCCGGTGAAGACGATCTCGGTGGGCTGGGGGGCCTCGGCGGCCAGCCGTTGGGCCACCTCGGCGATCCGCACCGGCTCGCCCATGTCCAGCACCAGCGCCTCGCCGCCCCGGCCGACGACGGCGGCCTGGAGGACCAGGTGCACCGCCTCCTGCACGGTCATGAAGTACCGGGTCACGTCCGGGTGGGTCACCGTGATCGGGAGCCCGGCCCGGACCTGTGCCTGGAAGGCGGTGAGCACCGAACCGCGGCTGCTGAGCACGTTGCCGAAGCGGACGCTGAGGAACGCGCCGGCGTACCGGTTGGCGTAGTGCGCGGTCAGCCGCTCGGTGATCCGCTTGGAGTATCCGAGCACGCTGACCGGGTTGGCTGCCTTGTCGGTGGAGATGTTCACGAACTCGGCCACGTCACGGCACGCCTCCAGCACGTTCAGCGTGCCCTGCACGTTCGTCTTGACCGCCTCGCCCGGGTGGCGCTGCAACAGCGTGAGGTGTTTGAGGGCGGCGGCGTGGAAGACGATGTCGGGCTGTCGTCCGGCGATGATCCGGGCGATGCCGTCGGCGTCACGGATGTCGGCGAGGATCAACTCCGGCCCGTCGAGCAGCGCCCGTCCGTGCAGGGACAGCTGTAGGGCGTGCAGCGCGGACTCGTCCCGGTCCAGCATCATCAGCTCACCGGGGTCGCAGCGGGCGATCTGCCGGCACAGCTCCGAGCCGATCGAGCCGCCGGCCCCGGTGACCAGCACGCGGCGTCCGGCCAGACCGTTGCGCTCCACGGCCAGTTCGGCGATCCGCTGGGCCCGCCCGAGCAGGTCGGTGAGCTGTAGATCGCGTACGGCGTTGGCGGTGACCGGGCGGTCCAGCAGCTCCCGTACGGGTGGGAGCACCTTGAACGCGGCACCGGCCTGCAGGGTGCGGCTGCGGACGTCGCGCATCAACTCGGCGTCCGAGCCGTTGATCGAGAAGATCACCGTGCTGGCCCGGGTGCGGTGCACGGCCTGGGTCAGCTGTTCCCGGCCGCCGAGCACCCGCAGTCCTGCCAGCCGTAGCCCCTGCTTGTCGGGGTCGTCGTCGAGCAGCCCCACCGGCAGGTACCCGCCGGCCGGGTCGCCGAGCAGAACCCGGACCAGGCGTTCGCTGGCCGCATCGACCCCGTAGACGAGTGCCCGGTCGGACGAGTGGGCCGGCCGGGCCTCGCGGTCCCGGCGCCACCGGTAGACGATCCGCCCGCCGCCCATCAGCAGTAGGGCGACGGCGCCACCCAGCACCGGGACGCTGGCCGGGGTCGGCCGGACGGTCATCGGCAGCAGCGCGGCCAGCACGACGGCGGCGGCCAGCACGACGGTGATGCCCAGGTCACGTGCCTCGCCGACACTGCCGATCGGATGCCGGCCGTAGGCGGTGGCCCGCACCTGTTCGAGTCCCGCGTGGACGACCGTGCAGACCAGCGCCGCGCCGAGGGCGGCGGCGCACTGCCGCGGGGTGATCCCGAACTCGTACCGGGCCCAGGCGGCGAGCAGGAAGCCGGCGCACCAGGAAGCGGTGTCGAGCGTTAGCAAGGACAGGGTCTTCGCGCGCCGCGTCACCCAGTCGCGCCGCTGGACCGCGGCGGTGTCGGTCAGGGGTTCCGAGTGGTCCATTAGCGTCCTTTGCGGGTTTGTTCCGCTTTTGCGGTGGTTCAGGGTTCAAAGGAGGTTTGTATCGTCTACATTCACCTGGTCGCTTAACGAGCTTGCTGCACCTTTTCGATACTGTCATGTTGATAGCAGATATTAGGGGGATTTCGTGCAGTCTCACCGGCTAGCCGTTCCGCCGGAACGGAGGGCGTGATGGACATCCGCACCTACCTGCGCCTGATCCGCCGGCACTGGTGGATCGTCCTGGTCACGCTGATGGTCGCGGTCGGGTCGGCGGCCCTGGTCACGGTCCGCACGGTGCCCCGCTACGTGGCCTCCGTGACCTTCTTCGTGACCGCCCCCGGCCAGGGAGTCAGCAACGCCTACCAGGGCGAGCTCTTCCTCCAGCAGCGTGTGAAGTCCTACGCCGACCTGCTGCGCAGCGACCGCCTGGCGCAGGCCGTGGTGGCCGACAGCTCCCTCGGTCTCACCGCCGACGACGTCCAGCGTCGGGTCGCCACCTCGACCGAGACGGGCACCGTGCTGCTGCGCGCCACCGTCACCGACACCGACCAGACCCGGGCCATGAAGCTCACCGAGGCGCTGTCGGCGAGGTTCGTCGAGCTGGTCCAGAAGATCGAGACCACCTCGGACGGCAAGCCCGGGCCCACCCGGATCGAGGTGGTCGGCGGTCCCCGGGTCAGCTCCAGCCCGGTCTCCCCGACGCCCAACCGCAACCTCGGCATCGGTGCGCTGATCGGACTCCTGCTCGGCGCGGCCCTGGCCGTGCTGCGCGGCATGGTCGACGTCCGGCTGCGCGACGCCGCCGGTCTGCAACGGGCCACGGGCAGCCCGCTGCTCGGTGAGGTGCCCTACGACGCGGGTGCCAAGACGGCACCGCTGATCGTCGGGGAGGCGGCGACCTCCGCCCGGGCGGAGGCGGTCCGCAAGCTGCGCACCAACCTGCGTTTCGTGGACGTGCACGAGCCGGCCCGGGTGATCGCGGTGACCAGTGCGTTGCAGGGCGAGGGGAAGACCACCATGTCCTGCAACCTGGCCATCGCGCTGGCCGAGGCGGGCTGGCGGGTGCTGCTGGTCGATGCCGACCTGCGTCGCTCGAAGGTCGCCGACTACCTGGGGGTCAACGGTGCGGTCGGGCTCACCGACGTGCTCGTCGGCGACGTCCAGGTCGGTGACGTGGTCCAGCGCTGGGGCGACAAGTCCCTGCTGGTGCTCCCCAGCGGGTCGGCCCCGCCGAACCCCAGCGAACTGCTCGGCTCGAAGGCGATGGCGGACCTGTTGCTCGCGCTCCGCGAGTCCGCCGACATCGTGGTGATCGACACCGCGCCGCTGCTGGCCGTCACCGACGGCGTGGTGGTGGCGGTGCAGGCCGACGGGGCGCTGCTGGTCACCCAGCAGGGGCGGACCTCGCGAGCCCAGGTCGCCGAGGCGGCCCGCTCCCTGCACTCCGTCTCGGTACGGCTGCTCGGTTGCGTGCTCAACATGACCAAGGTGGCCAAGGCCGACGCCTACCAGTACGAGGCGTACCGGATCGCCACCGCCGGCCGCCGGTCGGTCCCGGCCGACCGAGTCACCACCGACCACCGGGGCGACCAGGGGCTGCAACCCGTCGGAGACCGGACGCAGGAACTCACCCGGCTGTCGCGATGAGTACCGCTCCGGGTTCCGTCGCCCGGTCGGCCGCCCGGCCGTCGGGCGGGGCGTCGGCGGGGCGAGGGTGCTTCGCGCGGGCGGCGGCTCACCGCCGCCGCCCGGCGCGGGCCGGCAGCGTGGTGCGGGCCGGCGCTCGGCGACCGGTCCCCGCTGGCCGCCGGCCGGGACCGGTCGCCGCCGGAGGAGGCGGGGGAGGGTGGCGATGAGGGTCGGGATCCTGTCGTACCATTTCCCGCCGGAGCCGGCCTTCATCCCCGGCGGTCTCGCCGAGGAGTTGGCCCGGCGTGGGCACGAGGTGCGGGTGCTGACCGGCTTTCCGGACTATCCCGGTGGCCACGTCTACCCGGGCTGGCGGCAGCGCTGGCGGCACCTGACCCGCAGCGAGCGGCTGACCGTGCGCCGGGTGCCGCGGTATGCCGGTGGGGACGGCTCGCCCGCCGCGCGACTGGCCGGCTACCTCTCCTTCGCCGCCAGCGCCGCGCTGGTGGGTCGGCGGTACCTGGCCGACGTCGACGTGTTGTACGTCTTCCAGCTTCCCGCGACCACCTTCGCCGCCGCCGGGGTGTTGCGGCTGCTCGGCCGGGCACCCACCGTGCTGCACGTGCAGGATCTGTGGACCGGGGAGGCCACCGGCGCGGAGGATGCCGAGGGGCGGGCCCGGCCCGGCCGGATCGCCGCAGCCATGGGGCGGGTGCTGCGGGAGGCCGACGCGGTGGCGGTCACCGCACCGTCCATGCGGGGCCTCGTGCTCGCCCAGGGGGTGTCCGAGGAGCGGGTGCACACGGTGCTCAACTGGACCGACGAGCGGATCTTCCAACCGGTGCGCCCTGGCCGGGCCGCCCAGGCACTGGTGCGCCGGGACGCCCGCTGCGTGGTCATGCACGCCGGCACGATCGGCGTACGCCAGGGGCTGGAGACGGCCGTCCGGGCGGCGGCGGCGCTCGACGACCGGATGGACCTGGTGCTGGTCGGCTCCGGGGGTGAGGAGCGGCGGGTCCGGGGGCTCGCCGCCGAGCTGCGCGCCGACAACGTCCGGTTCGTCGAACGGCGGTCGCCGGTGGACATGCCCGAGCTGTACGCCGCCGCCGACTACCAGCTCGTTACGTTGCGCGACCTTCCGGAGCTGCGGGGGACGGTCCCGAGCAAGGTGCAGTCCGCGCTGGCCTGCGCCGCTCCGGTGGTGGCCTCCGCCGGTGGCGACACTGCCGCGCTGGTCGAACGGGCGCGGGCCGGGCTCTCCTGTCCGCCGGAGGACTGGGCCGCCCTGGCCGACCGGTTCTGGCTCGCCTCCACGATCCCGGCGTCGGCCCGTGCCGAGATGGGGCGGCGGGGCCGGGAGACGTATCTGCGGGAGATGTCGCTGGGGGCCGGGGTGGACCGGATCGAGACGCTGCTGGGTGCGGTCGCCGCCGGCCAGCCACCCGAACAACCCTCACAAAAGAGGTCTTAGGTCAGAAAGGCGGTAATAATCGGGCAGGCATGCTGTTATTGGTGCTGGAAACCCGATCAACGGTCATTTCTGTCCGGTCCAGAGCGGAGTGTGGTGTGACGGAGAGTGGTGGCTCGCGGCTCGGCCGTCGGCGAGTGCGACGCCGGACCCGGCAGCGGGTCCGGCGGGCCCTGTCGGTCGGGCTGATCGTCGGGGCGTTGCTGCTCGGCAGTGCTGGCTGGGTGGGGTTCCGCGGCTGGCAGGCGCGCGCCCATCTGCTCAACGCCGCCGGGCTCGCCCGGGAGTTGAGTGCCCAGGTGCTCGGGGGTGATCTCGACCGTGCCCAACGGACGTTGGCGGCGTTGCAGGAGCAGGCCGGCGCGGCGCGGGCGGCCACCGGCGATCCCGGTTGGCGGGTCGCCCAGCACGCCCCGTACGGCGGGGACGACCTGACCGCGGTCCGGCGCATCGCGGTGGCGATCGACGACCTGGCCCGGCGGGCCTTCCCGGTGCTGCTCCGGATGGACCTGGCCACCCTGCTGCCGCGCGAAGGGCGGCTGGAACTGGACCGGCTCCGGGGCGCGTCGGCGGAGTTGGCGGCGGCGGACGCGGCCGTGCGTGAGTCGCGCGCCAGGCTCGACGCGGTGCCGGCCGAGAACCTGCTCAGCCAGATCCGGACGGCGTTGACCGGGCTGCGCGAGGAGATCGACCGCCTGGCCTCCCTGACCGGGGCGGTGGAGCGGGGTGCCCGGGTGCTGCCCACCCTGTTGGGTGCCGACGGCCCCCGCGACTACCTGCTGGTCTCGCAGAACCTCGCCGAGTTGAGGGCGACGGGCGGGATGTTCGGCGCGTACGCCGTGATCCATGCCGACGGTGGCCGCGTCCAGATGCGCAAGCAGGGCACGAGCAGCGACTTCGGCTCGTTCTCGCCCGTGCTGCCGGTGGACGACGAGGTGCGCCGGATCTACACCGACCTGCCCGGCATCTACCCGGCCGACGTCAACCTGACGCCCAACTTCCCGGTCGCCGCCGGGCTCTACCGGGAGATGTACCGGCGGCACAGCGGCGCGAGCGTCGACGGTGTCCTGGCGGTCGATCCGGTGGTGCTGTCCTACCTGCTCCAGGCCACCGGGCCGGTCCGGGTGCCGGGGGACGCCACCCTGGTCAGCGACCAGGTGGTGCGCACCCTGTTGAACGACGCCTACCAGCGACGCGACGGCAGCGGGCAGGACGCCTTCTTTGCCGCGTCGGCGGCTGCGGTCTTTGACGCCTTCCTCACGAAAGAGGTAGATCCTAAGCTGCTTTTGTCGGCTTTTGACCGCTCTATAACGGAGAGGCGGATATTGTTCTGGAGTGCCCGATCCGAGGAACAACATTCGTTCAGCGACACCCGGCTCGCCGGTGCGCTCCCCGACCGGGAGCCCGTACCGACAGTGGGGGTCTTCCTCAACGACGGCAGCGGCGCGAAGCTCGGCTACTACCTGCGGCCGACGGCGACCGTCACCGTCGGGGACTGCGCCGACGAGGGCCGGCGGCAGCTCAAGCTGCGCTTCACCCTGCACTCGTCGGCCCCCGACTCGGGTCTCACCGAGTCGGTGCTCGGCCTCGGCAAGGCCGGTGACCCGTACACCGCGCGCACCCTGGTCTCGGTCTACAGCCCGGCTGGCGGGACCGTGCTCGACGCCCGGCTGGACGGGAAGGCGACCGCCCTGGGCAGCGGGATCGAACGGGGCCGGCAGGTCGTCGTCGCCACCGTGGACGTCGCCCCCGGCGCCACCCGGACCCTCGAAGTGGACCTGCTGACCGGCCGAAACTCCACAGGCACCCCCGAGCTCTGGCACACACCGACCGCCACCCCGTGGACCACCCAAGTAGTTCCCGCACCTAGCTGCAACCAGTAGTAGGAGGAGACCATCATGCGGCTATCCCGCATCATCATGGCGCTGACGGTCGGCCTGGCCATCGTGGCCGTGCCGGGCGCGGCGGGGGCGGCCCAGCCGCAGCCACCCGCCGACACCACGGCCACCCCGCAGCCGCCACCGGACTACCCGCCCACCACACCGTCTCTGACGGTCAGCCCACCCACCATCATCCTCGGTGAGACGGTGGTCCTCACCGGCACCGGTTTCGGGCCGAACGAGACCGTCGACATCGACGTCACCGTGGCGCCCCTCGCGGCGTCCGTTCCGGGGCAGGCCCCGGCCCGGCGCAGCGACGGCACCACCGTCGCGATGGTGCGGGTCGACAACTCACAGCCGCAGCCCGCGCCCCGGCACTTCACGGCGCAGACCGACGCGAACGGTCGGTTCACCGTGAGCTACCGACCGAGTGACGTCGGTCGGCTGACGTTCACCGCGACCGGGCGCACCTCGGGCCGGACGGCCAGCGCGACGCTCACCGTGCTGCCGAAGAAGCATCACCTGCCGGTCACCGGTGACAACCTGAGCACGCCGCTGAAGGTCGGTGGTGGGCTCGTCGGTGCCGGTGTGGTGCTGATGCTCAGTGCCCTCGTGTGGCGGCGTCGCCACCGGTTCGGCATGACCCGCTGACCCGGAGCACACCGCTGGACGCTGGTGCCCGTCAGACCCATGGTCTGGCGGGCACCAGCGCGTGCGCCCACCCGGATGCCTCCAGCCTCGGCCCGGTCAGCCGCTCACACCAGCCCGTGCGCCAGCATCGCCTCGGCCACCCGACGGAAGCCGTTGATGTTCGCCCCGGCCACGTAGTCGCCCGGCAGGCCGTACTCCTCGGCGGTGGACCAACAACGGGCATGGATGTCCCGCATGGTCTCCCTCAGCCGCTGCTCCGACTGGGCGAACGTCCACGAGTCACGGCTGGCGTTCTGCTGCATCTCCAGCGCGCTCACCGCCACCCCGCCGGCGTTGGCAGCCTTGCCCGGGGCGAACCTCACCCCGGCCCGGCCGAGGATGCGCACCGCCTCAGGGGTGGTCGGCATGTTCGCCCCCTCGACCACCGCGACGCAGCCGCCGGCCACCAGCGCCGCGGCCTCCGCGCCGCCGATCTCGTTCTGCGTAGCGCACGGCAGCGCCAGGTCGCAGGGCACCTCCCAGACGGTGCGGTCGTTGACCGCCACCGCGTGCGGCAGGTGTCGTGCGTAGTCGTCGAGGCGGGCCCGGCGGGTCTCCTTCAGCTCCCGCAGCAGCTCCAGGTCGATGCCCTTCTCGTCGAGTACGTAACCGTCGGAGTCGGAGCAGGCCACCACCGTGCCACCGAGCTGGTGCACCTTCTCGATCGCGTACGTCGCCACGTTTCCCGAACCGGAGACCACCACCCGCTTGCCGTCCAGGCTGTCCCCGATCTGCTGCAGCATCTCCTCGGCGAAGAACGCCGCCCCGTACCCGGTCGCCTCGGTGCGCGCCTGAGCGCCCCCGTACGACAGGCCCTTGCCGGTCAGCACCCCCGACTCGTACCGGTTGGTGATCCGCTTGTACTGGCCGAACAGGTAGCCGATCTCCCGGCTGCCGACGCCGATGTCACCGGCCGGCACGTCGGTGTGCTCGCCGATGTGCCGGTACAGCTCGGTCATGAAGCTCTGACAGAAGCGCATCACCTCGCGGTCCGAGCAGCCCTTCGGATCGAAGTCCGCGCCGCCCTTGCCACCGCCGATCGGCAGCCCGGTCAACGCGTTCTTGAAGATCTGCTCGAACCCGAGGAACTTGACGATCCCCAGGTAGACCGACGGGTGGAAGCGCAGGCCGCCCTTGAACGGGCCGAGCGCGCTGTTGAACTCCACCCGGAAACCCCGGTTGACCCGGACCCGACCGTGGTCGTCCTCCCACGGCACCCGGAAGATGATCTGCCGTTCCGGTTCACAGATCCGTTCGATGATGCGGGCGTGCCCGTACTCGGGGTGGCGGGCGAGGGCCGGACCGATGCTCTCCAGCACCTCCCGTACCGCCTGGTGAAACTCCGGTTCCCCCGGGTTCCGGTTGACCACCTGGGTGAACACCGACTCGGCGGCCTCCGCCATCCGGTCACGTCCCTTCCGGTCTCGATGTGGCGTCGTCTCTCGATGTGGCGTCGTCGCCACCAACCCGTCGGCGCGCACCGGCGACCACCCCCCGGTTACGGATCGTCACCCCTGTCCGATTCACTGGACGGCTGGACGAGTCGATCTGGAATGCGGCCCGGGGCGCGTGCGCCTGGCTGGACGCCGCCAATGGTACCGACCGGGTCGAGCTGACCTGCCGAATCCTCAAGCTGAGCGAGGAGGCCGGTGAGACAGCCCGCCGCCTGGATCGGAGCGCCTGGCCGGAACCCGCGCAAGGGTGTCACGCACAGTCATGATGATGTCGCCGTCGAGTTGACCAACGTGTGCCGCGACGTTCCCGCCATTCGCGGGGTGCGGGTGGTTCCCGCCTCGTTCTTTGCCGGCCCTCAGTCCCGCTGTCGGGTGGTGGGGGTCACGTGGAGCCGTCTCGCGCCACCCGCCGAGAGGCGACCCGCACGCCGACCGCGCCGCCCCCGACCCCCAGGGTCGGGGGCGGCGCACGCTGTGCGTATCAGGCAGAATCACGGCGTGGACTGGTCCAGGTCGGTCGGAGTGGTCGCGCTGCCCAGCGGCGTGACCGTACGCGGGCGGCGGGTGGCCGACGAGGTGTCGCCGGCCGACTTCGCCCTGCTCCTGGCCCCTGGCGCGGCCCCCGCCTGGCCGCACCGGCGGATCCGGTGGCCCGACTTCTGGCTGCCGCTCGACCGCGCGGACGCCCTCGACGCCCTCCGTGAGGCGCTGCGTCGCGCGCACGACGGCACCCGGGTGGAGGTGGCCTGCCGGGGTGGGATCGGCCGGACCGGCACCGCCCTCGCCGCCCTGGCGATCCTCGACGGGCTGCCGGCCCGGGACTCGGTGGCCTGGGTCCGCGACCACTACCACCCGAAGGCCGTCGAGACCCCCTGGCAGCGCGCCTGGCTGCGCCGGCTGCCCGACAACTGACCGACACCGGCCAGTGGGCGGGGCGATGTGCCCGCCGGGCCCGGCCGGTCACCCGGCGGCGACGTACTCGCGCAGGTGGCGGCCGGTCAGGGTGTCACCGTGCGCGACCAGGTCGGCGGGGGTGCCGGTGAAGACGACCCGGCCGCCGTCGTGACCGGCGCCGGGGCCGAGGTCGATGATCCAGTCCGCGTGTGCCATCACCGCCTGGTGGTGTTCGATGACGATCACGGTGTTGCCCGCGTCGACCAGGCGGTCCAGCAGCGCGAGCAGTTGGTCCACGTCGGCCAGGTGCAGACCGGTGGTCGGCTCGTCCAGGACGTAGGTGGCGGCCTTCTCGGCCATGTGCACGGCCAGCTTGAGCCGCTGACGTTCCCCGCCGGAGAGCGTGGTCAGCGGCTGCCCCAGGGTCAGGTAGCCGAGACCGACCTCGGCCAGCCGGTCCAGCACGACCCGGGCCGGTCCGGACGGGAAGAAGTCCCGCGCCTCGGCGACCGACATGCCGAGCACCTCGCTGATGTTCCTGCCGCGCAGCGTGTACGTCAGTACCTCGGGGGTGTAGCGACGCCCCTCGCACGCCTCGCAGACGGTGGCGACGGCGGCCATCGTCGCCAGGTCGGTGTAGACCAGCCCGATTCCCTTGCAGGTCGGGCAGGCACCCTCGGAGTTGGCGCTGAACAGCGCGGCCTTCACCCCGTTGGCGCGGGCGAAGGCGGTACGGATCGGGTCGAGCAGGCCGGTCCAGGTCGCCGGGTTGCTGCGCCGGGAACCCCTGATCGCGGACTGGTCGACCACCACCACCCCACCCCGACGGGGCAGCGAGCCGTGGATCAGTGAGCTCTTGCCCGAGCCCGCCACCCCGGTGACCACGGTCAGCACACCCAGCGGCAGGTCGACGTCGACGTCGCGCAGGTTGTGCAGGTCGGCACCGCGGATCGGCAGGTGACCGGTGGGCCGGCGGACGGCCGTACGCAGGGTGACCCGGTGGTCGAGGTGCCGGCCGGTCAGCGTGTCCGAGCGACGTAACCCGGCCACGTCACCGGTGTAGCAGATCCGGCCGCCGGCCGAGCCCGCACCCGGGCCGAGGTCGACCACGTGGTCGGCGATCGCGATCGTCTCCGGCTTGTGCTCCACGACCAGCACCGTGTTGCCCTTGTCGCGCAGCCGCAGCAGCAGGTCGTTCATCCGGGCGATGTCGTGCGGGTGCAGGCCCACCGTCGGTTCGTCGAAGACGTACGTCACGTCGGAGAGGCTGGACCCGAGGTGGCGGACCATCTTCACCCGCTGTGCCTCGCCGCCGGAGAGGGTGCCGGACTCCCGGTCCAGGCTGAGGTAGCCCAACCCGATCTCCACCAGCGAGTCCAGGGTGTCACGCAGGTCGGCCACCAGCGGCGCCACCGACGGGGCGTCGATCCCGCCGATCACCTGCGCCAGGTCGCTGATCTGCAGGGCGGTGCACTCGGTGATGTTGCGTCCGGCGATCCGTGACGACAGCGCGGCCTCGTTGAGCCGGGCCCCGCCGCAGGTGGCGCAGGTGGTGAAGGTGACCGCCCGGTCCACGAAGGCACGGATGTGCGGCTGCATCGACTCCCGGTCCTTGGCCAGGTAGAGCCGGCGGACCTTCACCGCCAGCCCCTCGTACGTCCAGCTGTTGGCCCCCACCTTGATCTTCGTGGCCGGTTTGTGCAGGAAGTCCGCCCACTGCTGCGCGGTGAAGTCCTGGAGTTTGACGTCCGGGTCGAACAGGCCGGACCCGACGATGGTCTGCCAGTACCAGGAGTCGACGGCGAAGTTCGGCACCAGGATCGCCCCGTCGTTGAGTGAGCGCTCCACGTCCACCATCGCGGGCACGTCCAGGTCGGAGACCCGGCCGAGCCCCTCACAGGCCGGGCACATGCCCTCGGCGAGGTTGAAGCTGAACGCCCCGGCCCCGCCGACGTGCGGCTCGCCGAGCCGGCTGAACAGAATCCGCAGCATCGTGTACGCGTCGGTGGCGGTGCCCACGGTGGAGCGGGAGTTCGCCCCCATCCGTTCCTGGTCGACCACGATCGCCGGGGTCAGGTTCCGCAGCGAGTCGACGTCGGGTCGGGACAGGTTCGGCATGAACGACTGGAGGAAGGCGCTGTACGTCTCGTTGATCAGGCGGCGGGACTCGGCGGCGACGGTGCCGAACACCAGTGACGACTTCCCCGAGCCGGAGACCCCGGTGAAGACCGTGAGCCGTCGCTTGGGAATGTCGACGGAGACCCCGGTCAGGTTGTTCTCCCGGGCCCCCCGTACCTCGATCACGTCGTGGTGGTCGGCGGCGGGCTGCGCTGATTGCTCCATACCTTCGATTTTCTCATTCATGCTCCTGTGGAGACTTTCACCGAAGATCGCCGAGGTGGCGGGAAGCTGCTGGGCGTAAAGTCTCAAACCACGTGACAACCGCTAGGGTGACCGGGTGGGTGACCGGGTGGGTGACCGGGTGGGTGAGCGACGGTGGCGGGTGGTCGACGTCGCGGCCAGCGCGGGGATCTCCACCCAGCAGGTGCGCAACTATCTGGCCGACGGGGTGCTGCCGCCGGCCGACCGCACGCCCAGCGGCTACCGGATGCTCACCGAACGGCACGTGCGGGCCCTCGCGGTGGCCCGCCGGATGGCGGAGGGGCACGGCTGGTCGCGTACCCGGGAGGTGCTGGCCGCCGTGCACCGGGGCGAGTGGCCGACGGCGCTCGCCGCGCTCGACGCCGGCCATGCCGAGCTGGACCGTGAGCGCGCCGAGATCGCTCGGGTGCTGGGTGCGTTCGAGACCGTGTTGGACGGCCCGGCAGCGGCCGTGCCCCGTCGGGACGCCCGGATCGGTGTGGTGGCCGCCCACGTCGGCGTGCGGACCTCGCAGCTCCGCCTCTGGGAGCAGCGCGGCCTGCTCCGTCCGCACCGGCAGCGGGGCACCGGCTACCGGGTGTACGACGTGGCGGAGTGGCGTGCGGCGCAGGTGGTGGCCCTGTTGCGTCGAGGTGGCTACCCGTTCGACATCATCACGGCGGTCCTCGACGAGCTGCGCAGCACCGGCCGGCCGGACCGGGTCCGGGCCGAACTGGCCCGGCGTGAGCAAGACCTGCACCGCCGCAGCCTGCGCCGGCTGCGTGCCTCCGCCGCGCTGTACGACTATCTGGCCGAGACCGGGTCGGCTGACGGGAGCTGAAGTCGTCGGCGCGAAAGTCGGGTCGGCCGGGGTGTGACACGTCGAGCGGCCCGGCGGATCATCCGCCGGGCCGCTCGTGAGTGGTACGTCAGTTGAGGCCGCAGGCGGCGAAGTTGTCGAGGTTGGGGCGCTGTGCGCCGACGCGGTTGAAGGCGATCTCGATGCGGTCGAGGGCGGCCTGGCGCTTGTCCTTCAGGGGGCCGAGGATGGCGTTGTTGATGAAGTTGGCACCGCCCTGGGGGTTGGCGGCCTGTTGGGCGAGGCGGGCGTTGGCCTCGCTGATCTGCTTGTCGAGGTTGGCCAGTTCGGCCTGGACGTTGGCGGCGGCCTGGGCCGGGACGTCCGGCAGTTGCGGCGTCGGGCAGTTCACCGTCTGCGCGGCACCGGCGTTGCCCCCACCGTTGTTACCCGCTCCGTTGTTACCGCCGTTGTTGCCGGCACCGGCGTTGCCTCCGCCGTTGTTGCCCGATCCGGCGTTGCCGGCACCCGCGCCGTTGAGGCCGCAGGCGGCGAAGTTGTCGAGGTTGGGGCGCTGTGCGCCGACGCGGTTGAAGGCGATCTCGATGCGGTCGAGGGCGGCCTGGCGCTTGTCCTTCAGGGGGCCGAGGATGGCGTTGTTGATGAAGTTGGCACCGCCCTGGGGGTTGGCGGCCTGTTGGGCGAGGCGGGCGTTGGCCTCGCTGATCTGCTTGTCGAGGTTGGCCAGTTCGGCCTGGACGTTGGCGGCGGCCTGGGCCGGGACGTCCGGCAGTTGCGGCGTCGGGCAGTTCACCGTCTGCGCGGCGGCCGTGGTACCCGCGCCCGCAGCGGCGTTGCCGGCCTTGACGGAGCTGTTCAGGGCGCTCGCGATACCCGGGGCGTTCAGTCCGCAGGTGGCCAGGCTGTCCAGGTCGGGACGCTGAGCGCCGACCCGGTTGAAGTTGATCTCGATGCGGTCCAGGACCGCGACGCGCTTGCTCTTCAACGGGCCGAGGATGGCGTTGTTGATGAAGTTCGCGCCGCCCTGGGGGTTGGCCGCCTGCTTCGCCAGCCGCTCGTTCTGCCGGGCGATCTCCTCGTCCAGGTTGGCCAGCTCCCGCTCCACCCCGGCGGCGGCAGCCGCCGGAATCGCGGGCAGCTTGTCTCGCACGGTGGGGCAGTTCACGGTCTGCGCGGCGCTGCCGGTGTTCTCGTCCGCGGAGGCGAGCTGTAGACCGCCACCCAGCAGCAGCACCGCCAGGGCGCCGACTCCGCCGAGCTTGAGGACGGCATTCTTCCGCATTGGCCTGGCCATGTACCTCTCCTCTGATCTCCGGCGGGCCGTCGACGATGTCGCGTCCGGGTGGCCCGACGGTGGCTGGGGTCAAGGAGGACCGGTGTCCGACGCCCGGCATTGGCGACCGCCCCGATCCGTCCTTGCGGCGATGGATACGGGGAGCGGACGGAGATCGTTCAAGACGTGCGGTGAGCGAACTCTGACGATGCGTGTCGGGTGGACGAATCGCCAGCTCAGGGGGTGTGGGAGCGATTCCGTGGTCGATCTGGAGCGGGATTTTCGTCGCCTTTCGGTAACCGTCCACCTACTCCTGGTGAGACCCGGGTGGTCGACGGGCGCGGCACCGGACGAGCCGTCGGGCGGCGCGGCCACTGTGGATCCGACGTGCGGGCTCGGTATGGTGCCTCACCATGAGAGCCCGGGTTCCGGCCGCCGTCGCGGCCGTACTCCTCGTCGCGGGGATGCCGTCACCGGCCGGCGCGTCCGTCGCGCCCCGCGCCGGGTCGGCCCGCGCAGCCGTCACGCCGTGCCCGAAGCTGGCGGTGCCGAAGGTGACCCGGCCGCCCCGTCCCACCCCACCTGCGGCGGTGCCCGCCCAGCAGGCGGTCGGTGGCGAGGCGCTGGCCACCCCCGGTCTGGTCGTGCCGCCCGACGCCCCCGCGCCGCCGGTCACCGCGACCTCCTGGCTGGTCGCCGACCTGGACACCGGGGCGGTCCTCGGCGGCTGTGGCCCGCACGAGTACGGCACCCCGGCCAGCGTGCAGAAGCTGCTGCTGGCCGCCACCATGCTGCCGAAGCTGAACCCGAAACAGGTCGTCACGGTGACCCGCCCGGATCTGGACATCGAACCGGGCAGCTCCGCGGTGGGCCTGCTCGACGGTGGTCGCTACTCGGTCGAGACCGCCTGGCTCGGCCTGCTGCTCCAGTCCGGCAACGACGCGGCGAACCTGCTGGCCCGCCTCGGCGCGGGCAGCGCGTCGGCCGGGGTACGCGAGATGAACGCCGAGGCACGCCGGCTCGGCGCGTGGCAGACCCACGCGGTGACCCCGTCCGGGCTGGACGGGCCGGGCCAGTTCACCAGCGCCTACGACCTGGCGTTGATCGCCCGGGTCTGCTTCGCCGACCCCACCTTCCGCCGGTACGCGCTGACCGAGCGGACCCAGATCCCGGCCCAGCCGGCGCTGCGCAAGCCCGGCTTCCAGATCCAGAACGAGAACCAGCTGATCTACCGGTACCCGGGGGCGCTGGGTGGGAAGACCGGCTTCACCGATCTGGCCCGGCACACCTACGTCGGGGCCGCCGAACGCGACGGCCGACGGCTGGTGGTGACCCTCCTCGGTGCGGAGGCTCGCCCGGTGCGCGGCTGGGAACAGGGGGCACGGCTGCTCGACTGGGGCTTCGGCCTGCCCCGGGACGCCTCGGTGGGTCGGCTGGTCGACCCCGGTGAGCTGACCGCCGCCAGCCCGTCCGCTCCGCCGTCCACCCCGGCGGCCGCCGCTCCGACCACCGCCGGGCGGGCGGTGGGAGCACCGGACTGGTGGGGTGGGGCGGTGGTGGGCGGGGCGGCCGTGCTGGTCGGCGTGTTGGCCGTCCTGCTCGCCGTCGGCCGCCGGCGGCGGCGGGCCCGCCGCCGGGTCCGGCGGCGGGTCGCCTGGGACTGACGGCGACGCCTCGCCCGGGATCGAGCAGCGTCGACAACCGGTCCCACCCTCCATAGACTCCGGTCGTTCCGGTACCCGCCGCCTCTCCGGTACCACGAGTCCAGGAGGACCACAGTGTCGAGTGAACCCCGACCGTTCGCCGCCGGGTCGCGTCCCCACGGCCGGCTGGCCCGCCTCGCCGGGGTGGCGTTGGCCTCGGCCACGCTGGTCGTCGCCGGTGGCACCGCCGCCGTCGCCGCGCCGGCCGGCGGCCCGAGCGCGCCCCGGACCACGAAGGGGCCGTGCGCCTACACCTCCACGCCCGACGAACCGGCGGCCCGGCCGGTGCCGCTGCCGCCGGACCCGCGTCGGACGCCGGATCACGGCACCGTCCGGGTCACCCTGCGCACCTCGCAGGGCCCGATCGGGCTGACCCTGGACCGGGAGCAGGCCCCGTGCACCGTGCAGAGCTTCCTGCACCTGGCGCGACACCGGTTCTACGACTGGACGCCCTGTCACCGGTTGACCGCCTACCCGACGTTGAAGGTGCTCCAGTGCGGCGACCCGTCCGGCACCGGTGAGGGCGGGCCCGGTTACCGCTACCGCGACGAGCTGCCCACCGGCCTGCCACCCGCGCCGACCGACCCCACCGGGGTCCGCCGGCTCTACGCCCGAGGCACCCTCGCCATGGCCAACGTCGGCCCGGACACCAACGGCAGCCAGTTCTTCCTGGTCCAGTCGGACTCGGCGCTGCGCCCCAACTACACCGTGTTCGGCAGCATCGACGCGGCCGGGCTGGCCACCCTGGACCGGATCGCCACCGGTGGCATCGCACCCACCGCCGAGGACCCGGCCCCGGTGGACGGCGCCCCGGCCCTGCCGGTGCAGATCCACCGGGCCATCCGGGGCCACTGACCCGGTCGGCTGGCGTGACCGCCGGGTCTGTCGGGTGGGGGTTGGCCGACGCCCCCGCCCGAGCGGGGTCGGCGCGGGCGTCGTCCGCCCCCACCACAGCTGTGGTGGGGGCGGCACTCTACCGGCCCGTCGGGGTCGGTCGGGCGTGATTCGCCGGATCGCCGGATCAGCGGGCCCGGCGTCACTACGTTCGTCAGCGTGAGAGTTCGGGGACGTACCGCTGCCGTCATCGCCGCCCTCCTGATGTCGCCGGCCGGCGCACCGACCGGTGCCCTGGCGGCTCCCGGGGCGGTGACCACCGGGCCGTGCGCCCCCGTACCGTCGGCGTCCCGGCCGCCCCGACCGGTGCCGCCGCCCGCCGACCCCGCCGCCCGTGCGGTCGGCGGTCCGGCCCTGGCCACCGACGGTCTGGTACGCCCGGCCGGGACATCCGTGCCGCCCGCCGTGCCGGCCACCTCCTGGGTGGTCGCCGACCTGGACAGCGGCGACGTGCTGGGCGGCTGTGGCCCGCACGAGTACGGCACCCCGGCCAGCGTGCAGAAGCTGCTGCTCGCCGCCACCATGCTGCCGAAACTCGATCCACGCCAGGTCGTCACCCTGACCCACGGGGACCTCGACATCGAGCCCGGCAGCTCCGCCGTGGGCTTCGCCGAGGGTGGTCGGTACCGGATCGAAACCCTCTGGCTGGGCCTGCTGCTCAAGTCCGGCAACGAGGCCGCGAACGCGCTGGCCCGCCTCGGCGGTGGCCCGGACGGGCTGGCCGGTGGGTTGCGGGCGATGAACGCGCACGCCCAGCAGCTCGGCGCGTTGCAGACCCACGCGGTGACCCCGTCCGGGCTGGACGGGCCGGGCCAGTTCACCAGCGCGTACGACCTGGCCCTGATCGCTCGGGCCTGTTTCGCCGACGCCACCTTCCGGCGCTACGACGCCACCCGGGAGACGACGATCCCCGGTCAGCCGGCGCTGGACGAGAAGTCCTTCGAGATCCAGAACGACAACCAGCTCCTCTACCGGTACCCGGGAGCGCTGGGTGGGAAGACCGGCTTCACCGACCTGGCCCGGCACACCTACGTCGGTGCGGCCGAGCACGACGGCCGGCGGCTGGTGGTCGCCCTGCTCGGCGCGGAGGTCCTCGACAAGCGGGGCTGGGAGCAGGGCGCGGACCTGCTCGACTGGGGCTTCGGGGTGCCCCGGGGCGCGGCCGTGGGCCGGCTGGTCAACCCCGGTGAGCTGACCGCCACGCCGTCCGGGTCCGCCGCCACCCCGCCCCCGCTGGCCGCCGCCGGTGGCCCGGCCCGGCTCGACCCGGCCGGTCACCGGTGGTCGCGTCCGCTGGTCGCCGTCGTCCTGTCCGCCGTCGTGGCCGGGGCCGCCGGGCTGCTGCTCGCGCTGCGTCGCCGGCCCCGCCACGTCGGCCCCCGCCAGCGGTGAGACCCGACACGGACGGTTGTCGGTCGGGGACGGGACCTCGTCGTACGCCGCCGACGGTGCGGTCCGGCGCGGACCGCGGTCGGTCGGCGGCGACCCGGTTGCTGGCCGCAGCGGTGGCGCTGGCGACGTGGACGGCGGGTTGCGACCGGCCGCCGGGCCCCGTGCCGGTGTCGAGCGCCGCCCTGCCCGGTCCGACCGGGTCGCGCGCCCCGGCCGACGTGGTGCTGCTGTCCGAGGTGGACCCGAGCATCGCGGTGGACATCCGGTACGCCGGCCCGCACAACTTCGTCGGCCGGCCGGTGGACGGTTACGAGGAGCCGTTGTGCCTGCTCACCCGGCCCGCCGCCGAGGCGCTGCGCCGGGTGCAGGACGCCGCCCGCGCCCAGCGCCTGAGCCTGCGGGTGTACGACTGCTACCGGCCGCAGCGCGCGGCCGACGAGTTCGTCCGCTGGGCGAAGGACCCCGCCGGGCAGCAGATGAAGGCCGAGTTCTATCCCCGGGTGGCCAAGTCGAGGCTCTTTGCCGACGGCTACCTCGGTGCGCCCACCGCGCACAGCCGGGGCAGCACCCTCGACCTGACCCTGGAGCCCCTGGCCGCCCCGGCCCGGTCCAGCTACGCCCCGGGCCAGCCGCTGGTGGCGTGCACCGACCCGGCCGACAAGCGGTTCGCCGACGGCGCGGTCGACATGGGCACCGGCTTCGACTGCTTCGACCCGCTCGCGCACACCGCCGACACCCGGATCACCGGCACCGCCCGCGCCAACCGTGAACTGCTGGAGCGACTCATGACCGGGGGCGGTTTCGTCAACTACGACCGGGAGTGGTGGCACTACCGGTACGCCGACGAGCCCTACCCGGACACCTACTTCGACTTCCCGGTGGCCCGCTCGGCGCTGCCGCCCCGCTGATCCGGCCCTGCTCGACGTCACCGGTCACCAGACGCACCGCCCGACGTCGACCGCACCGGAGGCTCAGGCCGTCGGTGGACGGGTGCGCAGTGGCAGCCAGGTCAGCACGTCCTGGATCTTCGCGTCCCAGTACGGCCAGTCGTGGTCGCCGGGGGAGAACTCCACGGTGACCGGCACACCCCGCTCCCGGGCGGCCTCGACGAAGCGTAGATTGTCCTCGTACAGGAAGTCCTCGGTGCCGCAGGCGAGGTAGAGCGGGGGAGTGTCGGCCCCGGCGCGGCCCACCAGCGCCACGGTGTCGTCGTCTGCGCCGGCCACCGGGGCGTCTCCCCAGATGGTGTGCCAGACGGCCGGGTCGACCGGCCGGTCCGGGTGGTCCCGGCGGTGGGCGACGTTGAGCGCCCCCGACAGGCTGGCGGCGGCGGCGAACCGCTCCGGCCGTCGCAGCGCCCACTTCATCGCCCCGTAGCCACCCATCGACAGCCCGGCCACGAAGGTGTCCTCCCGGCGGTCGGAGAGCCGGAAGAGCGACTGGCAGACCTGCGGCAGCTCCTCGGTGAGGAAGGTCCAGTACCGGTTGCCGTGCGCCTCGTCGGTGTAGAAGCTGCGGCCTACCTGCGGCATCACCACGGCCAGGCCCAGCGGGGCCGCGTAGCGTTCGATCGAGGTGTGCCGCAGCCAGGCGGTGTCGTCGTCGGTGAGACCGTGCAGCAGGTAGAGCACCGGCGGGTCGCCGTCGACCGCGCCGCCGGAGTCCCCGAGCTGGGACGGGGCGCGTTGCGGCAGGATCACCGTCATCGAGGTGCTGAGTCCCAGGGCGTCGGAGTCGAAGTCGCAGCGCATCAGTGCCATGGTCAGGCACCGTACCGCGCGCTGCGCCGTCACGACGGACCGTCCACGGATGACCGCGGTGCAGACCGCCGACGAGCACGTCAGGGAGGTCCGCCTTCCGGTCGCTCTGGTGGGGAGCGCCTGGAGTGACGACGTGTCACGGGTGTGTGAGCACGCGTAGCCGTACCGGCGCTGCCGCGAGCGGTGTGAATATCCGTTGCCGCCGTCCGGGCGCTGGCCTAGTTTCAACGGGCAACGCCACACCGAATCCACCGGGGAGCCCACCGTGTCGCAGCACCTGCACACCGAGTCCACGCGGCCAGTGCCGCGCGGCGGTGTGCGGTTGCCAGCCGACGGGCGTACCCAGGGCAGGTGTGGCCGGCGACCGGGGTGGCGGCGCGGATAGCGCCAGCGCGACACGCGTAGCCGCCCACCCCGTCCAGGGTCCGGGCGGCTTTTTCGTCGTCCGGCACCCGCCGAGGGGTGTAGCTCAACTGGTGGAGCACCGGATTCCACCCCCGACGGTCGCAGGTGCGAATCCTGTCACCCCTGCTCCGACGAACGAGGAGACCACGATGGCATTCACCCCGCTGCCGGGCACCAAGGCCCCGGTACGGGTCTGGACCGACCCGTACGCGATCGAGCCGCAGGCCGCGCAGCAGCTGCGCAACATCGGCGCGCTGCCCTGGGTGCAGGGCGTCGCCGTGATGCCGGACGTGCACTACGGCAAGGGGGCCACCGTCGGCTCGGTGATCGCGATGCGGCAGGCCGTCTCGCCGGCCGCTGTCGGGGTGGACATCGGCTGCGGGATGAGCGCGGTACGGACCTCGCTCACCGCCGCCGACCTGCCCGACAACCTGGCGTCGCTGCGGTCGGCGATCGAGGCGGTCGTCCCGGTCGGCTTCGCCAAGCGGGACGACCCGGTCGACCCGCGTCGGGTCCGGGGCCTGGAGCAGCGCGGCTGGGACGACTTCTGGGGCCGGTTCGCCACGCTGGACCGCAGGGTGGCACAGCTGGAGAGCCGGGCCCGGCACCAGTTGGGCACCCTCGGTGGGGGCAACCACTTCATCGAGGTCTGCGTCGAGCAGGACGGCCCGGACGCCGGGCAGGTCTGGCTGATGCTGCACTCCGGTTCCCGCAACATCGGCAAGGAACTGGCCGAGCGGCACATCGGGGTGGCCCGCACCCTGCCGCACAACACCGACCTGCCCGACCGTGACCTGGCGGTGTTCCTCGCCGGCACCCCGGAGATGGACGCCTACCGCCGGGACCTGTGGTGGGCGCAGGAGTACGCCCGGCGCAACCGGGCGGTCATGCTCGCCCTGCTCTGCGGCGTGGTCCGTGACGCGTTCCCGCAGGTCAGCTACGGGGAGCCGATCTCCTGCCACCACAACTACGTGGCGGAGGAGCAGTACGACGGGGTGGACGTGCTGGTCACCCGCAAGGGGGCGATCCGGGCCGGTCGGGGGGACCTGGGCATCATCCCGGGGTCGATGGGCACCGGCTCGTACATCGTGCGGGGTCGGGGGAACCCGGACGCGTACTGCTCGGCGTCGCACGGCGCGGGGCGGCGGATGTCCCGGGGGCAGGCGAAGCGGACGTTCAGCACCGCCGACCTGGCGGAGCAGACCGCCGGGGTGGAGTGCCGCAAGGACGCCGGGGTGGTCGACGAGATCCCCGGCGCGTACAAGGACATCACCCAGGTGATGGCGCAGCAGGACGACCTGGTCGAGGTGGTGGCGCACCTCAAGCAGGTGGTCTGCGTGAAGGGTTAGGCCGACCGGCGTCCGTGGGGGCGGGCGTCGGCCGCCGGTCACCCCGGGGCGGGTGGCCGGCGGCCGGTGCGGGCTCAGCCCAGGTGCATCGCGCCACCCGTCGACAGGTCCTGCTTGCGCACCTTGATCAGCAGCAGGGTGGTGAGCCCGGAGAGCAGGATCAGCCCGGCCCCCCAGGCGAAGGCGACGGTGTAGCCGTGCACCAGGGCCTTGGCCTGGTTGACCGGGTCCGGTACCCGGGTCGCCAGGTACGCGGTGACCGCGCTGGTGTACAGGGTGTTGAGCAGGGCGGTACCCAACGATCCACCGACCTGCTGGGTGGCGTTGAGGGTGGCGCTGGCCGCGCCGGCGTCGTGTTCCGGCACGCCGACGAGGGCCAGGCTGGACAGCGGCACGAAGGTGAAGCCCAGACCCATGCCGAGGATGACCTGCGCGGGCAGCAGATGGGTGACGAAGGACGTGTCCAGGCCGATCTGGGTCAGCGACAACATGCCGCCCGCCGCGAGGACGGCACCGGTCACCATCAGCGGCTTCGCGCCGAGGCGGGGCAGCAACTGGCTGGCCACGCCGGCCGCGATCAGCACGCCCAGGGTGATCGGCAGCGAGGCCAGGCCGGCCTTGACCGGGGTGTAGCGCAGCACCACCTGGAAGTAGAAGGTCAGGAAGAGGAACGCGCCGAACAGGCCCGCGCCGATCAGGGTGGAGGCGAGGAACGCGCCGCCCCGGTTGCGGTCGAGCAGGATACGCAGCGGCAGCAGCGGGTGGCTGGAGCGCTTCTCGATCACCGCGAAGGCGGCCAGCAGGAGCACGCCGGCGGCGATGAAACCGATGGTGGCGGTGGCGTCCCAGCCGTCCTCGGCGGCCTTGGTGAAGCCGTAGACCAGGGAGACCAGGCCGGCGGTGACCACGATGGCGCCGGGGATGTCGTACCGGGTGTTGCCGTGCGCGCGGCTCTCGGGGACCAGCGGGATCGCGGCGGCGAGGGCGACGGCGGCGATCGGGATGTTCACCAGCAGGCACCAGCGCCAGTCGGCGTACTCGGTGAGCACGCCGCCGAGGACGAGACCGACGGCGGACCCACCACCGGCGATGGCGCCGTAGACGGCGAATGCCTTGGCCCGGTCCCTCGGCTCGGTGAAGAGCACCGTGAGCAGGGCCAGCGCGGCGGGAGCGAGCAGCGCGCCGAAGGCGCCCTGGAGGGCGCGGGCGGCGAAGAGCAGTTCGCCGGTGGTGGCCACGCCGCCGATGGCGGAGGCGAGCGCGAAGCCCACCACACCAACCAGGAAGGTGCGCTTGCGTCCCCAGTAGTCGGCGATCCGGCCGCCGAGCAGCAGCAGTCCACCGAAGGCGAGAGTGTAGGCGGTGACCACCCACTGCCGGTCGGCGTCGGAGATGCCGAGGTCGGCCTGGGCCTGCGGGAGGGCGATGTTCACGATGGTGGCGTCGAGGACGACCATCAGCTGGGAGATGGCGATGACCGCCAGTACCAGCCAGCGCCGCGGGTGCGCCCCTGTCGACGCCACGGCGTCGGGTGCGCCCGGGGATGTTGCGGTGGAACCGGGCATGGTGGGCCTTTCGAATGAGGTACGGGCTGCGTTGCGGATGACGGGGACACCGGGCGGGCTTCCCGGTGCGGAGCTGCGACCGACGGGCGCAGTGCCCGGTGTGTCTGGGGCGGTCGCGGCTGGCCGCTCAGTCGGAGCGGTAGCGGAGCACGGGAATCAGCACCTGGTCGACGAGACTGGTGATGAACTCGTCGTCGGCCGGGAGACCGTGGGCCATGATCCGGGACATCACCATGGCCGGGGCGAGGTCGTGGAAGAGGTCCCGTTCACCGGCCTCGGCGGGGATCTCGCCCCGGGCTGCCGCGCGGACCACCACGGCGACGCCGGCCACCCGGCCGGCGGGCAGCACCTGCTGCCGGATCAGGTTCTCCAGTTCGGGGCTGCTCCGCATGGCGAAGATGAGAGCCTGCATGAGGTCACTGTCGTCGGTGCAGATCGCGGCGGTGGTGCGCAGCAGTTCGAGCAGGTCGCCGCGGAGCGAACCGGTGTCGGCGGGAATCTGCACGCCGACGTGGCGATGGCGCAGCGCGGCGGCGACCAGCTGGGGTTTGCCGGGCCAGTGCCGGTAGACGGTGGCCTTGCTGGCCCGAGCCCGCGCGGCCACCGCGTCGATGGTCAGCCGGTCGTAGCCGACCTCGCGGAGCAGCTCGAGCACGGCCTCGAGGAGCTCCGGGTGGCGGTCGTCGCCGGCCCGGTCGTCGGCGGTTCCTGCGCCGCGCTGGACGGCGGGCACGGTAGGCATGATCTCTCCTCGCGAAACGATTTCGTACTCACGTTAGCTGCGGATTCGCTCCGGTGCAGCCAGCTATGACGTACGTCGCACCATCGAGGGAAACGAGAACGTTTCGTTCCGCTGGCATTCCGGCCACGGCGTCCGCCAGGACGATCACCGTGCTGAACCCGACGGAGAAGGCGACCACGGGCCAGGCGACCGCGACCGGGGCCCGCGCCATCCGCGCCTCCCGTGGTCAGGCGCGGGTCAATCCGATGGTGGCGGCGAGGCGGGCGACGTCGGCCGGGGTGGGTCCGGAGCGGAGCACGGCGGTCAGCGCGGTGCGGGCGGCGGGGCGGGTGCGGGTCTCGGCGGGGGCGATGCGGTCGGCGGTGAGCAGCGCCCGGCCGGCCGCGTGCCGGTCGCCGAGGTCGAGGTGGGCACGGGTGATGTCGATGAGGTGGGCGGCGCGGGTCTCGGCGGGGAGCCGCTGCCAGCCGTCGTGCTCGGTGGCCCGGCGGTGGGCGGCGACGGCCCGATGGTGGTCGCCGAGCCGGGTGGCGGTCAGGGCGCGGGCGAGTTCGACGGCGGTGGGGCCGAAGGCGATGCCGTCGTGCTGGTGGTCGTACTGCTCGTGGCGGGTGGCGAGGCGGGCGGCGCGTTCGGTGAGGTCGTGGGCGGTGGCGGTGTCGCCGTGGCTGGCGGCGGCGAGGGCGGCCTCGATGAGCAGCGTCCCGGTCAGGGCGAGGGCCGGCGGATCGTCCTCCGACACCGCCGGGTCGAGTCGGTGTACGGCGGTGAGCGCGGCAGCCGTCGCCAGACGGCCCCGCCGCAGCGCCCGGAGCGCCTGGGCGAGGGAGACCGCCGCGAGCCCGGCCCGCAGCGGTTCACCGCGTGCGGCGGCCATCATCGCCCGGTCGGCGGCCAGCCAGGCGAGGTTGGCTTCGCCGAGCTTGACCAGCGTCTGGGCGGTGAGTCGGTGGACCCGTACCAACAGGTCGGCGGCGGGCGGGTCCACCAGGCCGGCGGGGCAGGCATGGCGGCTGTCGACGAGCAGGTCGGGCAGCATCCGCAGCACCTGGGGGTGATGCCCGTTGCGATAGGCCGTCCACGCGTACCCTGCCTGGTCGTCGAGCTGGCGCACCGGCGGGCCGACCGGGGCCGACCCCGGGGCATCGTGTCGGGCCAGTGCGGCCCGGACCCGTTCCACGCCGGCACCCACGTCGGTGGCCGGTGCCGGTGCGGTCCTGCCGGCGAGCAGGACGTGCGGGGCGACGCCGAGCGCCCCGGCCACCGTCTCGATGACGGAGAGCCGATCGAGGGTACGCACGCCTCGTTCGACCTTGTCGACCCAGCTCTTCGACTTGCCGATCCGGTCGGCGAAGACCTGTTGGCTCATGCCCCGGCGAGCCCGTAGCTCGGCCATCCGCCGCCCGATCGGCGACTCGGTGCCGGTGTGCTGCCGGCCCGGCCCGGTCATCGGTCGTGCCCCGGCAGCGGCATGGTGTGGGTGGACCCGCCGCAGCGGGGGCACCACCGGGACTTGACCCGGAACGCGAGCAGCCCGAGCAGGAAGCCCGGCACCAGCCCCCCGAACAGGACCGACAGCACACTGGAGATCACGAGCGCCCCCGCTCTCCGGCCCCGGCAGCGGGGTTGCCTGCCGGGGCGTCGTGATTGGACCGGGGGGTGACGACAAACTTGTGCTGCATGGGGCCGCTCCTACGTGGGGTCGATTCCGTGCGTCGGTTGGTGGGTGGTCATCGCGGGCCGTCCTGGCTGGGCCAGTGGCCGCGGTTGATCGGGATACGGTGGCGGCTTTGGCAGGGCAGGGCGCTTCCGCAGCGGCAGATGTGTCGCCAATGCCGCCATGACCAGACGGGCCGATGCCGGCGGGCGAGGGTGAGCGCCACCGCCAGGACGTACCCGTCGTAGGAGACGCGCCTCATCGGCTCGCCGGAGCAGTCGAGGCCGGTGTTCGCCGCGTCCGGGGGTGGGAATGGAGCACTGCCGCCTCCTCGTGCCGTGTGTGTCCCGGGGGGGGGGGGGGGGGGGGGGGGGGGGGGGGGGGGGGGGGGGGCCCCCGCGGGGGGGGGCGGGGCCGCCCCCCCACGCCAGTGAGGACCGGCCCACAGTGCCAACCGGGGGAATCGACCTCTTAGGCAACCTCCCACAGGTACCGTTGGGTAGTCAAGGGCTGGCGTAGGTGGTCTACTCGTGTTGCCAACCGAGGGGAACACCGTGCCACCGCGTTACCGCTACGAGCAGATCGCCGACGACCTCGCCGAACGCATCAAGTCCGGCGAGTTCCCGCCGGGCTCCAAGCTGCCCAGCCGCCGAGAGTTGATCGAGCACTACGGCGTTACGGAACCCGTGATCGACCGTGCCATGCAGGTGTTACGGATCAAGGGCATGACCGAGACCCTGCCTGGCGTGGGCGTCTTCGTCGTCGAGTAGGCCCACTGGGCGTCCTGCTGCTTGGCGTGGTTGGCTCGACATGCAGCCCGGCCCTTGAGGTCACGGGGATGCCCACAGGCGGTGTGGTCCAAGCGCCCCTTGTCGGTGACCGTCGGGGCGAATTCCGGCGCGGCAGGGGCTTTCTTTGTCGGGGCCTTCTTGGTGGCCTCAGTGGGGCTCGGCTCGGTCATGTGTCCTCCTCGGCTGATGCGCCCCGGTGGCGCATCGGCAACGTAAGAGGGCCGCTGACCAGTCCTAATACTCCAACGTCACTTGGCTTCGGCGTTGGGCGTGGCGTGGGCGTGAAGACGGCCACCGCGTTGATCATCGATGGTTTGTGAGGACAACCGAAGA